>CAYNCS010000014.1:0-18643 GCA_964395875.1 uncultured Caulobacteraceae bacterium | reverse complement strand
GGTCGGAGCGCCTGTCGCCGTCGTCCTCGCACGGCGTCACCACCGTGATCGTCGGCAATTGCGGCGTGGGCTTCGCGCCCTGTCGCAAGGAGGACCACGAGACGCTGATCAAGGTGATGGAAGGCGTCGAGGATATTCCGGACGTCGTGATGGCCGAAGGCCTGCCGTGGGATTGGGAAACCTTCCCGCAATATCTGGACGCGCTGGAAGAGCGTAAGCGCGACATCGACGTCGGCGCGTTCCTGCCGCACAGTCCGTTGCGCGTGTACACGATGGGCGATCGCGGCGCGAACCGCGAAGCGGCGACCCCCGAAGATCTCAAGCGCATGCACGACATCGCCAAAGAGGCGCTGGAAGCCGGCGCCGTCGGTTTCGCCACTTCACGTCTGTCCTTCCACCGCATGAAGGACGGCTCGCTCATCCCGACCTATGACGCAGCGCGCGCCGAGCTCTCCGCCATCGCCAGCGCCATGAAGGAAACCGGCAAGGGCATCGTGCAGATGGTGCTCGATATCCCGGATGTGAACTGGGACAAGGAGGTCGACATCTTTCTGTCGGTCGTCAAGGAATCCGGACGCCCAGCCACGTTCACGCTCGGCACCGGCAATGCCGGTGTGAAGTCCTGGGAAAGCGCCGTTGAAAAGATCGCCTACGCCAATGCGCGCGGCGCGAAGATCAAGGGTCAGGTGTTGCCGCGGCCGATCGGCATGGTGTCGGGCTTCGATCTCTCCACCCATCCGTTCTGCATGTGCCAGTCCTATCTGCCGCTGGCGAAGCTGCCGCTGGCCGAGCAATTGCCGACGCTGCGCGATCCGAAGTTCCGCGAGACGCTGATCAACGAACCGGGCAGCAACGGCCACCCGCTGGCGATGATGACGCGCAATTGGGATTGGGTCTTCCCGCTGGGCGATAAGCCCAATTACGAGCCCGCTTTGGAAACCAGCGTCGGCGCGCAGGCGCGGGCGCAGGGCCGCCGTCCGGAAGAGGTCGCCTACGATCACATGATGAATGGCGGCAAGGGCGACGGGAAATTCTACACGACGCTTGGTAATTTCTATGAGGGCAAGCTCGACGAGCTCTACACCCTCATGAACGACCCGAACATCGTCGTGGGCCTGGGCGACGGCGGCGCGCATTACAGCTCGATCTGCGACGCCTCCTACCCGACCTTCATGCTCACCTATTGGGCGCGCGACCGGAAGGGGCCGAAAATGACCCTGCCGCAGGTCGTCCGGCAGCTCTCCGGCGCCACCGCCGAGACGGTGCAGCTGTTCGACCGGGGCAAGCTGGTTCCTGGCTACAAAGCCGACGTCAACGTCATCGACCTTGACGCTTTGACTTTGCACGGGCCGGTGATCCGCTATGATCTGCCGAGCAACGGGCGGCGCCTCGATCAGGAAGCGACGGGCTATGTGGCGACGATCTGCAACGGGCAGATCATCCGCCGCAACGACCAGCCGACCGAAGCCCGCCCTGGGCGCGTCATTCGCGGCGCCCGCGCCCTGGCGGCGGAGTAAAAGACCCATTCCCGATTTGAGTTTCAAAACTCAAATCGGGATAAAATGGGTCGGCACATTTAACTAGAGCCGCGTTGGAGTTTTCATGCCGTTCTCTAAGAAGCTCACGCCCGACGAAATCCTCAAGGACCTGCCCTTGTGGAGCGAAGCGCCGGGTGATCGCGATGCGATCCAGCGGACGGTCAAGTTTGACGACTTCAACGCGGCCTTCGGCTTCATGACGCGCGTGGCGTTGTGGGCCGACAAGGCCGACCACCATCCCGAATGGTTCAACGTCTATAACCGCGTGGAAGTCCTGCTCACCACGCACGATGCTGGCGGCCTGAGCGATCTCGATCAGAAGCTGGCGAAGTTTATCGACAGCATCGCGCCGAAGTAACGCGCAATTTTTCTCTCGACGGCATCTCACGCCTCAGGACATGCTCTTCCCCTCCCCCTTGCGGGGAGGGGATAGGGGTGGGGGTGATTATAGAACACTACGTCTGTTATTCGCCGACAGCAGACATTGGAGGCGGTTTACTTCGGCAACCAGCGCTCCCAGTAAAGTGCGCCCTCGCGAAGGCGTGCTTGCTCGTGCGTCAGATCAAGGGACACGGGATTTAACGCAATCCCATCCCGCAACATCCCCGCGATATTATCGGCAAGCGCAGTACCCTGGTCTCCGTCCAAATGCGTATGACCGCGAAGGTTGCCGCTCACTATTTTTTCCTGTGGCAGAAGTCCCATCAATGCAAAGAAAAGCGAACTCATTTCTCCTTCAAGGTCGCCCGCGAATTTGTCTGCCGAGATTTGCCAATCCATCCACTCGATAACCGGGTTTTCCTGATGCAGCTGAGAAAGTAGTTTTTGGTGCATTCGGACGACGAAGTGAGCAATGAAAATCAGAGGCAGTGCGCGAGCACGAAGGACTGAAAATCGCACTTCTGTGGTCGAACCATCTGATGACAGTTTTAGGAAAGGGCCAAACACTAGGTAAGGTTTGCCGTTTCGCTGAATTGGCGTGACCAAACCGGTGAGGCCAAGCTCAGTAATCATGTGATCAAAAGAAAATTCGATAGCGGAGGCCTGCGCACTGATAGCGGCGACGTACATCGATGACGACGCGAGCATCTTGTAAAACTCAGTCTCAAATCGCTTCTTTTGGTGCGGTTTGTACTTACTCCACTTTTTTAGATGACCGCTCTGAACGCCCATTGCTTCGGCGACCGTGTCTCCCCGGCTCCACTGTTGACCGGATATCGATAATATAAGCGCCGTTGTGTGCCACGCATCTGCCGGCCCGAGTTGCTCGCTTGGGCTATGGTCCATTGAGCAGATGTACATAGTCATGGCGACACACTACGACTTGAACCGAGCGCTCGACAATGTCCGCTTAGGGCCAATTCCGGACGTCACCCCCACCCCTTTCCCCTCCCCGCAAGGGGGAGGGGAAGAGCTAAATCCTGCGATCGTTGGGCCGAGCGCTCACCCCCCGCTCAGCGCCTTCTTCATCCCCTCAGGCAGAACTGGGCCCTTCATCGCGGTGAGATAGGCGGCGCGCTCCTTCACCAGATGCGCCAGCATTTCCGGATGCGTGGTGATCCAGAAATCCTTCGCGGCGAGGCCGTTCAGGATGATCTCGCCCGCCTGCAATCCCGTGAGGCCGGTGGCGATCATGTTTTCCATGAAGGCGCGCTGGCCCTCGACGAAATCCCTGTCGCCGCCGACCTGGCTGTCGATGAAGACGCGCGTCTTCACCGGCCCGGGCAGGATCGCCGCCACATGGATCGGCGCGCCCTTGGCTTGCATTTCCAGTGACAGACATTCGCTGAACGAGAGCACCGCGTGCTTGCTCATCACATAAGCCGTCTGCGTCGGCATCATGCCCACGCCGCCCACGGACGATACATTGGCGATATAGCCCGGCTTGCCGCTGGCGATCATGCGCGGCGCAAAGGCGCGCACGCCATGCGCAACGCCATTGATGTTGATGCCCAGGATGCGATCCCAGGCTTCGGCGGAGAGCTCCCAAACGAAGCCCAAGGTTTCGATGCCGGCATTGTTCATCAAGAACGTCACGTCGCCGAACGCGTTCTCGGCCGCGTCGGCCAGACGATCCAGCGCTTTGGCGTCGCGCACATCGCACGGAACCGCGATGGCCTTGCCGCCATCCTTGTTGATGTCCGCCGCGACGCGCGCGATGCGGTCTTCGGCGATGTCGGACACCACCACTTTCATGCCGAGGCTGGCCGCGTACCGCGCCGTCCCCTCGCCGATGCCGCTGCCCGAGCCGGTGATTACGGCGACCCCGCCTTCGAACGCTTCGCGTGCTGTCATTGTTTTTGTCCTCCCTTGGGGAGGAGTGAAGCACAGAGGCGTGCGGGAGCCTAGAGCACGCAGGACAAACGCCTCGCGCCGTCATCCTAGGTCGAGCGCTGCGTAGCAGCGCGAATACCTAGGACCCATAACCTCAAACGGCTGCGGATATGGGTCCTAGGCATGCGGCTTGCTGCGCAAGCCTTAGCCTAGGATGACGGCGTGGGGATATTGCGTCTCAAATCTCCACCACCCTATTCGGGAGTTCATCCACATCGTCTGGACGCGGCGGGAAGTGCTCGCCAAGCAGCGCGCCGCATTGCTGGATCGCCGCCAGAATCCCCTCGGCGTGCTGCCCATTGCGCGCAAGACGCAGCAGCTCGGCGAGCGGCGGACCCCAGGCGTCCGACCCGACCTTCGCCTGAATGCCTTCGTCCGCGACGATTTCCGCCTGATGTTCGGCTTCGGCCAGAAAGATCAGAACGCCCGTGCGGTCGCGCGTGAGCTGAAGCCCGCGCGCCATGAACTGATCCAGTGCGGCGCGGTGCACGCGGTCGCGTTTCAGCCATCTCGGCGTCAGCGCGCGGCGCAGCACGGGTATGGTGAAGACGACCCAGGCGATAGCGGACAAGGTGATCTGGATCAGCGCATAGGAGACGAACGCCGCACGCTGCGCGCCGTCGCCCTGCCCCGCGTTCCAGCCGTAATGCGGCAGCGCCGCCAGATCCACGCCGGAGAACACCAGCAAAGGCGGCGCGATCATCGCGACCATGGCGGCCCACGCCACGGGCACGACGCGATAATCGGAGCATTCGCGCGCCACGACGCAATAGATCTCGCCGCTGGTGGTTTTCTCCGCCGCTTCGATGGCCTGCGCGATGCGCTCTTTATCGGCTTGTGCGATCAGCATTTCACCAGCTCCCCGACGAACCGCCGCCGCCGAACGAGCCGCCGCCGCCGCTGAACCCGCCGCCGGAGCCTCCACCCCAGCCGCCACGGCCGCCGCCCCAATCATTGCCGCCCCAGATGATGACAGGCGGCACGCCGGCGCCAAATCGGCCGCGCCGCCCAAAGCGGCTGGCGCGCGTGGCGCCCATCAGGAACCACAAGGCGAAGAAGACGAGAAAGACGACGAGGCCCCAGTCAATCTGGCTTTCCGGCGTTTCCGCCGCCGCTGCACGTTTTTTCGCTTCGTCCGGCGGCAGCTGCAATTGATCAATCACAGCGTTCGCGCCGTCCTCGACGCCGCCGGGCAGATCGCCCGCTTTGAATTTCGGCAGCACGCGCTGCTGCAGGATGACGTTGGAGAGCGCGTCGGTCAGCACGCCTTCAAGTCCATAGCCGACCTCGATGCGCACGCGCCGTTCGTTCGGCGCCACGATCAACAACGCGCCGGTGTTTTCCTTCGCTTCGCCGATACCCCAGGCCCGGCCGAGCTGATAGCCGTAATCGGCGATGTCGTAGCCCTGCAGCGACGGCAGCGTGGCGACCACGAATTGCCGGCCGGTGGATTTTTCCAGCGCTTCGGATTTTTCCGTGATGCGCTGCTCCATGTCAGCCGGCAGCACATTCGCCGCGTCGACGACGCGCCCGGTTAGCGCGGGAAATTGCGGCGCGGCGAAGGCGGCGCTTGCAAGCGCAAACGCCGCCAGAAGAACCGCGAAAAAGCGCGTCACGTTGCGATCAGCCTTTTAGAATTTCACTTCCGGCGCCTTTTCCGCGCCGGCCGCGGCCGCGAACGGCGTCATGGGTTTGTTGCTGCGATAGAAGGTGGCGGCCCAAAGCGAACCGGGCAGCGTGCGCAGCTCGGTGTTATAGACGCGTACCGCTTCGTTGTAGTCGCGCCGCGCGACGGCGATGCGATTCTCGGTGCCTTCCAATTGGCTCTGCAGGGCCAGGAAGTTTTGGTTCGATTTCAGATCGGGATAGTTTTCCGAAATCGCCAGCAATCGCCCCAGCACGCCGGAGAGCTGATCCTGCGCCTGCTGGAATTGCTGAAACTTCGCAGGATCGGTGATGGTGGAGGCGTCGAATTCCGGCCGCGTCGCCGAGGCGCGCGCCTCGGTGACCGCAACCAGCACATCCTTTTCCTGCTTGGCGTAGCCTTGCACCGTGGCGACGAGATTGGGGATCAGATCGGCGCGGCGCTGATACTGGCTTTGCACGTCGGCCCATGCGGCTTTGGCCTGTTCTTCCTTGGTCGGAATAGCGTTGACGCCGCAACCGGCCAACGCCGCCGCGATCGCAACGACGCCCAAAACGCGCGCAACTTTCGAAAACCAGGATTTCATCACGCAGCCCCACTCCATAACGCGCCGCAAGCAGCGGCGCACATAAGATGTCCAGATGCTTTTCGCTTATTGCTGCTTGGCCGGACAGGCCTGATTCACCGCCACGCTGGAGACGCCGTTCGGCGCCACGGGCTTGTAGGACGACGCATCGAGCTTGAGGTCGGTCGTGTCGATCACGTCTTCCTTGGCGTTGATGGCTTCGCGCTTGGCCACAGCGTAGGTCTTGTTGGTGCAATTGAAGCGGAAGGTGACGCGTTCGACCCGATAGAGCGTGTTCGCCGCGCCGGACGCGTCCAGCGCCTGTTGCTGACCGTGATCGACCTTTAGGATCACGTCCGTAAGGCCGGTCGCCGGATCAGTCGAGATCAAAGCCGGGTTCACCCACACGCCGCCGCCATTGGCTTCGTGCGCGATCTGCAGCCATTGCGAGGTCGCGCCGGACGCCGGCGACGTCGCTGCGGGCGCGGGTGCGGCTTCCGGCGCCGCGGCGGTCTGCGTTTCCGATTGCGGCTGAGAGCAGCCTGCGAGGAGCGCGGCGGCGGCGAACAGAATCTTTTTCATTTCGGTCCTCTCAAATCCCGGCGAAGCGGCGAATGCGCCTCCGTGCGCGCGGATCAATAACCCGCCCGCACGCACTATGTAAGAACCCGCATCTAATCCGCATCCCGCAAGCGTTGCATTTGCGCGAGCGCAAACCTGCCAGCGCTTTTTGTCAGACTTACAATTTCCTCAAACACTTGCTGCATCGCGGCGCCGGGTGTTCAAATGTAAGATCGCATCCGCCTGGGAAAGTCGAATGGACGCAACGACAGAAATCGCCGCACAGACCCCTCCGGCCGCCCACTGCAGGACGGTGCTGGTGTTGCAGGGCGGCGGCGCGCTGGGCTCCTACCAGGCTGGCGTGTTCGAAGCCCTGGAGAAGGAAAAGGTCGCGCCGGACTGGGTGGCGGGCATTTCCATCGGCGCGGTCAATGCGGCGCTGATCGCCGGCAATCCGCCGGAAAGGCGCGTCGAACGCCTGCGCGAATTTTGGGAATTGGTGACGTCCGGCTTTCAGGTCGAGCCCCTGATCGGACGCGGCGAGCCGCGTAACTGGTTCAACGAGACCAGCGCGCTGTGGACCTCCGCGTTCGGCGCGCCCGGCATGTTCAGCGTGAAGCTGCCCTTCACCTATCTCTTTCCATCCGGCGAGCCGGAGCATCTGGGCTTCTATGACACGACGCCCTTGCGGGAAACGCTGGAGCGCCTGGTCGATTTCGACCTGATCAACGCGAAGAACGGCGTGCGCCTCAGCGTCGGCGCGGTGGAGATCGAAACCGGCAATTTCGTTTATTTCGACAATCGCCACATCACGATAGGGCCGGAGCATATCATGGCGTCGGGCGCGCTGCCCCCCGGTTTTCCGCCCATCAAGATCGGCGAGAAATATTATTGGGATGGCGGCATCGTCTCCAACACGCCGCTGGATTACGTGCTGTCTGAAGATCAGACCAATCCGCTTCTGGTGTTTCAGGTCGATCTGTTCAGCGCGCGCGGGCCACTGCCGAAATCCATGTTCGACGTCACCGAGCGCGAAAAAGACATCCGCTTCTCAAGTCGCACCCGGTTCAATACCGACATGCACCTGCGCCTTCACAAGACAAAGACGGCCTTGCGCGAATTGCTGGACCGCTTGCCGCCCGAATTCGAAAAGGATCCGGCGGCGGCGATCCTCGAGGAATTGTGGCCGGAGCGCTCGCTGGCGATCGTGCAGCTGATCAACCGCCGGAAAGAATTCCATAATTCATCGTCCGACTACGAATTCTCACGCCGCACTATGCTCGATCACTGGGCCTCGGGGATCGAGTCTGTGCAAAAATCGGTGAAGAAGAGCGATTGGCGCGCCATTATCGCGTCGCGGCATGAAGCCGCGTCGCTGGACGCTGAAAGGCCGTCCAAAGCACCCCAATAAAGCGAGATTATGGTTGCTTCATCTCTTTATTGGGGCGATGCTGGGCGAGTCGGATCAAGTCGGCGGCTTGGCCGAAAGCGTACGGCGTTAAACGCGTAGCGCGTGGAACCCGTGCAGGAGATGACCGTGGCTCTCAACTCGATCGCGCAGACCCCAGACGCCGAGGCTTCCGCAACCGAAGCTTCCGCGCCGGCAATGCAAGCGCCCCGCGGCGCGGCGCCGGAATTCGCCAGTCCGATTACTGCGGAAGACGCCAAGGCGATCGCCGGGGCGCTGCGCGCCGGCCGGGGTTCGCCCAATCCCGTCGCCGAAGTGCAGGCGAAACTTCGTGCGGCGATGGAAGCGAAGCCGACGACGTCGCAGCTTCAAGACGCGGCGTTTTGCGGATTCGTTCTTGCATCCTGCCTGCTGATGGCTGCCTTGGGCGTGTTGTTGGGAATCGTGTGCGTGCTGTTCGGCGCCGCGATGTTTCTGTTTCCCGTCAGCGCCGGCACGGCGCTGGGCGCGTTCGTCCTGGCGGTGGGCGGGATGTTCTATTTTCTGTACACGCGCGGCGCTGCGCCCCAGAACGCGGATGAAAACGCGAAGCCGAGCGAGACGTTCGAATGCCTCGCGGCTGGACGTTACAGGGCTACCGGGGTTGCGTGAGGCGCTGCGCGAAGGACATCATTTCCATCGCGAACCGCGGATTTTTTGACGCAATCAATCCCAACAGCAATGACGCACCCAGGGCCACGCCCGGACGTGCACGGATCACATCCGTCAGCGCCAGCGCCACGGAATCCGTTTTCATGCGGCGGTCGCCGTCGTCGGGCTCGTGCGTAATGAGATACGCGCCTAATGCGGCGATGATCGCGGCGAAGACCGAGATGATTGCGTAAGACCCGGCAGGACCGACCAGCGGCTTCAGCAACGCAAACGCTGCGAACCCGAGCGAAATGACGCTGAGGCCCGACGCCGCGGCGATGGCGCCGCCCGCGGCGACCAGCAAAGCAGGACGCTTCAACATCATCTGCGGCGGGACGACAGCAACAAGCCGAGAATGAGGCCGGCGCTCATCGCGGCGACGGCGGCCGTCACCGGGCGCTCCCGAATCTTGTCCACCACAACCTGACTGGCTTTGCCGAGGCTTTGCTCGGCGGCGTCGATCGTCGGCTGCAACCGCTCGGTCGCGTCGGCGACGGTCGCCTTCAGCACGTCAGCGGCAATTTCAGCGGCGTCCTGCAACGGACCGCCGACGCCTTCGGCGTGCCTCAAATCACGCGCGGTCGCGGGAAAATGTCTTTCCATACCTATGCTCCGCTTCTTGTTGCGGTCCTGTTTACCACAGATGGCTGCCGCCTGCCGAATTCCAAAGCCCCAAGGCAGGATTACGACAATAAGTTCCCAGCCAAGCGCGGCCTCTGCGCCACAGGGCGCACCCAGCCGATAGCCCACTTTATATGGGGGCTCACAAAGCTAAGTAAATCAGATGCCTAAAAATTGCAGTATCAGTGCGTCATTACGCACACGCAAAAGGGGTGCGCCTTGGCGCACCCCTCGGTGACTCGAATTGTGTCTGCGAATTAGAATCCGTATTTACCCGGCTGCGTTGAACGCCCGCACCGGAAATGGGTCTAGATCGCCGCCAGACGCGCCCAGCGCAGGGTTTCGGCTTCCCGGCGGCTGCTTTCGTCGCCGCGCTGCTTGCGGCGGGCGGCGGGCTGATAGGCGGCGGCGGCGTGTTCGGCGCAATAAGGGCAGCCATCCTGGACAGGATGTCCGCAGAAGCCGAAATTGGCGTCGCCCGGATCGCCCACCGGCCATTTACACATGCGGTCGCGGATAGTCAGGACGTTCGCGGTGGCGCCGTCTTCAAGCCGCAGCGGCTCGACGTCGACGAGCCGGGGCGCTGGCCGTTGGCGCAGCGCCATGGATCCCGCGGCGACCGGCGTGGTCCCGGCCGGTTGACGCGGGCGCGCAATCCGCACCGGACGGCGCGCGGGACGCGACGGCGTCGCCCGGCCCTGCAGGCCCAGGCGGTGCACCTTCCCGATGACCGCATTGCGGGTGACCCCGCCCAATTGCTTGGCGATCTGGCTGGCGCTCAGGCCCTCGGTCCAGAGTTTACGCAAAAGTTCGACACGTTCGTCAGTCCACATGCCCGGCCCCCGTGCTGGCTGAAGGAGTCGATTTTCTTCGACCCACTATATATTGGGGTGCGGTCGCTTTTTGCCCCCGCGATGACGCTAAAGATAGTAGCAGAATTTAGGCGGGACACAATCCCTAGGATAAAAGCTGTCCACACTTTCGCCTAGATCGAAACAAAATCTACATCTGGGCCTTCAAATACCTGAGTCGGCGGACGATTTATAGTTTCTCGGCGCACCGCATTTTCTATGGTTCGCGCCTGTCCTTCGATTTCGCCCATTGGGACCAGCATGAATTCGCCCGCCCCTTCCGCCGCCTTTGAGCCGGCGGCCGCGCCCCTCCCCTTGACCACCCGCCAATTCAAGGGCTGGAATCCTGTTGGCCTTAAAACGTTGTATTTACGGGAAGTTCGGCGTTTTTTTAAGGTCGCGATCCAGACAGTCCTCTCGCCCGTCGTCTCGACGCTGCTCTTCATGATGGTGTTCGCGATGGCCTTTGGCGGCCGCAACCATCCCCTTGTCCTGGGAGCGGCTTACACGGACTTCCTGGCCCCGGGCCTGATCATGATGGCGATCCTGAACAACGCCTTCCAGAATTCGTCGTCCTCGATCTCCATCGCCAAGATGCAGGGAAATTCTGTGGACTTCCTCATGCCGCCCCTCTCCCCCTGGGAGTTGACGGCGGGCTTTATCGGCGGCGCGGCCACCCGAGGTTTTGTGGTTGGCTTGGTTTCGGCGATTTGCGTAATTCCGTTCGCACGGGTCTGGCCGCAGCATTGGTGGGCGGTGGTCTATTTCGCCATGACGGCGTCGGTCATGATGGCCGCCATCGGCCTGCTCAGCGGCATCTGGGCGGAGAAGTTCGACCAGTTGGCAGCCATCACCAATTTCATCATCACGCCATTGTCGTTTTTGTCGGGCACGTTTTACCTGATCGACAATTTGCCGGAACCTTTCCGATCCCTGAGCCACTTCAATCCCTATTTTTATCTAATCGACGGCTTTCGTTATGGTTTCATCGGGCGGGCCGACGGCCCCCTGCTGACCGGCGTTTTAGTGACCGGAATCCTGTCCGCAGCGCTCTGCATCGCCTGCCGTCAGGTCATCGCTTCGGGCTACCGGCTCAAGAGCTGAAGCGAGAAAGCCGTCAAAATTGGCGGAAACCGCTGAAAATACGGGCGAAAAGTATCCGATTGACGGATGCCTGCGGCGCAGTCACTGTGCCGCCTTTTTTCGCGGCCCATGATGCGCCGGGAGGGCCGGAAGTAGCCTTAAGAAGCTGCAGGGAGAGGTACGGCGCACGAAAAGAGGGGGCCCATGGATAGCCCGTTGATGCCATTGTTCGCGCATCCCGCCGAGATCTTCGAGCGGGGTGAAGGTCCTTACCTCTACACGGACAAGGGCGAGCGATATCTCGACTTCATCGGCGGCATCGCCGTGAATGCGTTCGGCTACGGCCGCCCGGAGATCGTCAACGCGCTGAAGGCCCAGGCGGACAAGGTCTGGCACGTCTCGAACCTGTTCAAGGTGCCGGGCCAGGTTGAGCTGGGCCAGCGCTTCGCCGGCGCCACGTTCGCCGACGTCGCCTTCTTCACGAACTCGGGCACCGAAGCCGTCGAGTGCGCCCTGAAGCTGGCGCGCAAGTATCACTACGCCAACGGCAATCCGGACCGGATCGACATCCTCACCTTCGAGGGCGCCTTCCATGGCCGCTCCTACGCGGCGGTGAACGCCACCGGCAACGATTCCTATCTGGAGGGCTTCGGCCCGCGTCTGCCCGGCTACATCACCAAAATCCCTTATGGCGATCTCGAGGCCGTGAAGGCAAAGGTCGGGCCGACCACGGCCGCCATCCTGATCGAGCCGATCCAGGGCGAAGGCGGTTGCCGTTCAGCGACGCCGGAATTCCTGCGCGGTTTGCGCCAGCTCTGCGACGCGCAGGGCATCCTTCTGATGTACGATGAGATCCAGTGCGGCTTCGGCCGCTCGGGCAAACTCTTCGCGCACCAATGGATCGAGGGCGTCGAGCCGGACGTCATGTGCATCGCCAAAGGCATCGGCGCCGGCTTCCCGCTGGGCGGCTGCCTCGCCACGCGGGAAGCGGCCAAGGGCATGACCTTCGGCGCACACGGCTCGACCTATGGCGGCAACCCGCTGGCCATGGCCGTCGGCATCGCCGCGTTCGACCTGATGACCTCGCCGGGCTTTCTGGAAGAAATCAACCGCAACGCCGCGATCTTCACGCAAGGCCTCGCCTCGCTGGCCGACCGGCACGCGGACTTCGTGGTCGAAACCCGCGGCAAGGGCTTCCTCCGGGGCCTGAAGATCAAGGGCGCGCCGCGCGACGTGCAGAAGATCGCGCGCGAGCACAAGCTGCTGATCGGCGTGGCGGGCGACAACGTCATCCGTTTCGCCCCGCCGCTCATCGTCACCGAAGAGCATATCCGCGAAGCCGTCGGGAAGATCGACGACGCTTTAACGGCCGCCAAGTCTGAAAGGGCCGCCTGATGACCCATCATTTCATCGACCTTTGGAAGCACCCAAAGGAAGAATTGCGCGCCATCCTGAACGAAGCGCACGCGCGCAAGAAGGCGCGCAACGGCGCGCCCAAAGGCCGTCCGGACAAGGACGCGCCGCTGAAAGACCGTACGCTGGCGATGATCTTCGAGAAGAACTCAACGCGCACTCGATTTTCTTTCGACATGGCGATCCGGCAATTGGGCGGCAGCTCCATCGTCGCATCGGCCGGCGACATGCAATTGGGCCGCGGCGAAACCATCGAGGACACCGCGCGCGTTCTGTCGCGTTATGTCGACGCGGTGATGATCCGCGCCAACAAGCATTCCTCGATCGAGGAATTCGCGAAGCACTCAAGCGCGCCGGTGGTGAATGGCCTGACGAACAAAAGCCATCCTTGCCAGATCATGGCGGACCTGCAGACGCTGGAGGAACGCGGCGTCTCGCTGAAGGACGCCACGATCGCCTGGGTCGGCGACGGCAACAATGTCTGCTCCAGCTTCATCCACGCCGCGCCGAAATTCGGCTATCGCCTCGCGATCGGCGCGCCGGCCGAATATGACTGCGACCCGTTGGACGTCGAACGCGCCCGCGCCGAGCAAGGCCGCATCGACATCTTCCGCGACGCCGCGCAGGCCGTGGCCGAGGCCGACGTCATCGTCGCGGACACCTGGGTCTCGATGGGCGACGTCGACATCGACGAACGCTTGAAGGCGCTGACGCCGTTCCAGGTCAATTCCAAGCTGATGAGCAAGGCGAAGAAGGACGCGATCTTCCTGCATTGCCTTCCTGCGCACCGCGGCGAGGAAGTGACGGCGGACGTGATCGACGGCCCGCAATCGGCGATCTTCGACGAGGCGGAAAACCGCCTGCATGCGCAAAAGGCGATCTTGAAGTGGTGCCTGGAAGCGTGAAGCCCGACGGCGCCACGCCCCATCGTGTTTCCAGTAAAGTTGGAAACCGGTTTTACGTTCGGAAACACGATGAATAATAAAGCTGGCCCGCTATCAGACGGAAAACCGGCGTCCACTTTTCCTGAAAGCGGGCCGGACGACATCGCCGCCGCCTTCCAGATCGATGGTCAGCCCGTGCGCGGACGCATCGTGCGTCTCGGCAAGGAGACGGTGGATCCGATCCTGCGCCGGCATGATTATCCCGAGCCTGTCGCGGCTCTGGTCGGCGAGGCTGTGGCGCTGGTCGCGCTGATCGGTTCGGCGATGAAAGTCACCGGCCGGATGATCCTGCAGGCCGAAGGCAACGGTCCGGTGCAATTCGTCGTGGCCGAATATCGCGCTGACGACGGCCAGGGCGCGGGCGGCGTGCGCGGTTACGCCAAGCTCGACCGCGACGCGTTCGACGCCAAATTCGGCGCAAAGCCGCCGCGCCGCGCTAATATCCGGCAGCTTCTCGGCGAAGGCGCGTTTTCCATGACGCTGGACCAGAGCGATGAGATGGAGCGCTATCAGGGCGTGACGCCGCTGGACGGCGAACATCTGTCGGACTGCGCCGAAAACTACTTCCTGCAATCCGAACAGATTCCCACGCGCATCGTGCTGGCGATCGCGGAAGCCTATGTGGCCGGTTCCGAGCCTTATTGGCGCGCGGGCGCGGCCCTGCTGCAGCGCATGGCGGACGATGATGCGCGCGGCGGCGGCGAAGCGGCCTGGGAGGAAGCGCTGGCGAAATTCGAGACCACCGGCGCGGACGAACTCACCGATCCGACGCTGACGGCCGATCGGCTTCTCTTCCGCCTGTTCCACGAACAGGGCGTGCGCCTGGCCGCAGCGCAGACGCTGGACGAGCGCTGCACCTGCAATGCCGAACGTTTGATCGCAATCCTGTCACGTTTTTCGGCTGAAGAATTGGCGGACATGCGTGAAGCCGACGGCGGGATCAAAGCGCGCTGCGAATTTTGCGGCCGGTCTTACGACTTGCCCGACCCATTCGCAGGCGAGCACGGCGGGCACTGAACGGGACTGGGGAACGAGATGCGAAACCACATGGCGCACATGATGATGGCGCTGGCCGTCGCGTCCCCCAGCCCCGCCGCCGAACCCGGCAGGGCGCAAGTTCAGAAAGTCCCGGCCTTGCGCGAGACGCAGGTGAACGGCGCGCAAGGCGAGAGCGCGCACGGCGCCGCGATCTGGAACCCGCAGGACAAAACCAAAGCCCGCATCATCGGCGCGCAGCCGCAGGGCGAGCTTGAAGTGTATGATCTGAACGGCGCCATCCTGCAGCGCCTCGGGCTGAAGGCGCCGCGTGCTGTGGACGTGCGCAACTACTTCACCTGGATCGAAAGCGACGGCGCCATTTTGGCGGCCACGGACAATTCCGATCGCTCCATCGTCTTCTACAAGCTCGACCCGAAGACCGGCCTCGCCGATCCCAAACCACGCGGGCGCATCCGCACCAAGATCAAGGATATGAGCGCCGTCTGTCTCAGCCAGTCGGGCGCCGATTTCGTCATGGTGGCGGCGGGCAAGGCCGGCGACGTGCACGCCTGGACTTTGGCGCTCGATCCGTGGCGCGACGTCACCGGCATCAAGATGGCGGAGACGCAGTTTCCCTCCGAGATTTCATCCTGCGCCGTCGACGACAAAACCGGCGCGCTGTACCTGAGCGAGACCGCGCGCGGAATCTGGCGCGTGGATGCGGCCGACATCAAAGGGCCGCGCACCTTAGTGGATTCGGTGCAGTCCGAAGGCGGACGGCTGGCCTATCCGGTGAGCGCCGTCAGCACCTATGCCGGCGACGGTTATGGCTTGCTGATGGCGAGCTACGGTCCGGACGCAAAGATCGCGCTCTATGACCGCGGCCCGAAAAACCATTATTGGGTGAGCGTAAACGTCACCAACGGCAAGAAAGCCGACGGCGTCAAAGGCGGGCTGGGCCTCGCCGCCGCCGCGGGCGATTTCGGCGTCGATGCGCCGCTGGGCGTCGTCGTGGTTCAAGACGGCGACAACACCAAACCCAGAGCGGCGCCGAACTTCAAGATCGTCTCCTTCGCGGATATCGAAAAGCGGATTCCGTTCGAGTGACGCGCCGCAGCTTGGCCGCCGGCCTTGCGGCGCACACGCCGCTGCGCCACATAATGAGCGCCGCCTGAAGGAGCTTTTATGGCCACGCACACCGCCAAAATCGAATGGACGCGAGAAGCGGACGCAAAGGACTTCGCTAAAGGCCAATACTCGCGCGGCCATCTGGTAATTTTTGACGGCGGCGTCTCGATCCCCGGCTCATCCTCGCCCAGCGTTGTGCGCCCGCCTTTGTCCGTCGAAGCGGCGGCGGACCCTGAGGAATTGCTGATCGCCGCTTTGTCCTCGTGTCACATGCTGACGTTTCTGGATATCGCGCGGCGCGCGGGCTTCGTGATCGATTCCTATATCGACAACGCCGAAGGCGGTCTGGTGAAGCACGAGAGCGGACGCTATTCGCTCGGCTCCGTCACCTTGCATCCGCAGATCGTGTTTGCAGGGACAGAGCCGTCGGCGGAGCAACTGGCGGACCTGCATCACGAATCGCACGAGCTGTGCTTCATCGCCAATTCGGTGAACTTTCCGGTGATTATAGAATAGCGGCGCGGCCCTTAGGACTGCATCGTCCAGCCTTCGACGCCCTTGGCCGCCTCGCGCACAGCTTCGGACAAAGTCGGGTGTGCGTGGCAGGTGCGCGCGATGTCTTCGGACGAACCGCCGAACTCCATCGCCAGCGCCACTTCGCCGATCAGTTCGCCGACGCCCGGGCCCATCATGTGGCAGCCAAGCACGCGATCAGTCGTCGCGTCGGCGATCACCTTCACCATGCCTTCGGAATCGTGATTGGTGCGCGCGCGCGAATTGGCCATGAAGGGGAACTTGCCGACCTTGTAGGCCACGCCCGCCGCCTTCAGCTCTTCTTCCGTCTTGCCGATCGTGGCGACTTCCGGGTGCGTGTACACGACGCCTGGGATGGCGTCGTAATTCACGTGGCCCCATTTGCCCGCGATCAATTGCGCGACGGCGATGCCCTCTTCTTCGGCCTTGTGCGCCAGCATCGGCCCCGGCGTGGAATCGCCGATGGCCCAGATTCCCGGCACGCTGGTCTTCCAGTGATCGACCTCGATGAAGCCGCGCGGATTGAGCTTCACGCCCACATTTTCAAGCCCCAGCCCTTCCGTGTACGGACGCCGGCCGATGGCGACCAGCACCACATCGGCTTCGAGCGTCTTCGCCGCACCGCCGGATGCCGGTTCGTAGGAAAGCTTCAGCGAGCTTTTCGTCTTTTCCAGGCCGGTGACCTTCTGGCCAAGTTCAAACTTGAATCCCTGCTTTTGCAAAGTCCTCTGGAAGGCTTTGGCGATTTCCGAATCCATGCCGGGGCAGATGCGGTCGAGATATTCGACCACGGTGACGTCGCTGCCCAGGCGCTTCCACACGGAGCCCAGCTCCAGCCCGATCACGCCGGCGCCGATCACGACCATGCGCGCCGGAATTTTCTCAAGGCTCAAAGCGCCGGTGGAGGTGACCACGCGCTGTTCGTCAATCTCCACGCCAGGAAGACCTGCGGGCTCGGAGCCGGTGGCGATCACGATGTTCGTGGTCTGCAGGACGGACTTGCCGCCGCTGGCGTCCGTCACTTCAACATTCTGCGGATCAAGGATGCGGCCGGCGCCCTTGATGTAGGTGACCTTGTTTTTCTTGAAGAGGAATTCGATGCCCTTGGTGAGGCCGCCAACGGCCTCTTCCTTCTGGCTCATCATTTTCGGCAGATCGACGCGCACCGCATCGACCAGAATGCCCAAGGACGAAAACTTGGTCTTCGCCGTATCGTAAAGTTCGGAAGCGTGCAGCAGCGCCTTCGAGGGAATGCAGCCGACGTTCAAGCAGGTGCCGCCCAGCACGCCGCGCTTTTCCACGCAGGCGACCTTGAGCCCCAATTGTCCAGCGCGAATGGCGCAATTATAGCCGCCAGGTCCGCCGCCGATGATCACCAGATCGAACACTTCGCTCATCGCTTCACCTCAACACACACAAAATTCCGGCGCTTATTTGAGCACGCCGCGATACGCCAGATAGAGCGCCACGCCGAACACCAGAAACGTCCAGCCGAACGCGTTCCAGGTCGATTGCGCGGGCGCGGCGTCCTCGGCCTGAAAATCGTCGCGCGCGGCGAGCATCCGGCGATGCTGACGGCCCAGATACATCGCCTGATGCCCGATCATCGCCAGCAGCAAATAGATGCTCAGGCGCGATCCGGCGAGCATCGCGACGCCCGTCAGGAACGTCAGCACGCCGCCCGCCAGAAGCCACCAGAACCTTCCCCGATCCTCAGGATCATTGGCGAGGAGACTGGGCTGATCGGCCTCGCGCATCATCTGTTCGAGCTTATCGATGGAGCGCGACAGAAAGAGCATGGTGCGCATATTGTTGACGACGAACGCGCCGCCGACGGCATAGAGCGCGCCGAAGCCGCGAAATCCCCAACCCACGATCTGCTCCGCCTCGGCGACGTCCATCACGGGCCCGCCGATCAGATGTCGAGCAGCATGCGTTCCGGATCTTCCAGATCTTCCTTCACGCGCACCAGGAAGGTCACCGCTTCCTTGCCGTCCACGATGCGGTGGTCATAGGAAAGCGCCAGATACATCATCGGGCGCGCCACGATTTCACCCTTCACCACGCGCGGGCGTTCTTCGATCTTGTGCATGCCGAGCACGCCCGATTGCGGCGGGTTCAGGATCGGCGAGGACATGAGCGAGCCATAGACGCCGCCGTTCGAGATGGTGAAGGTGCCGCCCTGCATTTCCGCCATGGTCAGCTTGCCGTCGCGGGCGCGCAGGCCCAGCTCGGCGATTTCCTTTTCGATCTGGGCAAAGCTCTTCTGGTCGGCATCGCGCACGACCGGAACCACCAGACCGTTCGGGGTGCCGACGGCAACGCCCATATGGACAAAGTTCTTGTAGAC
>CAYNCS010000013.1:0-40214 GCA_964395875.1 uncultured Caulobacteraceae bacterium | reverse complement strand
ATTCAGCGAGTGCATAACAGGCGCGCCTTCATCGCGCCGAAAATCGTGATCTGCGTGCCTTCCGGCGCCACCGCCGTCGAGCGCCGCGCCATTCTGGAATCCGCGAACGCCGCCGGCGCGCGCCAGGTGCATCTGATCGAAGAACCCATGGCCGCCGCGATCGGCGCCGGTCTGCCGATCAACGATCCCTCGGGCTCGATGGTGGTCGATATCGGCGGCGGCACCACGGAAGTCGCGGTGCTGTCTCTGGGCGGCATCGTCTATTCGCGCTCCGTGCGCGTGGGCGGCGACCGCATGGACGAAAGCATCATCAATTACCTCCGCCGCACTGAAAACCTGCTGATCGGCGAAACCACCGCCGAGCGGGTGAAAAAGGAAATCGGCACCGCCATGGCTCCGGCCGAGGGCGAAGGCATGACGATGGAGATCAAGGGCCGCGATCTGATGAACGGCGTCCCGAAGGAAATCGTCATCACCGAAGCCATGGTGGCCGAGGCCTTGTCGGAGCCTGTGCTGCAGATCGTGGATGCGGTGAAGACGGCGCTGGAAGCCATGCCGCCGGAACTGGCGTCGGACATCGTCGATCGCGGCATCATGCTGACGGGCGGCGGTTCGCTGTTGCGGAACCTGGACGAGATTTTGCGCGACCGCACGGGCCTGCCCGTCACGCTGGCGGACGATCCGCTGCGCTGCGTTGTGCTGGGCTGCGGCAAGGTTTTGGAAAACCTCAAGGAAATGCGCCACGTTCTGGCCCCGGATATTTGATCGGGTGGGCCGGAACATGACGGCGCAGTCATAATTTGGATGTCTTTGCCCGCTTGAATCCCCTTCGAGCGGGCAAGCTTTAGGGCCAGAAAGGCGAGACGGATTCATGGCGATCGGCGCACGCGGACGGTGGCGCGGCAACGCGCGCGGACGAGGGCGCGGCATGTTGTTCGTGCTCGCGTTACTGGCTGTCGCGGGGGCGCTTGTCGCGGTGCGCGGCGGACGGCTGACGCCAGGCGGCCCCGGCGCCAGCGTGGCCGGCGACGACGTCGCGCAGAAATTCTCCAATGTGGTCGACGACGCCGTCGCCTTGAGCGCGCGCGCCACGCAGCCGGTCGACAAATTCGCCGAAACCG
This sequence comes from uncultured Caulobacteraceae bacterium, assembly GCA_964395875.1. Taxonomy (GTDB): domain Bacteria; phylum Pseudomonadota; class Alphaproteobacteria; order Caulobacterales; family Aquidulcibacteraceae; genus JBEVJO01. The sequence goes on along the minus strand of CAYNCS010000013.1, from coordinate 39,093 downwards.
CGCGCGATTCCATCAAGGCCGCAAAGGCGCTGAAAACGCTGGAGAGCGAGAATACGCAGCTGCGTTTGCAAATTCTGGAGCTGAACGGCCGGGTGGAACGTCTGGCGCGCTATGAGGCGCTGCTCGGTTTGCCGCCTGAATTGCTTTCGACGGGACTGACCGCCCGCCTGATCGGCGAAGCGGCGGGGCCATTTTCGGCGGCGCGCATCGCCAACGCCGGCGCCGACGTGGGCGTGAAGACCGGTTACGCCGCGATCAACGAATACGGTCTGGTGGGCTGGGTGGCGGCGGTCGGCAAGCGGTCCTCGCGCGTGCTTCTGCTGACGGACCCCAACAGCCGAATCCCGGTGATGGGAGAAACCTCCCGTGTGCGCGCCATCATGGTGGGCGACCGCTCCGAACAGCCCGAGATGCTTTATATGTCCGACTCCTCGCGTCTGCGGCCGGGCGAACGGATCATGACCTCCGGCGACGGCGGATTGTTTCCGCGCGGCGTGCTAGTCGGCTATGCCGTGCGCGAAAAGCTGAGCCCTCTGTCCATGGGCGGCGGCCAGAAAACAGGCGCCTCGCCGGTCCGTTGGCGTGTGCGACCGGCGGCGGACCTTGAAGCCGCGGATTTCGTGCGTCTGTTGCCGAACGTCGAAATCGCGCCTTTGGACGCGAACGCCGAGACGGCGCTGCAGGACGCCGCCGCGCGCAACCGCGTCCTTTCCAGGCCGCTGGGGGCGCCGGTCGAGGCTACAGCGCCGGCGGCTCCGGCCGCGCGGCCCGCCGCTGCGCCCGCGCCAAAACCGAAACCGGCGGCGCCGGTGATCGTGCCGCCGCCGTCGAACGAACCGGTTGACCCCGGCACGCGGGACGGCGGCGTCGAATGAGTTTCGCCCGCACCACGGACGATTCGACGCGCTTCTGGTTTTCCGTGGGCGCCGTTGTGCTGTACCTGTTCGCGCAGCTCAGCCCGCTGTCGCACCTGCTGGATCCCGGCTATTGGCCGCTGGGCCCGCTCTGGGCGGCCTATGGCTGGTCGCGCGGCGGTCCGTCGGTGCGCTCCGCTTTGGTGCTGTTCGCGTTGGGACTGCTGCAGGACACGATCAGCGGCGGGCCGCTCGGCCTCTGGCCTTTCGCTTATGTCGGCGCTTATGCGGCGGCCCTGGCGGTGCCGGCGGGACTGTCCGAAAACGCCGCTCTGGCGCGCGCGATCGCCGCTGCTTTGGCGCTGATCGCCTGTGCGTCGCTGGCGATCATCACCGCAGGCTTTTCGCTGGGGACGATGCCGCCGCTGAGCGCCTTCTCTATTTCCTTGTTGCTCACGGCGATGCTGACGCCGTTTGCGGGGTTTTTGTTCTCGCCGCCCAAAGGGCGCGAGGTTTATTAATTTCGGAACGAAGCCATGCGTTCATCCGACGATATTGAACGTTCGATATTCGGCCGCCGGGCATTTGTGCTGGGCATGGTTGGCGCCGCCGGCTGGGCCACGCTGATCGCACGTCTGGCCAATCTGCAATTGTTCGAGCGCGAGACGTACGAAGAGGGCGCGGTACAGAACACGTTCAATTTCGACCTGACTCCGGCGCCGCGCGGCATCATCTACGACCGCTTTGGCGTGCCCATGGCTGTGAACCGGCGCGATTTCCGCCTGATCGTATCGGCGGTCGACAAGCCGCAGCCTGAATCCGTTCGGGAATCCGCGGAGCGTCTGGCGGTGCGCATCGGGCTCGACCCGGCGGAGACCGACGCGTTTCTCACGCTGATCAAGTCGACCAAGGACGCCACGGATCAGCAACGCGCGGCGGCCGTCGCGGCTTTGACGCAGCGTCTGTCGACGAGCCGCAAGGGCGTCGATCTCATGAAGAAGCTCGGCATCGCGGAATTCCGCCGCCGCGGCCTGCGCACGCATCTCGAAGCGATCGACGGCATCACGGCGGTGCTGCCCTTCGATGCGCAACGCGCATGGTCGCTGGTGGAGGGGGCCGTGGCGCTCGACCGGCCGTCCGATCCGTTGCTCGTGGACGATCTGTCCTGGGAGGAATTCGCTAAGGTCAATCTGTACCTGCCGGAAATTCCAAATGTGCGCGCCGAAGCGGGCCAGGTGCGCGCCTATCCGCGCGGGCCCTTGTTCTCGCACATCGTCGGCTATGTGCAGAAGGCGAACGCGGAAGAGGCCAAGGACGATCGTCTCCTGAAACACCCGGCGATGCGCATCGGCAAATCCGGCATCGAGGAAGGCGCCGAGGACGTACTGCGCGGCGTGGCCGGACAGCGCGCACGCATCGTCAACGCGGCGGGACGCGAAATCGCGCTGCCGCCCGAAAGTCCGTTATATGACGATCTCTTGCGGCTGACCCGCGAGCCGATCCCCGGACAGGACGTCATCCTGACGCTGGACGCCGAATTGCAGGAATTCGCCGCGCGGCGTCTGGGCGACAATTCCGGCTCCGCCGTGATCATGGACATCTATACGGGCGATTTGATCGTCTGCGCCTCGACGCCCGGTTTCGATCCGAACCATTTCGTCAACGGCATTCCGGTCGACGAATATCGCGAGCTTCTGAACAACGACCACAAGCCGCTTTATCACAAGGCGGTGAAGGGCATTTATCCGCCGGGCTCCACCTTTAAGATGATGACCGCGCTGGCGGGCCTGAAAGCCGGCGTGATGGATCCGAAAGAGCGTGTACCGTGCAACGGGTATTACCCGTTCGGCTCGCGGGTGTTCCATTGCTGGAAACGCGGCGGCCACGGCCCGCAGGATTTGCACGGCGGCATCAAGAATTCCTGCGACTGCTATTTCTACGAAGTCGCGCGGCGCACCGGGCCGGACGTGATCGCCGACGTGGCCCGCGCGTTCGGCTTTGGCCAGACCTATGACCTCGGCATTTCCGACGTTTCCAAAGGGCTGGTGCCGGATTCGGCCTGGAAACTGAAAAAGCGCAAGGCGCCGTGGAATCCAGGCGAGTCGCTCTCCTACGGCATCGGCCAGGGTTATCTGATCGTCACGCCGCTGCAGCTCTGCGTGATGGCGTCGCGCATCGCCAATGGCGGCCGCGCGGTTTATCCGCGCCTTTATCGCGAACGCGGCAAGGTCGCCTCCGCCGAACCGAAGCCGCCTGTTTCGATGGGCGTCAATGCGGATGCGCTGAAGCGCGTGCAGGAAGGCATGTGGGCCGTGTGCAACGAACCGGGCGGCACCGCCGTCGTGGCCGGGCAGATCAATATTCCGGGCGTGCAGATCGCGGGCAAGACGGGCACCGCGCAGGTGCGCAACATTTCCGCGGGCGAGCGCGCGGGCGGCGTCATCTCCAACGACAATCTGCCCTGGGCGATGCGCGACCACGCGCTGTTCGTCTGTTTCGCGCCGTACGACAATCCGCGCTACGCCTGTTCCGTGGTGGTCGATCATGGCGGCGGCGGCTCGAAGGTGGCCGGTCCCATCGCGCGCGACATCATGCACGAGGTGATCCTGAAGAACCCGGTGGCGCTGCCGGCGTTCACGCGCATCGCCGCCGCGCAGCCGGGCGCCAAGAAGGAGGGCAAGGCATGAGCATGCTGCCGCCCGTCTCCGCGTCGCGCGCCTTCAGCATCGACGACGTCCCCGAGCGTATCGGGCGTCTGCCCTGGACCCTGATCCTTGTGGCCTGCATCATCACCGCCATCGGCACCGCGATGCTGTATTCGGTGGCGCCAGGCACGGCGACGCATCAGGGCGGCTGGGCGCCCTGGGCGGGCAATCACCTCGTCCGCTTCATGATGTTCTTCCCGGTCATGCTGGGCGCGGCGATTTTGCCGCTGGGTTTCTGGCGGGCGCTGGCGGCGCCGCTTTATGTGCTCGCGCTGCTGCTGCTTGTCGGCGTCGAGGTGCACGGCGAGACGATCCTGGGCGCCACGCGCTGGCTGCGTATCGGACCGCTGCAGATCCAGCCGTCGGAAATCATGAAAATCGCGCTGATCCTGGCGCTGGCGTCCTATTTCCACTCATATCAGGGCCCGCGCGAGCGCAACATCCTGAGCGAGATATGGGGCATGGTGCCGCCCGCTCTGCTGATCGCGGCGCCAGCGACGCTGGTCATGCACCAGCCTGACCTCGGCACGGCGATTCTGCTGATCCTGGCGGGCGGCGCGGTGCTGTTTCTCGCGGGGTTGCGCTGGCGCTACATCATCATGGCGACCATGGTCGGGCTGGCGGCGGCGCCGGCGGCGTTCTTCTTCGTGCTGCACGATTATCAGCGTCAGCGGATTCTAACCTTCATCAATCCCGATCTCGATCCGCTCGGCGCCGGCTATCACGTGGCCCAGTCCAAGATCGCGATCGGCTCCGGCGGCTTCGAGGGCAAGGGCTTCATGCAGGGCAGCCAGGGCCAGCTCGACTTCCTGCCGGAAAAACAGACCGATTTCATTTTCACGATCATCGGCGAGGAATTCGGCTTCGTCGGCACCGCTTTCGTCATCACCTTGTTCGGCGTGCTGATCGCCTTGTGTCTGTCCATCTCGCAGCGCAGCCGGTCCGCCTTCGGCAAACTGGCCGCGGGCGGCGTTACGGCGATGCTGGCCTCCTACGTCTTCATCAACGCGGGCATGGTGATGGGGCTGATGCCGGTGGTGGGCGTGCCGCTGCCTTTGATCTCAAACGGCGGCACCGCGATGATCACGGTGATGTCCGGCCTGGCGATCGTTCTGAACGTACACCTGAACCGGGACCAGAAGCCGTCTGCACCCGGCTGGTTCGATTGGATGCGCCGTCCGAACCGCATGCGCGGCGCGCTCAATCGCTGATCGAACAGCACACATATACGACGAATTTGAAGCAATTGACGTAGCAGGCGCCGCTATAGGCCCGTGCAGGCCCATTCCTGAATATTTGTAAGGTTGGCGCACGTCCGGCCAAAGCCCGGGGGTCTATCAGCTGATGCGCCGCGCATTCAAAGCGCGGCGTTGGTAGGCCCTGAGCGAGCACCCCTTCATGTCCCATCATCAAGCGGTTTTCGCCGACCCGCACGGGCGGCGTTGGCGTGCGGCGCAGTGGATCGGCGGCGGCGTCGCCACTGCGATCCTCTTATTGCTGGGCGTCCTGGTGTGGGGGGCGGTGACCGCGCCTCTTTTAAAGCCGGCGACGCTGCACGATGAGATCCATCGCTTCAGACCCGCCAAGGCTCCGCAAGGCTTGCGTGAACCGAAGGTGCACTTGCGGCCGATGGCGGGAAATGCGCGAGCCGGCGCCGCCTTGCGTTACGGCTTTTTCGTGGATTGGGACGACAATTCTTTCGTCTCGCTCAAGCGCAACGCCAGCAAACTCGATGTTCTGGCGGCGGAGTGGCTGCAGCTCGCGAACGACAAAGGCGAAATCCTGCAGAACAACGCGCCGCGCGAGAAGCATGACCGACAATGGCTGAAAGCCAATGCGCCGCATTTAAGGGTCACGCCGCTGATCAGCAATTTCAACAGCACGGCGCAGAACTGGAATTCGCAAGCCACGCTAACCTTGCTGCGTTCGCAGCAGGCGCGCGCCCGTTTCGTGCAAGGCGTTTCCGATTACGTGGTGCGCAACAAGGATGCGGGAATCAGTCTCGACTTCGAACAAGTGCCGCCCGAGGCGATGAACGATTACGCGGGGTTCGTCGATCAATTGGCGACGAAATTGCATGCCGCCGGCAAGATGCTGGACGTCTCCACGCCGGCGGACGACGACGATTTTCCGTATCGCAAGATCGCGGCCTCCGCGGATCATTTGCTCGTGATGGCGTATGACGAGCACGCCGTGAATAATCCGGCGGGCCCGATCGCCAGCCAGGGCTGGTTTGAAAACATTCTGGACAAGCGTTTCGCAGACCTGCCATCCAAAAAGCTCGTCATCGCAATCGGCTCTTACGGCTACGACTGGCCGGAGAAACATGATGCGCACGAAGTGACGGTGCAGGAGGCCTGGCAGATCGCGCAGGATTCCCGCGCGCCGATCGCATTCGATCCGAATGCGCTGAACTCCAGTTTCGCTTATTCCGACGATGACGGAAAACCGCACCAGGTCTGGTTCCTCGATGCGGCCAGCGCCTATAACCAGACCGCCGCCGCGCTCGCCATGCATCCCGCTGGAATCGCCTTGTGGCGTCTGGGCGCGGAAGATCCAGGCATCTGGACCTTCTTCGCGCATGGCCGCACGCCGGATGCGCCGGCCGCGCAAGCCATGCAAAGCATGACCGCCGGTTACGACCTTGTGTATGACGGTCAGGGCGAAGTGCTGCGCATCACGCACGATCCGGCGCAGGGCGCGCGGACCTTTCAGGTGAACGACGCCGATAACCTGATCGTGGGCGAATCGATTTCAAAACTGCCAACGGGCCTGACGATCGAACGTTGGGGCAAGCCGAAGGAAAAGCTCATCGCGCTGACCTTTGACGATGGGCCGGACAAGCGCTGGACGCCGCAGATTCTCGATATCCTGAAAGCGAAGAAAGTGAACGCCACGTTCTTCGTGATCGGCGAGAACGCAAATGAAGATCCGGACTTGCTGCGCCGGGTCTGGCGTGAAGGCAATGACATTGGCTCGCACACCTACACGCACCCGAATATCGGCGAGATGCCGAAGGCCGAGGCCGGGTTTGAGTTGAACGCCACCGAGCGTCTCTTGGAATCAGAGCTTGGCGTGCAGCCGCTGCTGTTCCGGCCGCCTTATGCGGAGGACGTCGAAGCGCTCGGCATCGACGACGCGCGGGTGCTGCAACTGGCGACCAGTCTCGGTTACACGACAATTTCGCTGCATATCGATCCGGGCGATTGGCGTCGCCCGGGCGTGCAGCAGATCATCGACAATACGCTGCGGCAGGTGGATGAGGGCAAAGGCAATGTCGTGCTGCTGCACGATTCCGGCGGCGACCGCACACAGACCATCGCGGCTTTGCCGCAGATCATCGACGGTTTGCGTGCGCGCGGCTTCAAGCTTGTGACGGTGCACGACCTTCTGGGCGTCTCGCGCGCCGATCTGGCGCCTGCGCTGCCGCCGCAGGATATGGCGGTGGCGATGGCCGAACATGCCGGTTTCTCGATGATCCATGGCTTCGGCCAGATCATGTCGGGCTTGTTCGCCGCTGGTCTGATCCTGGGCGCGGTGCGCTTCCTCGTTGTGTCTGTGTTCGCTGGCATTCAGGCGTTCCGCCGCCGCCGCGATCATTCCGCGGATAATCTTGCGCCGCCGAGCGTGTCGGTGATCGTGCCGGCCTACAATGAAGAAAAGGTGGTCGCCGCGACCGTGCACTCGTTGCTTGAAGCCGATCTGGCGGATTTTGAAATCATCGTCGTCGATGACGGTTCGAAAGACGGCACGGCGCAAGTCGTGCGCGCGGCGTTCGCGAACAATCCGCGCGTGCGTCTCATCACCAAGCCCAATGGCGGCAAGGCGTCCGCGATCAATGCCGGCGTGGAGGCCTCGCACTCCGACATCGTCGTGGTAATCGACGCCGATACGGTGTTGGCGCCGGATGCATTGCGCCTGCTGGCGCAGCGTTTCCACGATGCGGACGTGGGCGCTGTGGCGGGCAACGCCAAGGTCGGCAATCCGGTGACCTTGCTCGCGAAATTCCAGTCGATTGAATATATGACAAGCCAGAATTTGGATCGCCGGGCGTTCGAAGCGTTGAACGCGATCGCGGTCGTGCCCGGCGCCATCGGCGGCTGGCGGCGTTCAGCCTTGCTGGAGATCGGCGGCTTCACCAGCGATACGCTGGCCGAAGACGCCGACGCCACGATGCGCTTGCTGCGCGCGGGCTGGAAGGTCGTGTACGAATCCCGCGCCGTGGCGCGCACCGAAGCGCCGGAGACCTTGAAGCCTTTCGTCAAACAGCGCTTTCGCTGGATGTACGGCACGTTGCAGGCGGTGTTCAAACATCGCGACGCGACGTTCGATCACAAGGTTCCCGGCCTCGGCTTTTTCGTGATTCCAAACGTGGCGGTGTTCCAGGTGTTGTTTCCGCTGGTGTCGCCGCTCATGGACATCCTGATGGTGTTCAGCCTGGTCGGCGGATTCTCCACCATGGCGATGCATCCCGAAGAACCCATGCCGTCAGGATTGGCTTTCGCGCTGATCTTCTACGCGACGTTCCAGATCATCGAATTGCTCAACGCCGCCGTCGGCTTCGCGGTCGATCACGACCGCGATTGGAAGCTCTTGCCGCTCGTTGTCGTGCAGCGCTTCTGTTATCGCCAGATCCTGTACTGGACGGCGATCAAGGCGTTGATCATGGCGATCCGCGGCTCCAGCGTCGGCTGGGGCAAACTGGAGCGCACGGGGCGTCTGCTGCAGCCGCGCGGCAAGCGGATTCAGGCGGCGGAATAAGCGGGCGTCAAGCGCCCGCCGCCGCCTCCACCGCTTTCAAATCAGTCGAGAGCAGAAGAGGATTATCGCCGGCTTCGCGGCTCAGCGCCTGCACGCAGACGTGATCGGCGCCGGCATCCCAATGTTCCCTGATTCGCGCCTGGATGGCCTTTGCGTCGCCCCACGCAACCATCGCGTCGATGAAACGGTCCGAGCCGCCGTTCGCGAAATCGGATTCGGTGAAACCGAGCCGCCGCCAGTTCGAAACATAATTCTCCAGCGTCATGTAAGTGGCCAGAACCTTGCGGCCGACGTCGCGCGCGACGTCGGGACTGGTCTCCAGCATCACTTTCTGCTCGACGCAGAGGAGCTTGCCGGCGCCCAGGATCTTCCGCGCCTGCCGGGTGTGTTCCGGCGTGACGTTGTAGGGATGCGCGCCGTCGGCGTGCGAGGCGGCGAGCTCCAGCATTTTCGGGCCCAAGGCGGCGATGAGGGTTTTGGGCTGTTCGGCGGGCTGCGGCGCCAGATACATCGCGGCCTGCATGCGTTCCAGATAGGTGCGCATGGTCGCGACGGGCTTTTCATAAGCATGGCCGCGCATGCCCGACACCATGGGCGCGTGCGAGACGCCCATGGCGAGAAGAAAGCGGCCGCCGGATTGTTCGGCGAGGCCCAATTGCGCCGAACGCATCGACATCGGATCGCGTGCATAGATGTTGGCGATGCCGGTGGCGGCGATCAGTTTGGTGGTGTTCGCGAGAATATAGGAGGAGTGAACCAGCACGTTCCGGCCAACGGCTTCGGGCTGCCACAGGGCCGATATGCCCATGCTCTCGATTGTGCGCGCAAGATCGGCGCCCGCTTTCGCGCTATAGCCTTCGAGGCTGCCCCAGACGCCCAATTTGCCAAGCTGCATGTTTCGTCTCCTCCAAAGAGGGCCGGACTCTTTGCGCCTTTTGACGCAGCGTCAAGGAAGCGCCGCTAAAGCCAGTTTGAATTTTAAATGGCGCGGACGCCGTTAGGCGCCGTCCGGACGGGCGTCCGCCACGACGAAATGCGCGACGATCCAGCAGGCGATGGCGGTGGCGAAGACGCCCCAGGCGATGTCGGCGATCGTGACCTTGCGGGACCAGGCGCGCAGGGTTGCGAGATTGGTGAGGTTGTAGGTGGCGTACGCGGCGAGGCCCAGAACCGCGCCGCTGAACAGCGCACGCGCCGGATAGCCGCTGGCCGCGGCGGGCAGGATGACGAGGTAGGTCATGCCGAGCGCATACAGCGCATAGAACGCCGCCGCCGCCCGCCATTCCGGCGCGGCGCGCATGATCGAGCCGATTTCCGGCAGATAGAGGCGCGAGACCATGACGCGCAGCCAGACCACGTCCAGCAGCACGAATGTCAGCAGCGCCAGAAGATACGTCTTGATCATTGCCCTTATTCCGAACCGGGTTCTCTGTAACCGAAGGTTTTTGGGTTGCGCAGACGGTTACGCCTCTGGCGGGACATTGGATCAGCAGGGGCGCGCAAAGCGCCGGTATTGCGCGAATTTCGCAAGATCGCCGCGCCCTGAGGATTAAGCCTCGGCGCCGCCGTCGGCGTCAGACCATGCGGTTGAGCGTGATGGCCGTGGCGCTGCCTTGCGCGGAGGCGGGGGGCGCTCCGAGCTTGGGGCCATAGCCGATGGGGGCGGCGCGCTTTCTGGCGATCTCGTCGCCGATGGCTTTGACGAGGCCTTCGCTCACGGTCTTGAGCTTGTTCACGGCGCGGGCGTTTTCCTTGATGGAGGCTTGCAGGATTTTGGTGGCCGTCTCCAATTGCTTGCGCAGATGTTCCGGTGCGCCGCTGATCAAGGCCTTGTTCTGAGCAATGCGCGTCAGTTCCAGGCGGTAGGTGTTGGCGAGCCGCGATTTTTCATCGGCGAGATTGGGCGGCAGAGGCTCGCCGCGGCGATCGAAGGCGGCGGTTTCGGCATCCAGCAATTCAGCCAGGCGCTTGGACAGCGCCATCAATTGCAGGGCGCGATCGGTGCAATCGTCCGCGAGCAGCGCCATCAATGAGTTCCCTTGGTTTCACCTTCCGCCGGCGCCAGCGGAACGCCGAGCGGCGATAGCCCCGCGATCTCTCCCTGCGCCATTTGCATACGGACCATTTCGCGCAGGACCGCATCGGCGACGCCGACGCCGCCCTGCTTCGTCAGGGCGTTGGCGAATTCGTTGATCAGCATGGGCCGGTAGGTCTGTTCGGCCGAGCCGCCGCCAAAAGGCGAGGCGGCGTCGACGTTTGTGAACATCGGCTGCAGCATCTGGCCCAGAAAGGCCGCTTCGAAATCCCGGGCGACTTTCGTCGCTTCCTCCGAGCTCCGGATCTTGGCCATCGCGACATTGAAGGGATTGGCGGCGGCGGTGTCACGCGCGGTCTGCGCGTCGATTATTCCAAAGGCGCCGGTGAGTTCGCTCATCACATCACCTCGATTTCGGCTTGCATCGCGCCGGCCGCTTTCAGGGCCTGCAGGATAGAGATCAGATCGCGCGGCGTGACGCCCAGCGCGTTCAGGCCGTTCACAAGGTCGCGCAGCCGGACGCCGGAATTCAGCACCACAAGGCCTTTGCCCTTTTCTTCATCGACGGAGATGTCGGTGCGGGGCACCACGACCGTCTCGCCCTTGGAGAATTCGTTGGGCTGGCTGACGGTCGGCGTTTCGGAAATGCTGATGGTCAGATTGCCCTGCGCGATGGCGACGGTGGATAGGCGCACGTCCTGCCCGATCACGACCACGCCGGAATTTTCGTCGATCACGATCTTGGCGGGCAGATCCGGATCGATGGACAATTGTTCGATATCGGTGACCAGGCCCACCATGTCGCGCTTGTCGTCCGGGGCCAGGGTCAGTTCGATGGAGGTCGGGTTGGTCGCCTTGGCGATCCCGGGCCCGGCGTAGCGGTTCACAGCCTTTTCCACGCGCTGGGCGGTGGTGAAGTCCGGATTGCGCAGCGACAGCTTCAAGGTGCGTTGGGCGGCGAGATTGTAATTGATCTCGCGCTCCACCAGCGCACCGTTGGAAATGCGGCCCGACGTCGGCTTGCCCTGGGACACGGAGGATCCCGACGCGCCCTGTGCGGAAAACCCGCCCAGCGACACCGGGCCCTGGGCCACGGCGTAAACCTGGCCGTCCGCGCCCATCAGCGGCGTCACCAGCAGCGCGCCGCCGGCGAGGCTTTTGGCGTCGCCCATGGCTGAGATGGTCACGTCGACGCGCGAGCCGTTGCCGGCGAAGGCCGGCAGGTTGGCCGTCACCATTACAGCCGCAACGTTCTTGGTGTTGAGTTCGCTTTCCTTGGTGGAGACGCCCAGGCGCTCCAGCATCGCTTTCAGACTCTGGCGGGTGAAGGGCGCGTTGCGCAGAGAGTCGCCCGAGCCGTCCAGACCTACGACAAGGCCGTAGCCGACCAATTGGTTGTCGCGCACGCCTTCGACGTCGGCGACGTCCTTGATGCGGACGGCGGAATGGGCCAAGGGCGCCCAGATGTCGCTCGCGGCGAAAATCGCGGACACGAGAGCGAGTCTAAATGTGCGCATAAATACAGAGCCCGGTTCTGAAACCAACGCTTGCGCATTGCGACTTTCAGGCCAGAGCGCGATCAGATCGCGGAATAATTTTTCTCAGTAAAATGAGATTCTTGAGTCGGCTTTGCGCAGCGCGGAAACCGTGCCGGCAAAGCGCACCCGGCGCCTGTTGCCGCTCGCTAGGCTAAAATTGCCGCCTCTTCGCCTTAACGTAAACGAACTCTTGCTCTCAATCTCTCGTTAATCGTTCCACGCCACCTTCAACCTGGAAGATCCAGGGAGGCTTCGATGAGTACGCCGGGTTCGCAGAAGTCAGTGTGGTCAGGCCGCATCATGGTGGGCGACCATTGTATCGGCGTGCACGTTCTGGAAGACGGTTCCTACGTGGCCGACACAGACGATTTCGAACGTCTCTGCGAAGAAGAAGAAGAGCCTTGGACGCTGCCGGGCTGGGAAGAATTCGATCAGTTCTTCAATCTGAGCGAGAACGCAAAGTTCGACGCCTGATCGGGCGGCGCGTTTCTTCCATCGGCGTCTTGTGAGGCGCGGGAGTTCCTATGCGCATTGACGGCGTCAAGCCTGTGCAACAGCAGCCCTCCGGCAAACGCGCCGAGCGCGCCGCCGGCGGGTTCAGCGTCGGCGAGACGGGCGCGCCGGCGCGGGCCGCCTCCAGCGCCGCCGCGGGCGCTGCGATCGGGATCGACGGTCTGATGGCTCTGCAGGCGGAAGACGGCCCGCTGGAGCGCCGTCGCCGGGGCGTCAACAAGGGCAAAGCCATGCTGGACGCCCTGGACTCGCTGAAACTCGCGATGTTGGAAGGCCGGGGCGGCGGCGGCGCCGCGCAGGCTCTGGCGCAGGCGAGCAAGAGTCCGGAACTTACCGGTGACGCCGGCCTCGATTCAACCTTGACGGAAATCTCGGTGCGCGCTGCGGTTGAGTTGGCGAAGCTGAAGCGCCAGCAGAGCTAAGCCTGTTTCATTACAGACGCTTCATCTTATTGTCATACATGCGGTTTTCTGAAAATCGCGGCTTGTCTTGAAAGAATCGCATCAATATATCGGCGCCAAGGTGAGGGAAGAGTGCGTACTTGCGAGCGCCGTAAAAGACAAAGCATTCAGGGCTCCCAATTGCGCTTAGGGCAGGTTTGGATCAGAGACTGATCCGGTCTGGTTCTAGGAGTCGAGGCCATGCAGGTTGACTTGGACGCGGACTATCGGCCGACCGAAGACGAGCCGTACATGAACGCCCGCCAGCTGGAATATTTCCGGCGCAAATTGCTGGCCTGGAAGGATCAGATCCTTCAGGAGAGCCGCACCACCATCGAAAATCTGCAGGCGGAAACAGTGGCGCTGCCGGATCTCGCGGATCGGGCTTCAAGCGAAACAGAACGCGGCGTCGAGCTGCGCACGCGCGACCGTCAGCGCAAGCTGATCTCCAAGATCGACGCGGCGCTAAAGCGCATTGAAGACGGCGAATACGGCTATTGCGACGAAACAGGCGAACCGATCGGCGTCGGCCGTCTGGAAGCGCGTCCGGTCGCTACGCTGTCGCTGGAAGCGCAGGAGCGCCACGAGCGCCGCGAGCGCGTTCACCGCGACGACTGACAACGCACCGTCCCGACGGGAAACAGGTGGGCGGCGCGAAAGCGCCGCTTATTTTTTACCGCCTTTGTTTTTCCAGACAGGCTTGCCGAGATACACATCGTCCTTGCTGGTGACGTAGCCGGTTCCGGCGCCGACGAGCGCGCCGACGCCCATGCCGACCGGCCCTGCAATCGCGCCCATTCCGGCGCCGACGCCCGCGCCGGACAGCGTCCGGTCGCCCTGGGTGGTGCCGCAGGCCGCCAGAGCCGCAGTCGCGAGGATCGCCGCGATAGCCTTTTTCGCCATGGTTTTAATCCCTTAGAGTTGCCGTTGTGACGGACTAGCCTTGCTTTCAGGGCGCGTCAAATACCTGCCCGCAGCGCGAGCGCCCCCGGACGCGATAGTTGTTTTGCATTCCCGGGCCAAGCCTATAAAAGACCGCGCATGAGCCGGGGGGCATCCACCATACGTCAGGCATTGGCGGCGTTCGCGCTGCTGGCGCTGTGCGTGCGTGCGCTCATTCCCGCCGGTTACATGCTGGGCGGGTTCGATCCTGCCGGACAGCAGGCCTTCGTCACCCTTTGCTCCTCCTCCGGCCCGATTGAGATCGCGATCGATCTGAAGACCGGGGCCGTCAAGGAAACGCATGGCGAACACGGCGCGGATTCCACGGCGCATCCGCCGTGCGTATTCGCCGGCGCTGCGCTCTTCGACGCGCCCGTGCCGGTGGCGCTGCCGGGTTCGGAGCGGGTGGAGTTCGCGCCGCTCGCCTGGACTCCGAAGGCGGTGCGCCCAGGTCTGGGGCTCGCGGCGCCGCCGCCGCCCGCACTCGGACCACCTTCGCTCATCTGAAAATGTCGCCATTCGCCGCGCGCAGCCTTGCGCTGCGCCGGCGCGATTTTTTTTGCGCGCGTTTTCGCGCGCCTCGGATGAGTTGTTTCAATGAAGAATTACAGCGTTTCCCACGCGGCGCTTCTTGCCGCGAGCCTTTCAACCGCCCTGCTTTTGTCCGCGCCAGGCCTCGCGCACGCCGACGATTTGAAAGAAGACATCATCGTCACCGGCGCCAAGACGACCGGCGATTTCGGCGAAAAATCCGGCATTCCTATTTCAAAGATGCCGCAGAGCGTTCAGGTCGTGACGGCCGAGGACATCATTGAGCGCGGCGTCGCCAGCGTCGGCGACGCGCTGCGGGCGGTGCCCTCGGCGAACGCCGGCAATTCGCGCGTCTCTTCTTATCAGAGCTTCTCGCTGAAGGTGCGCGGCTTCCTCGCCGATCAGATGCGCAACGGCGTGCGCCAGCGTTATTACGAAGACGTCGACGCCTCCGCGCTGTCCGATGTCGAGCGCATCGAGGTGCTCAAGGGCCCATCGTCCGTTCTGTTCGGACAATCGGCCGTCGGCGGCATCGTCAGCATCGTCACCAAGCGCCCGCAAAAGGAATTCGCCGCGTCCGCCGCGGCGACGTTCGGGTCCGACGATCGCAAGCTGGGAACGTTCGACGTCACCGGCCCGCTGTCGGATGACCTGTATTTCCGTTTGACGGGAGAGATCGAGCGCTCCGGCACGTTCGTCGATTATCAGGATCAGGATCGCGAAAACGCCGGCTTCTCGCTGACCTATGAACCGAGCGATCGCGTGTCGGCGCATCTGGTGACGGAATGGGTGGCGCGCCGTTCCAGCCGTTATCCCGGACTGCCCGTGATCGGGACCATTCAATCCAACGGCGTTCGCGAAATTCCGGTCGAGCGGTTCCTGAGCGAGCCGAATTTCTCGAACCTGGATTCGTTCGCGCCGCTGGTTCAGGCGTGGGTGGATTTCAAGGTCAACGACAACTGGACGATCACGCCGCGCGTTTCCTATTCCGGGTTTGATTCGAACTTTCAGCAGATCCGTGTGCGCGGCATGGAGCCGGACAATGTCACGCTCAATCGCAACGGCCGCTTCGGCAAGGAAGACGACGATTACACGATCGCGCAAGTCGATGCGCGCGGTTCGGCGCGATTCCTGGGTCTTGAGCACAAGATCCTCGCCGGCGTGGAATTCGACGACGAGTGGAGCACCTTCTATCAGGAGCAGTTGACCAATGCAGGTCAGATCAATGTTCTGAATCCTGTGTATGCTTTCGCGTCCGTCAGCCCGAATCTGGCGTTCGACTATTACGGCCGGTGGGACGTGCGCGGCTGGGCGTATTACGCGCAGGACCAGATCGATCTCACCGACCGCTGGAATTTGATCCTGGGCGTCCGCTATTCCACCTTCGATTTCATGAACAAGATTCTGGATTCAACCGGAACCACGACGAAGGACAGATCGGAAACAGACGCCTTCACCTATCAGATCGGCACGACGTACAAGATCGACGACAATTGGTCCGTGTTCGGCGGATACAATACGGGCATCGACCTTGAGAGCACGGCCGGTTCGCGCTCGCGCACCGGCGAGCAATTCGAGCCGGAAGAATCCAATCAGATCGAAGCCGGATTGCGCTACGCCAATGATCGCTTCAACGGCAGCGTTTCGCTGTTCCAGATCCGCAAGCAAAATGCTCTGACCACCGACCCCATTGATCCGGACTATAGCGTTCAGACCGGCGAGGTCACCGTGCGCGGCGTGGAAATCGAAGGAACCTGGCAGGTCACCGGCGCGCTCTCCATTCAGGGCGGCTATGCATACATGGATAGCGAGATCACCAAGTCCAACGACGGCGACGAAGGCGCGCAATTGGGCGATACGCCGGAAAACCAGGCGAATCTTTTTGTGCGTTACCAGACCCCGATCCAGGGTCTGGAGCTGCGCGGCGGCGTGAACTATGTCGGTGAGGCGCTGCTGGTGAACGCGTCCAGCGTCGTCATTCCGGATTATACGATCGCGGAGTTCGGCGCCGCCTACAAGGTTGGCAAGGTCCGGATCGATGCGACGCTGACCAACCTGTTCGACGAGCGTTATTACACGGCGAGCGGCAATGCGCTCAGCGTTCTTCCTGGCGATCCGCGCGCCTTCAATGTGCGCGTCGGCTATCAGTTCTAGGGGGCGCGCATGACGACCTTGGACGAGACCGAAGCGCCCGCGCCGAAGGAAACGGGCCTCTACCATTTCATCTGGCGCTGGCATTTCTACGCCGGTCTGTTCGTTGCGCCGTTTCTGATCATCCTGGCGCTGACGGGATCCTTGATCCTGTTCGACCGGGAGATCGAAAGCGTGATCTACCGGCCGCTCGTCCAGGTGTCGCCATCCGCAACGCAGATCAGCCCCGCGCAGCAGGAGGCGCATGTGCTGCGGGCGTATCCCGCTGCGCGGGTTCTGCGTTACGTCCATCCGTTGGAGCCGGCGCATGCGTCGGAATTCCTGATCAGGCTCGCGGATGGAAAGAATCGCACGGTCTTCGTCGATCCGAAGGACGGACGGATCACCGGCGGTCTGGATACGAATGCGCGCTTTTCGCGCGTCGTCACCGACATCCACGGCGATTTGCTCGCGGGGCCGCAGGGCAGTTTGCTGGTGGAGTTCGCGGGCTGCTGGGGGTTTGTCCTGCTGGTCAGCGGGCTCTTTCTGTGGTGGCCGCGCAAGGCGCGGAAGGCCGGCGTCGCGGCGCCGCGCCTGAACGCGAAGGGCCGCTCTTTCTGGCGCGATCTGCACGCCGTGCCGTCGATGTGGAATGCGGCGATCATCGCCTTTCTGATCATGAGTGGTTTGCCGTGGTCCGGCTTCTGGGGCAATCAGCTCGCAAAACTGGGCACGCTCAGCGCGGCGACGGCGCCGACCCCAAATTTCATCGCCCCGCCGCTGGCCCTAGGGACGGGAGACGCGAAGCCGCGTCCGCATATTCACGACAACGATCCGGCCCTGGGCGATTTGCCCTGGTCGATCAAGAAGGCCGGTCTGCCGGCGCCGATGGCGGTAGGCCATCATCACATGCCGCCGGCTGACCTCGCATTCCTGACGCAGGCGGCGTTGGAGCGCGGCATTCTCGCGCCGGGTCTGCGCATCATCTATCCCCAGGATGAGCGGGGCGTGTTCACCTTGAGCTTTGTGCCGGCGACGGCGCAGGGCCAACGCACGGTCAATATCGATCCGGCGACGCGCACCGTCATCCAGGACATCGGCTGGAAGCAATATAGTCCGCTCGGCAAGGCGGTGGAGTTCGGCGTCGAGACGCATGTGGGCAAGCAATTCGGGCTGCCCAATCAGCTCGTTTTGCTGGCCAGTTGCCTGACCCTGATCGCCACAATCGGATTTGGGATCGTCATGTGGCTGCGCCGCAAGCCGGCGGGCGGGATTGGCGCGCCGCCGGTTCCCGCGGGCTTCAGGCCGAACGCGGTCTTGCTTGTGCTGATCGTGTTTTTCGGCGTGATCTTTCCGCTCGTCGGCGCGACGATGCTGGCGATCTGGCTGGGCGATCTTCTGCTGGTCCGCCGTCGTGTGGGCGCAGTTTGATCGATACGCGATAGCCAAACGGCTTTGCCCGGGCGGCCTCGATTGCTATGCCGCAGGAAATGGCGCCGCCGGAGAGCGGCCCCGGCCTGGGGGAGAATGCATGACGATCCGCACGCGTGTGCGCAGCCTGATGTTGGCGATTTGCCTGATTTTTTCAGGCGCGGCCGCGTTTGCGGAGCCCGCGCCTCCGGTCGCCGGCGCGGCGGCGCTGGCCGAACAGCGCGACGAAACGCTGGGTTATACGATCGGCTTTCAGGCCTATGTCTACGGTTATCCGGCCGTGGACTATATGCGCGTGATGCGTGAACAGACCACCCGGGGCATGGATCGCGCGGGCATCTATGCGCCGGTCAACCAGATCGTCTACCAGGACGGCCTCGCCAAGCCCGGCGGGATCTATGCGGGGCGCGCACCCAATACGGACACGATCTATTTTACTGCGTGGCTCGATCTTTCGAAGGGGCCTGTGACGGTTCAGGCGCCCGATACGCAGGGCCGCTACTACGCGCTGACCTTCGCCGATTTCTATTCCGACGTTCAGCACACCGGCCGCCGCACCACGGGAACCAAAGCGCAGACCATCATGGTCGCCGGCCCGGCCTGGACAGGTACGGCGCCGGACAACGTGCGCGTGGTGCGCTTGCGCACGCATATGGGCTATCTGCTCGGGCGGGTGCTGGTTCAAGGTTCCAGGGACCATGATCGCGCACGCGACTTAATGCGGAAGTTCCACTTGTCCGGGCCGGCGGCGGATTCCTCCGGCGCCGTCGATCTGCCGCTGCAGGCGGATCTGAAGACGCTCGCCTTTTTCAGGCATCTGAACGCTTTTCTACGCGCAAATCCGCGGGTCGCGGGCGAAGAGGCGCTGATGGCGCAATTCGATTTGGTGGGCGTCGGACCAAAGACGCAATTTGACGAGCAGCGTCTCTCCGCAGGGATGCGCCGCGGGTTGGAGCGTGCGATCGCCGACGGGCGTTCGGTAATCTTCAACGCCACGCGCGCGCGGCAAAACTACCGCAACTGGAGCCCGATCGCGCACAATTCCGGCCGCTTTGGATTCGACTATCTGAGCCGCGCCATTGTCGAGGCGAACGGGTTCCTGATCAATCAGCCGGAGGAAGCCGTTTATCCGGGATCGCTGGCGGATTCCAAAGGCGACCCCTTCGCCGGAAGCAAGAAATATCGCATCGTGTTTCCGGCCGGGGGGTTGCCGCCGCACGATGCGTTCTGGTCGCTGAACGCGTACGACGCGCGCACGGTCGATCTCATTCCGAATCCGATCAGGAGGTACGGAATCAGCGACAGCTCCACGAAGCTCGTGAAGCGGTCCGACGGCGCGGTCGAAATCCGCGTGCAGAGGGAGCAGCCGAAAGAGAAGGACGTCAATTGGCTGCCGGTCGGGGATGGACCGTTCTTCTTGACGTTCCGGATCTATCAACCGAGGCCGGAAGTCCTGGATGGCCGCTATACGCTGCCGCCCGCCGAGCCGGTTGAATAACGCGTCAGTAGGGCGCGGCGGCGTCGAGGACGCGTTGGCCCCAGCGCGGGCGCTGCATCGCGGAGATGTCGCCGCGGCCGCCGTAATCGATGCGCGCTTCGGCGATCTGCGTGTGCAGGATGGTGTTGTCCGCGGAGATGTCCTGCGGCCGGATCACGCCTGACACAGTCAACTCGCGCATTTCGGAATTGATCTTCACCTGCTGGCGTCCGGCGATGACCAGATTGCCGTTCGGCAGGATTTGCACCACGACGGCGGCGACCGTCAGCTCAACGGTTTCCGCGCGCTTCACGCTGCCGGTACCGGAGGCTGAGCTGGAGCCGGAGGCGTCGATCAGGCTTGAAGTGTCCACGTCGCCGGGCAGTGCGCTGGCGATCTTGCCTTCCAGGCCGAACAGATTGGTGACGCCGCCGGCGGTCTTTCCCGTGCGGCTGCGCGCCGTGTCGTTTTGCAGTTGGGCGCTATCCTTGATGGAAATCTCGACCGTCAGAATGTCGCCGACCCTCGATGCGCGCTGGTCCTTGAAGAATTGGCGGCTGCCATTGCGCCAGAGCGAATTGGCGCCGGCGGATTCGTTCTCGGGCAGGCTGATGGGCATGGCGACGGCGGCCGGCGCCGCGATCGCGGTCGGGTCCGACACCGGAGACAGTTTCGGTCCGTATACGGCGTCGCGCATGGCCTGCGTTGAGCCGCAACCTGCGGTGAGCGCGGCGAGGGCGCCGCAGGCCGCCATTGTCGTCTTGGAGTTTTTCATCGCGGCTGCTCCAGGAGCGCGGTTTGCGCATCAGGCGAGTCAAAGGAAAAGACTTCGATGCGGCCGGGGGACACAAGGGCGCCGTCGACCGTCTTGTTCGAGCGGAGGTTCACGGCGCGCGCCTTGCCGCCGATCGTGGCGTCGGCGGTGGCCTTACCGGTCGCCATCAATTGGATGCCGGGCGCGCGATACACGATCTGCACAGTGTCGCCGCGCTTGACGTCGGCGGCGCCGATGCGCTGTGGGGCGGGCTTTTGCGCTTGCGGCGTGAACGGATCGTCGTTCGCGGACGCTGCGGGCGCCGGGCGCTCCGCCGCGCCGCCGCTTTTGATCGTGACGGTGGAAACGTTCTCGGAATTGTCCCAGTTCAGGCCCGCCTGCTTCGCTTTGGCCTGTACATAGGCGGCGCTGTAGGACATGGAGCGGCCGGGGCCCGGCGCCATGCCGAACACGCTCATGGCCGCGTCGCCGGCGCCGTCGAAAAGATCGCCCATGCGGATGTCGGAACTCTCGACGTTGACGCTGGGCTTCAGACGCACCGAAACCAGATCGGCGGCGAAGGCCTGGGCGGCGAACAACAGGCCGGCGCAGGCGACGAGCGCGCCGCCGGCTATCTTCACTACGCGACGCGGAAGGCGGAGGCGTTCCGTCACGGTCTGGCTCCTATCGGGCGATTTGTGCGGTGGTGCTCATCATGTCGTCGGCGGCGCTGATGACCTTTGAGTTCATCTCGTAGGCGCGCTGGGCGATGATGAGGGCTGAGATTTCCGTCACGGCGTTGACGTTCGACGCTTCCACGAAACCTTGCTGGATCTGGCCAAATCCCGTCGATCCCGGCGCGCCGATCGTCGGCGTTCCCGACGCCGCCGTTTCGCGGAACAAATTGTCGCCCATGGCTTCAAGGCCCGTGGGATTGACGAAGGTCGCGAGTTCGAGCTGGCCGACGATCTGCGCGGTGGCGCTGCCGGGCACGATGGCCTGCACCTGTCCTTCGCCGTCGATCTTCACGGCGGTCGCTTCGGCTGGAATGGTGATGCCGGGCGACACCGTATAACCGTCTTCGGTGACGATCTGTCCTTCCGCGTTGATCGAGAAATTGCCCGCCCGGGTATAGGCGTCGTCGCCGGACGGCAGCGAAATCTTGAAATAGCCGCGGCCTGAAATGGCGAGGTCGTATGAATTGCCTGTCTGGGTCAGGGCGCCCTGTTCGGTGACCCGGTAGACTGAGCCGGCCTTGACGCCGGTGCCGACCTGAACGCCCGTTGGCGCGATCGTGCCCTGCGCCGACGTCGCCGCACCCACCTGATCCATGCTGGTGTAGAGCAGATCCTGGAACTCCGCGCGCTGCCGCTTGAAGCCCGTGGTGTTCATGTTGGCGATGTTGTTCGAGATGACCTGAACGTTCAGTTCCTGCGCCGCCATCCCGGTTGCGGCGATGCTCATTGCCCGCATGTCGTATTCCTATCTGTTGGCGGCGGCGTTTAGGCCGGTTGTTCTGGCGATCATTGAGTCCCGCTCAATTTTTGAATGGCGCGGGAACGGAGGTCTTCTTCGGCGCGCATCGCGCGCGTCAGCGCTTCGTAATTGCGCGACGCTTCCAGCAGCTTCGTCATCTGAAGCACAGGCTGTACGTTCGAGCCCTCGATGGCGCCCTGCAGAATGGGCGTTGAGGTGGGGGTGGCCGCCTGCGGCCCCGGCGCGAAGAGATTGCCGCCCATGGGCACAAGCTTCTGTTCGTCCGGAACTGAAAACACGCCAAGCTTGCCGACAATCGTTTCGTCGGCCTGCACGGTGCCGTCGCGCATGATTTTGACTGACTGCGTGCCCAGCGGCACGACGATTTCGGATCCGGCGTCCGACAAAACGGTGGCGCCGGTGCTCGTCACCAGCTTTCCGTTGGCCTCCAGCGAGAACGCGCCGTCCCGGGTGTAGAAGATGCCGTTGGGGGTCTGGACGCTGAAAAAGCCCTTGCCCTCCAGCGCCACGTCGAAATCGCGGCCGGTCTGCTGCAGGGTTCCCTGACCGAAATCGCGCAAAAGGACGTTGGTCGAATTGAAGACGACGTCGTGCGGCCCGACGTTCGACGACGCCGGCGGCCGCGTGATCGGCTGCTCGACGATGAATTCGGCCTTGAAGCCGTTCGTCGCGGCGTTCGCGATGTTGTTGGCCAAGGCGTCCACCTGCCGCAACAACGCGACCTGGCGGGACAGCCCGGCCATAAGGATGTTATCCATGGGGCGACCCTTTGCGGGTTTTGTCTTGCAAGCCCGGCGCCATGGTTAATTTCTTTGTTTTTCAATGAATTAATTATGGTTAATGCGCATTAACCCGGTCATTTGCGCCGGTTTCCGCAGCCAAGTGGGCAGAATTTGCCGCTCTAACGCTCCCTTAACCATCCAAGCTTCAGAACATGCTTCGGGAATCTGTCTCCGGAAGTGTGTCTGCAATGTCCGCAAAGCCACCCAAGCCCAAGAAGGAAAAGAAGGGCAAGAAAGGCGCTGCGCCCGCCGAGGGCGAAGAGGGCGCCGCTGCGCCCGAAGGCGCCGAGGGTGAAGAGGGCGCTGCGCCCAAAAAGAAGCTTGCTGGCAAGACGCTCATTCTCTTCGTCGTTCTGCCGCTTTTGCTCGTGGGTCTGGGCGGCGGCGCGGCGGCCGTGATGTTCCTCGGCAAGAAGCCCGCCGAAGCGCACGCCTCCGAAGAGGGGCACGGCAAGGACAGCCACGGCAAGAAAGAGAAGAAGAAAAAAGAAAAGAAGAAAGAGGGCGGCGGACATGGCGGCGGCGAAGGCGGCGGCGGCGCGAGTCCGATCACCGAAGGTCCCGAAGGCGTCGCGTATTACGAACTGCCCGCGATCCTCGTGAACATTCAGAGCGACAGCGAGCGCCCGACCTACCTGAAGCTGAAGCTTTCGGTCGAGTTCGAGGACGCTGAAGTCGCGGAAGGGCTCACGGAAGTGATGCCCGTCCTGACCGACCAGTTTCAGACGTTTCTGCGCGAATTGCGCGTGGAGGACATCTCCGGCTCGGCCGGCACCTATCGCTTACGCATGGAATTGCTTCGGCGCGTCAATCTGGCGATGCAGCCCGAGCAAGCCAGCGCCGTTCTGATCGAGGAGATGCTCGTCCAATAGGGCGGGCGCGACGCACATGGCTGATGGTTTCGAAGACGTCCCCACGACCGAGGTGAAGCCTGCCGCCGCGCCCGTCGGCGCGGAGCGGATTCTCAATCAGGACGAGATCGACTCGCTGCTGGGCTTCAGTTCGGCGGAGAGCGAAGACGATTCACGCACCGGCGTGCGCGCCATCATCAATTCGGCGCTGGTTTCGTACGAACGCCTTCCGATGCTGGAAATCGTGTTCGACCGGCTGGTGCGCCTGATGACCACGAGCCTTCGGAACTTCACGTCGGACAATGTCGAAGTTTCGCTGGACCAGATCACCTCGATGCGGTTCGGCGATTATCTGAACTCCATTCCGCTGCCGGCGATCATCTCGGTGTTTCGCGCCGAGGAACTGGACAATTTCGGGCTGCTCACCATCGATTCCAGCCTGATCTATTCCATCGTCGACGTTTTGCTTGGCGGGCGCCGCGGCACCGTCGCGATGCGGATCGAGGGGCGGCCTTACACGACGATCGAGCGCACGCTCGTCACGCGCATGGTCGAAGTGGTGCTGAATGACGCGCGCCAGGCCTTTGCGCCGCTGACGCCGGTGCATTTCACGCTCGACCGGATCGAAACGAACCCGCGCTTCGCCGCCATCGCGCGGCCGGCGAACGCGGCGATTCTGGTGAAGCTTCGCGTCGAAATGGAAGACCGCGGCGGCCGAATCGAGCTTCTGCTGCCATACGCAACGCTCGAGCCGATCCGCAAAATGCTGCTGCAACAATTCATGGGCGAGAAATTCGGCCGCGACAATATCTGGGAAGGCCACCTCGCCACCGAATTGTGGTCCACCGGCATGGAGGTTCAGGCCGTGCTGGACGAACAGCGCGTGCCGCTGAAGCAGGTGATGGAATTGAAGGTCGGCGATACGCTGATGCTCAACGCCAATCCTGATTCGCCCGTCGTTCTGAAATGCGGCGAGGTTGCGGTCACCAAGGGCCGCATGGGACGCATCGGTCACCGCATCGCGGTGCGCGTCGAGGAAACGCTCACCAAGGCCGCTCACCGGATGTTGCAAGAACAATGATGATCGACGCTTCCACGATGTTCGAGATTTTCCTCGCGATCCTGTTGATCGCGTGTCTCGTCTATTGCTGGCGCGTCGAGCGCAGTCTTGCGCAGTTCCGCGCTTCGCGCGCCGACCTGGAGAAATCCGCACGGGAACTGGTGGTCGCCGTCGGCAAGGCGGACGGCGCCATCAAGGGACTCCGGCAAGCCAGTCACGAGACTGGCGAGCAATTACAAGAACGGATCAACGAAGCGCGCGCTTTGGCCGACGAACTGGCGGTCATGGGCGGAGCGCGAACGGGAAGATCCGCGATTCAGTCGCGTTCTTCCCCCGAAACTCCAATGTGGAATCGCTGACATGACCGACCTCCCGCCGAGCCGTCTTCCAGAATTCCCCGAAATCGCGCAGCGTCTGCGTCCGCGCGGAGATGGACCGCAAAAGCCGCCCAAAAGGCCGGCGCGCGTGCGCATCATGCCGGCGGTGATCATCGCGATCCTGTGCGTTCTGGCGGTGAAGGCGATCGACATGGGCCGGCATTACGGCGAGGTCAAAGCCGCGACGCAGCCGGAAAAGTCGCAAAAGGCCGAAGCGCACGGCGCGAAAGACAAACATGCCGAGACGGATCCAAAGCTGCAGGAAGCGGCGGCCGATATGGACGCCGGCGCCGCGCCGGAAGGGGAAAACAGCGGCGCGCCCGTCGCGCCCGATCTCAATCTGGCGTCGTCCGCGAATGTCGAAGGCAATGCAAAACTGAACGTCGCGCAATGTCCGGGGGCGAGCGTCGCCGAGCAGGCAGGTCTGTCCGCGTCCGAAGCGCAGGTGCTGCAGAGCCTCGCCGACCGGCGCAAGACGCTCGACGGCCGGGACGAAGATCTGCAAACGCGCGAGCAATTGCTCGCGTCCGCCGAAAAGCGCATCGAGGGCCGCCTCAACGAGATGAAGGCGTTGCAGGCGCGTGTGCAGCAGGCGCTGGGCGGTCTGGATGAAAAGGCCGACGCTGACACTGCGGCGCTGGTCAGCGTCTATGAAAAGATGAAGCCGAAAGCCGCCGCCGCCGTGCTGGAGACGCTGGACGACGACGTGGCCTTGCGCGTGGCGCGCCGCATGAAGGTTGCGACGCTCGCCACCATCATGAGCTCCATGGCGCCGGAACGCGCCAAGCATCTGACCCAGCTGATGGCCAAGCGCGTGGACGCTGCGAAGAAGGAAGCGGAAGCGGCGATCGCCAACAGCGCCTCCAAGCCCAAACCCGACGCGAAGGGCGCCAAGCCCGCGGCGAAGAAAACCGCCGCCGCTGCGGCGCCGCCTGCCGCTCCAGGCGCATAAGACATGGTGGTGCGCCCGTCCATATTGTGGCGAGCGCCATTGGCCGGGGCGGTCGCCGCCGCCGGCATAACCGTTCCTGCGCCGACTTCCGCCTGGGCTGGCGATACCGGCGCCACGGTGACGGCCAAAAGCATCAATGGCGGGCTGCGCATCGGCGTCGCCTGGCCAGATTCCATGGCGGAGCACCCGCCGGCGATCGGCGCGGAACTCGACGACAATGTGCTGATCGTGCGTTTCGACACGCCGCTGAATGCGGACGTGTCCGAACTTGCGGCCAAAGCGCCGGATTTCATCCGCGCGGCGCGGATCGACAGCGGCGGCAAGGTTTTACGCATCGCGTTGAAGTCAGCGATGAAGGCCCGTGTGGATTCGTCGTACAATATCCAGGCGATCGATCTCACGGCGCCGGACTACAAGGGAAAATATCCGGGCGTCGACTCGCCGTACGCAAAGAAGCAGCGCGATGCGGCGGCTGCCGTGAAGCAACGCGCCGCCGCGGCCGAGGCTGCTTTGCTGGCTGCGCCGCCGACCGTAGTCGACGTCAGCGTGGGCGAAGCGCCGAACCTCACGCGCATCGCCTTCGAATGGAAGAAGCAGGTCGGCTATTCGGTGAAAACCGAAAAGGACGCCGTGCGCGTGCGGTTCAACATTCGCGCCAAGGCGGACATCGCCGAGATGCGCATCGACCCGCCGAAATTTGTGAAGGACGTCACGCAGACGACGGACGCGCGCGCCCTTGAAGTGGTGTTGCAGACGCAGCCGAACACCAGCGCGCGGCACTTCCGCGACGGCGATTTCATCGTCGTCGACTTGACGGACGCCCATCCGCAGAGCCCGGACGAAGCGTTGGAGGAAGCCCTCGACAAGTCGGGCGCGGCGCAAAAATCCGGCGATCCGAAAGCGCTGCATCCGGAGCCGGAGCAACCGGCGCCGCCGCCTGAGCAGGCGCCCGCTGAAGGCGGAGCGCCCACGCCGGACAGCGCCCTGGCGCTCGCCAATCCCGTCCCTGAATCCGGCATCGTGAAGGTCGAAGGCGAGATGTCGCGGCGCGGCGCCGAGTTCCGCGTCGGCTTTGCAAAGCCCGCGGCGGCGGCGGTGTTCCGCCGGGGCAAATATATCTATGCGATGTTCGCGGCGGACGCCCAATACGATCTGCGCGTCACCAAGGCGGACGCTGCGTCTGCGTTGGAGATCACGCCGCTGCGCGCGCCGGGCGGCGTCTCGGGGCTGCGGATCAAGGCCCCGGACAATCTGTTTCTGTCGGCTTCTCCGGACAAGGAGCGCTGGGTCATCCGCCTGACGCCGCAGGAGGGCAAGGCGCCGGAGGTCGTGAAGCTCAACGCTGACGAAGGAATCAACGGCACGGAATTGAAGGTTGGCCTGCCGGGCGCGACGGCGCTGGGCGCGGTGATCGATCCCGATACGGGCGCCCGTGTGGATTTCGCAGCCGCTTACGGTCCGCCCTGCGGGGTGCAGCGCGAACGGCGTCTGATTGAGGCGATGGTGCTGCCGACCGCCCACGGCGCTGCATTCGAAACTTATGCGGACGATGTGCGTTACGCGCTGGGCGAAAATCTGGTGCGCATGCGCCGTCCGGTGGGATTGCAGATCACAACGCTGCGCGGCGCCGGACAGGCGCCTGGCGAAAGGCGCGCTTCGCCCGGTTTCATCGACTTCGTGGGCTGGCGGGCGGCGGCGGAGACGCCGCCAATGGCGCATTTCGCGAAACTCGAATCGCTTGCCGCGGGCGCGGAGCAGGGCGGCGCCGCCGCACGGGCGCGCCTGAACATGGCGCGGGCCTACCTCGCCTACGAACTGGCGCCGGAAGCGCTGGGCGCGCTCAAACTCGCGCTGGAGGAAGATCCCAAGCTGGAGAATTCCACCGTGTTCCGCGTCATGCGCGGCGCGGCCAACGTCATGTTGGGACGGATGAAGGACGCGGAGACGGAGCTCTCCGCCACAGCCGCTCTAAGCGATCCCTCCGCCGCTTTGTGGCGCGGCATGGTCTTGCTGAACAAGGAAGACTATGCCGGCGCCCGTGATGCATTCCTCTCGGGCAATTCGGCGATGGCGCTGTATGCGCCCGCCTGGCGCGCCAAATTTCAGGCGGCGGCTGCGCGCGCCTCGCTCGGCATGGGAGACGTCGCGGCGGCGCAGACCTATATGAAGGCCGCTTTTCTAGCAGGTCCCAGCGGCGAGACCAGAGACGACGTGCGCCTGATGCAGGCCAAGGTGAAGGAAGCCGCCGGCGAGCCGGATGACGCTTTCAACCTGCTCAGTGAGCTGACGAAGTCGCCGCGCGAGCCGACTGCCGTCAAGGCCGCCTTCGAATTGACGCGGCTGGGCGTGGAGCGAGGGAAGATGACGCCGGCTCAGGCCATCGACGCGCTTGAGGCGCTGCGCTTCCGCTGGCGCGGCGACGGCATCGAACTGGAGACGATCCGTCGCCTGGGGTCGCTCTATGCTTCGGTGGGGCGCGTCCGCGAAGGCCTTGGCGTCATGCGCGCTGCGACGCTGCGCTTTCCGGATCAGCCGGCGTCCCGCCGCATGGCGATGGATATGGCCAGCATTTTCGACGATCTGTTCATCAAGGGGCAGGCGGACAAGCTGGATCCCGTGATGGCGGTCGGCCTTTTTTACGAGTTCAAGGATTTGACGCCCGTCGGCGCGGACGGCGATTACATGATCCGCCGCCTGGCGGATCGTCTCGTCGCGTTCGATCTGCTGCCGCAGGCGGAGCAATTGCTGAAGCACCAGGTCGAGAACCGTCTGCATGGTCTGGCGAAGGCGCAGGTGGCGACGGAGCTGGCCTCCATCCAGCTCGCCGACCGTCGCCCGCAGGATGCGCTCATTACGATTTCATCGTCGCGCGTCGCACGCCTGCCCGACGAGCTCAATCGGCAGCGCCGCATCATCCAGGCTGCCGCGCTGGCCGATGTCGGACGTTTCGAAAACGCCGTCGAGCTTTTGGATCTGGATCGTTCGAAAGAGGCCGATCGCCTGCGCGCCGACGTCATGTGGCGCGCAAAGGATTGGCCGAACGCCGCCGCCGCCCTGATCAAATTGTTGCCGCCCCCCGGCAAGACGGCGCTGGCGCCCGAGCAGGAAGATCTGGTGTTGCGCGCCGCGATCGCGCTGCAATTCTCCGAGGATGAAGACGGGCTCGCCAAGCTCGACAAGCAATATCGCGCGGTCATGGACATGGGCGCGCGCGGATCGGCCTTTCAGATGGTCACGACCGGACTGGATACGAACGGCGTCCGCTTGCAGGAACTTGCGGCGCGCGTGGCGGGCGACGGCATGTATGACCGCTTCCTCGATCGCTTCCGCAAGCGCTTCGAGGCGGAAAGCCAGGATTCGCCGGCTCAGGCTCAGGCCAAGGCGGGCGACGCCGCGCCCGCGACCACGGGTTAGGATTGCGGCGGCGAGGTCTGCGGCCAGAACGAATCCCCGAAGGGCAGATTTTCCCGCGCGCGTTTTTCCAAGAGCCGCCCCAGGGCCTGGAACATCGTGAACAAAAACACGCTGATGATCCCGATGCCGGAAAGGATCACAACGGCGATTCCCACTCCAATCCGGGCGCGCGCCTTCACGGTGCCTTTCGCCAGGCTCAGCACTTGTTCGTGCAGCTGATCGGACAGCGCCAGCACGCGCAGGCCGCCGGCCTGCGCCGTGAGTTGCAGCCGCGCCATATCGCCGTCCGCGGCGACGAAGCGCAGCAGATCCGCGGCGCCCTTTTGCGACGTGGAATTGGCCACCGCGTTGATCTGTTTCAGCAGCTCGGCGGCGTCCTCCGCGCCCTTTTTCTGTGTGGCCTTGGCGAAGGCGTCTTTCACCGCGCGGCCGAACGCCAAGGGATCGTTGCGCGCGTTCGGCGCGGCATAGGCGTTCTGCATCTCGCGGCGCAGGGCCTCGTCAGGCAGCGCGGCGTTCAGGCGTTGCGACAGCGCGTCCTGCAAAAGCGGCGAAAGATGCCTTTTGGCGCGGGCGCCGAGAATCGTGGAGGCGGCGTTGCGAATGGCGCCGCCGTCGCCGCTGTCGATGATGTCGGTTCCCGGCAGGAATTGCGCAAAGCCTGTCAGTTTGAAGCGCGTCATGTCGATGGACTCGCCGTTCACAAGGCGGCGCGCATCGTCGGCCAGGGCGTCCGCCTCATCGAGCGCGAAAGGATCGGGCGGCGGCGCGGCCTGGGCCCGCTGTTGCGGCGATTTGAAGATGTTGCTCGCCCAGTTCACGACGTTCTCGAAGGGCTTCGAGAAAAAGTCGCCGACCGGGTCGGGTTCGGCCGTGGCTTCGGTCCAGGCGGTGCGGGCGTCGGGCGGCAGGAGCAGCACCGCAGCCTGAATCATCCGGTCGTCGGCGCTGCGGGCCTTGGGGGACTGGATCCGCGGGTCGTTCAGGCCGGCATTGAGGTGGCGGCTTTCTTCGGGCGACAGCATTTGGGGGGCCAGAAGGAGGTAACCCTTGGCCCTGTCGAGGTCGGACTGGTCCAGCGCCGTCTTGACTTGCTTGCCCCAAAAGGCTCGCCGGCCGGTTTTCCCGGGGGGCAAAGCGGCCGCGGCGGCGTCGATCGCCTCGCGCGTGCCCGCCAGATTTTCATCGGTGATTTCGTAGGAATAGAGGTTGGGGCGCGCGAATTCGGCTGTCAGCAACGCCGCGCTGATCGCCAAAAAAACAAAAGAAACGTTTGAAATCAAAGACGAACAATACCCGACCCCGCGTTCGGGGCGATCATCCGACGTCCGTGCAAGCCCCATGCGGTTCCGTCTCCCAGCAAAGGTTACCAGTTTCTGTTCATTCTTTGGAGAGGCATCGGCGCCAAAAGTTATTGCTGCGATTGCAACATTTTAACGGCTGGGACGCATTGGGCGGCTAGACGCAGATGTCGGGCATTAATTCACTGTCGGTTGGCGCTGGCCTTCTGGGCGTGGACGTCTCGAGCATTCAGGCGAATGCTCAGGCGATGCTGGAGGCTGCCCAGGCGCGTAAGGCCGCCGCGACCGCCGTCACGACGCCCTGGAGCAGCGCCGGCCAGCGCCTTGCGCCGACCCAGGATCAATTGGTGCGCAGCGCATTGGCGGGCAAGTCCGCCATCTCCACCTCCGCAGTGCTGACGTCCACCCGCAATGAAGACGCGCAGAGCCTGTTTGCGCTTTACAATGGCTTGACCAGTCTAAGCGCGTTGGCGAGCAAGGCCGCGCTCAAGACCACAACCGATTTCGACCGCAGCCAATTGCAGTCCGCCTTCGCCAAGCAATTGGCCGAAGCGCAATCCTATGTCGAGAAGATCGACCTTCAGAAGGTCACGCTCGTCAAAGGCGCCAAACTGACCAAGGAAGACAGCGCTTTGGTTCTGGCGCGCAATTCCTCGCAATATGTCACCGGCGTGGTGCAGGACGGCGCATTCGACGCTCCCGTGTCGACCCTGGCCGGCGACGTGAAATTCAACGTCACGATCAGCCGGTCCACGGGGTCGAGCACTGTCGCGATCGATCTGGCGGATATGGGCGCGACGCCGCGCACCATGTCCAACATCGCCGATTTCGTGAACACCAAGCTGAAGGATGCGGGGTCCAACGCCACATTCGCCGCCGTGCGCGTGGGCACGCCCAATGCATCGGGGCGCATCGAGGCCGATACGTTCGGATTCAAGATCACCACCATCAGTACAGAGAAGATCAGCTTTTCCGCGCAGACGTCTGCGCCGGCGCTCGTCGTGGCGGGCAGCACGGGGTCGGGCGCGAGCGCCGACGCCCGCATCACCAAGCTCACCAATCTGGCCGGCGGCGGCACGGAAGAATTCGTCAACACCCTCAACCCCGACAAGGGCGCGGTCACCTGGCGTCAGACGGTGGTCGGTCCGGACGGCGGCTATTATGCGGTCGGCGAGACGACGGCCTCGCTCGACGGCTCGCCGCTGAAAAGCGACAAGGACGCGGTGCTGGCCAAGTACGATTCCGCCGGCAAGCTATTGTGGTCCAAATCGCTGGGCGCGGCGGATGACGCGAGCGGCTATTCGATCGCGGTGTCGGCGGACGGCAAGATCGCGGTTGCCGGCTCGACCACCGGACGCATCAGCGCGGACGTCAAAGGCGGCGCGGATTCTTTCGTCACGGTCTTCGATTCCAAGGGCGTGGAGCAATGGACCCGCCAGTCCGGCACGTCGGCGGACGATAAGGCGACAAGCGTTGCCTTCGACGCCAGCGGCAATGTGATCGTCGCCGGCACGACCAAGGGCCCGCTGGCTGGGGCGGCGCAAGGGTCCTGGGACGGCTACGTTCAATCCTACGATGCGTCGGGCGCCGCGGTCTCCAAACAGCAATTCGGCACGAGCGGCGAGGATTCCGTCGCCGGCCTCGTCGTGACCGATGACGGCAAGGTCGTCGTCGCCAGCACCGAGAATGGCCGCGGCGTGCTGCGCAAATTCGATATGGCCGCCAATGCGCCCACCACGCCCGAATGGACCCAGGATCTGGGCGATCTGAGCTCCGGCGGCCAGATCACGTCGATCGCCTATGAAAGCGGCGCGATCTATGTCGGCGGCCGCGACGCGACCGGATCGTTCGACGCCGCGCAGGGCGGCGGCGCCTTTGGCGGTGGAACGCAGGACGGATTCATCGCCCGCTTCGATGAAGGCGCAAGCGGCGCGACCAAGGCCTGGGGAACCTATACGGGCGGCGCGGGCGACGACGCCGTGCGCGGCCTCGCGGTCTCCAACGGCAAGGTCTATGCGACCGGCGAAACGACCGCCGCCTTGAGCGGCGCAACGCAGGTGGGGACGCAGGACGTCTTCATGGCGCAGTTCGACGGAACCAGCGGCGCTCAGGAATTTGTGACGCAGGCTTCGGGCGGCGCCGGTTATGCGAAAGGCAGTTCCATCGCGGTCGATCCGCAGGGCGATTCCGTGCTCGATCAGCTGGGCCTTCCGCGCGGCGAACTCAACGCGCCGCGGTCGCAGGAGCTGACGGCGCGCTCGAACGTGCGCGTGGGCGATTCTTTCTATGTTTCGATCGGCGGCGGCGTGAAGCGCAAGATCACGATCGAAAAGGGCGATGACTGGTCGGACCTCGCCTACAAGATCAATTCCGCCATCAGCCTCAACGGCCGCGCCTCGGTGCGCACCACGACCACGGGCACCTCTTTGCGCGTCGAGGCGAAGGGCAATGCGCTGATCGAGTTCACCAGCGGGCCGGACGGCAAGGACGCGCTGGGGCCGTTGGGCCTGCAGGTCGGCACCGTGTTTAACGATCCGGCGCTCAGCAGCGACACCAGCTCCTCATCGGCGCCGCGCGTCATCGCTTTGGGTCTGGACACCAGTTGGTCTCTGCTCGACAAGACGACCGCCGCCAGTGCGAGCGATGCGCTGGACGCGGTGCTGCGCCGCGTGCGCAACGCTTATGACGCCGCGACCGGCGCAACGGACGCCACCGAAAAGAAGCCCGGAAAGACCGGCGGCACGGTGCCGGCTTACATGAAAACCGAACTCGCCAATTATCAGGCGGCTTTGGCGCGCCTTCAGTCGGGCGGCTCGACGACCTCGTCCGCCGCGAGCCTTCTGACCGGCTGACCGGATTCAGGGCCGGTAGAACAGATCCGCCATTTTGTCCGTCGCGCGGATCAGCGCATCGGTGACGCCAGGCTCAAGGCTGGAATGGCCGGCGTCGGGGATGATTTTCAGGTCGGCTTTCGGCCAGGCCTTTTTCAGCGAATAGGCCGAGGACAGTGGCGTGACCACGTCATAGCGGCCATGCACGATCACGCCGGGAATGTCGGCGTAGCGCGGCGCGGCCTTCAACAGCCAGCCGTCGGATTCGAAGAAGCCCTTGTGCACGAAATAGTGACATTCGATGCGGGCGAAGGCTTCGGCGAAATGGTCCTCGTTGAAGCGCGTCGGGCGGGCCGTCGGCCCCTCGAAGGAGATCGTGTCGCCCTCCCAGCGCGTCCAGGCGCGGGCCGCCGCGACCCGGATATTGGCGTCGGCGGAGGTCAGGCGCTGATAGAACGCCGTCACCATATCGGCGCGCTCTTCGGGCGGGATGGCCGCCTGATATTGGTCGAACGCGTCGGGGAACAGGCGGCTGGCGCCCTCCTGGTAGAACCAGCGCACCTCGGATTCGGTCAACAGGAAGATGCCGCGCAGCACGAGGCCGAGCACGCGTTCGGGGTGCGCGGCGGCGTAAGCGAGGGCCAGCGTGGAGCCCCAGGACCCGCCGAACACCACCCATTTGTCGATGCCGGCTTGTTCCCTGATCCGCTCGATGTCGGCGACCAGATCCCAGGTCGTGTTTTCCGCAAGTTCTGCGTGCGGAGTCGACCGGCCACAGCCTCGTTGATCAAATAACAGAACCCTGTACCGCTGCGGATCAAAGAAGCGCCTCATTTCTGGGCTTATTCCGCCGCCGGGCCCGCCATGAAGGGCTATGGCTGGCAAACCATTGGGAATTCCGCACTCTTCAATGTACAGCTCGTGCCTTGAACTTACTCGGAGCCGCCGCTGGGCGCGTGGTTCCTGGGGGGGAAACAATTCGCGCCGAATTTGAGGATTCTGATTCATCGAGGGTTCAAGTAAGCCTGTTAAGAGTGTCCCGTGCGCCGGTCGGAGAACCGGTGAGACGATTCCAGGGGTTAGGTGAGCATTAGTGCTCAGACGGGGAAGAGCAAGCGTGATCAGCAAATTGCGTGTGGCCGCGTTCGGCTTGTGTTGCGTTGCTCTCGGGGCGTGCGCATCCACGAGTGAAATTCGCGCCGAGCGCACCCAGAAAGACATGTTCGCCACGGTGCAGGATTTCTCCGCCGTCGCGCAGGCGCGCGGGTGGTCCGGAAATGCCGGTCCCGGAGCGGTGAGCATTCTGCTGAACGGCGGCGCGCAAAACGCGCCGACGCCCGCCGAAGCCTATCTTAACGGCAAGGGCGCCGCGGACATGGAAGCGCTGGCCCTGGCGGTGGTGGCTGATCTGAACGTCGCCGCCGACAAGACTGAATATCTCGCTTCAATCGCCGAAGCTTGCGCCACAGACGGCAATCCTGCCGCGGCGCGCGCGAACCTGAACGCCGTCGAGCGCGCTGTGATCCTCGCCAAACGCGTACGCACCACTTTGGCCTCGGCCGTCGATCGCCTGCGCATGGTGATGACGCCCGCCGACGCCGCCAGCGCGCAGGATCGGCTGGCGAAGCTGGAGCATCAGATTAACCGGCTCGATACGGCGGCGGATTCCATCGCGCTTTCGCAGCGTAAGGCGTAACCGGATCTTATTTGCGCGCCTTCCAGGCGCCGGCGGCCAGGGCGATCCATCCGGCCATCAGCGAAAGCCCGCCCAAAGGCGTGATCGCGCCCAGCCAACGCACGCCTGTCAATGCGAGCAGATAAAGCGATCCGGAAAAGACGGTGATCCCGGCGGCGAACAGCCAGCCGGCCGGCTTCGCGCCCGGAAAGCCGAGCCGGGCCAAAGCCCCCATTGTGATCGTGGCGGCGGAGATGGGCAGATGATAGGCCGCCGCCGTCTTCCACCACGCCATCGCCTGTTCCGAAATCTTGCCCTCAAGCCCATGCGCGCCGAACGCGCCCAAGGCGATGGCCAGAAAGCCCAGAATGGCGCCGGCGAGGATCAGGTTCGCGCCGTCGCGCTCGTTTTGCTGGGCCTTGGGGCCGCTCGAAAAACCCGGCGTGTCGCGCATGAAGGGATCCTGCTCTCAGTCCGGCGCGCATCCTGCCTTCGCCGGGCGCGATGTAAAGGCTTTGAGCGATTGCGCGGATAATCGGTCGCGCTCAATATGAGGCGGGTAGGCGTATCGCCGGAACTGGATAGTCGCATGACCGCTGACGGCGCCACGCCATTGCCGAACGAGACAGAAAGCGGTCCGCCGCTTTCCGCCCGAAAGCCCTGGCTGTTCTGGGGCACGATGCTTTGGCTGGGAGCGGCGCTCCTGGCCTGGATCGCGGCGCAAGCGGCCGTATTGTTCGCCCTGATGTTCTCCGGTCTGGGCGGCGGCGGTCGCATCGATCCGCCCTCCATCATGACTGATCCCGTCGCGATTTCGGCGATGATCCTGGTCTCGACCCCGCTCGCGGTGGCGGTGCTGGCGCTGGCGGTGCGGCTGCGGCGTATTCCATTAGGCGATTATTTCGCGTGGCGTGGCTTCGGCTGGATGCAGTTCGCGTTGGGACTTGCGCTGGTGCTCGGCGTCCTGATCGCCTCCGAGGGGATTGGCGCTGTGACGGACCGCTCCAGTCAGCCGGATTTCATGAAGGACATGATCGTCGCGGTGCGCAGCGGCGGCGGCGCCTGGCTGCTTCTGCTTACGGGCGTCGTCATCGCGCCTTTCGGCGAAGAGATGATCTTTCGCGGGTTTGTTTTTCGTGGGTTGGCTGAATCGCGGGTTGGCGTTGTGGGCGCGATTTTCATCACGTCGGCGATCTGGGCGGCGATCCATACGCAATACGATCTCTTTTACATGGGCGTGATTTTCGCGCTGGGCCTCGCCCTGGCGTTTGTACGTTACCGGAGCGGTTCGACCATGCTGACCTTTCTCTTGCATGCGCTGGTGAACGCCGCGGCGTTCGCGCAGGCGCTGCTGCCCGATTCCGCTCTAGGCATGTGAGATGGAGTCCGACGATCCGGAATGGGCGCGCAAGCGTTCGGCCTTCGACGGCAAGCCCTGGCCCGACCTGGATTTCGGCGACGTCGTGCTGGTCAATTCCAATGGACCGGAAGACCTTCGCGGCGCGCGTGGATACGTCCTGGGCTGGGCGCCGGAATCCGATCCGCCCGATGTCGGCGTTTTCATTTATAGCGACGAGCGGGTGTGGCAGCTCGATTATCGCGCGGTGACGCCCACCGGCGAAAGGCATCGCGGCTAGGATGTGCGCGCGGCGGGCGGCGGCGCACTGAACACGATGGCGGCGTTGCCGAACGCGCTGCGGTAGCGCTCCAGTTTGTCCTGGTTGATGGTGCGCAGTCCCATGACGGGCTCCATGACGATGAACTTTTCCCGATCGTAGCCGACCACCACCAGATAGTGGTCGATCAGCAGCGCCCGCGCACCTTCTGACGCGGCCGCTGCATTGCCGATCATCAGCCGGCGCAGATCGCCGATCAGAGGCAGATCGCCGCCCGGCAACACGCGCTGCTGGATGTAGATGGAAGGCACCTTCACCGGCACGAGTATTGGCCTTCCGCGCTCCAGCTCCGCTTTCAACGCGGGCGATGGCATGCGCACCGCTTGCGCCAGCAGCCCCTGCGTGCGCGCAATCTCCAGCAACTCCTCCATCGAATAGCCGGAGTTTTCCTTTGGCGGGTTGGCCCGATAATACAGGCTGCCGTTCAAGGCGCCGGGGCCGCGCCAGTAATTTACGACGCTGGCTAGCGCATGCACGCCGCAGGAGGGCCCTTCGGTCTGACGGTCTTGCACCAGCGGCAGCACGAGAGCGTCTTTTTCAGCGGCGCGGTCAGAGGCCTCGAAACTGTTGCGACCGCTGTGCCGCGCGAACGCGTCGACATCCGCATTGGGCGTCGTCGCGCACGCCGCGGCAAGCAGCGGAAACAAAAGTGCCGCGATCAGAAATCGCCGCACATTCATGGGGTGCGCCTCAGCTTGCGGCGACGACGATGATCACCACCGCGGCTGCGCCAAGAACCAGCCAGGTGCTGTCCGTAAGGCCGGCGCGATATTGCCGCGCTTCTTCTTTGGACATGACCTGAACCTTGTAGCCCTTGTCCTGCAGCGCGATCACGTCCTTCGCTTTGTCGGCGGACAGGCCGTAATTCTGCAGGTCCTGTGCGGTGAAGGCTTGCGGCGTCGCGGTGCGGAAGTGCGCGTCTCCGGCGAAGGCCGGCGCGGCGGCGGCGTTCACGGAACCCAAAGCGACGGCGGCGGCGATGGCGATACGAGATTTCATTGGACTTCACCCATAAAGCGGCAGCGATCTGCCTTTGGAGCGGTCCACAGGGACCGGGGCTTTAACGCCATGAAATGGCGAAGGTTCCAGATCGCGCTCGGCGCGCGGGCAAATACGCGCGCGGCGCGATTGGACTGCTTCCGTCTGCAATCTTAGCGAGACGCCTGATGGAGCGCGGTTTGCGCTGAATCAAGTCGCCCTGCGGGACCTCGGTCAAAATCAATTCATTAGATTCAACGCGCATGGGCGCGCGTTACGGAGGAGGATGGACATGGGCGATACCCCGCATGAATTGCGCGCGGAATTTCCGGACAAAGCGGACCGCCTGCACGAGCTTAAGGTTTCGGATGCCCGCGCGTCGCAGATGATGGACGAATATCACGCCATAAACAGGCAGATTCACCGCATCGAGACCAATATCGAGCCGGCGGCGGACGACGTTCTGGAAGCGATGAAAAAGCAGCGTCTGCATCTGAAGGATCAGATTTTCGCGTTGCTTTAGTTGCGCGCCGCGTATTTGCGGGAAATGAAAAAGGGCCCGGAATTTATTCCGGGCCCTTTGTGTTTTTCGCCTTGCTTCAGGCGTTCGCCGCGGTCGCCTGGCCGTGGCAGTGCTTGTATTTCTTGCCCGATCCGCAGGGGCAGGGGGCGTTGCGGTTGATCGGCTTGGCCTGATCCGTCGCGGCGTCGTCCTCGAATTCGTTTTCACCGGTGAGCGGATCGATATGCGTGGCGTGGATGTCCGACGGCGGCTCCAGCGCTTCGGGCTCGCTTTCGATGCGCAGGCGCATCAGGGTCTGAGTCACGCTGGTGCGCAGTTCCGCCAGCATGGCTTCAAACAAGGCGAACGCTTCGGTCTTGAACTCGTTCAGCGGATCGCGCTGCGCGTAGCCGCGCAAATGGATGACCGAGCGCAGATGGTCCAGATGCGCAAGGTGTTCGCGCCAGCGCGCGTCGATGATCTGCAGCAGAACCTGCTTTTCGATCCAGCGCATGCGTTCGGGCCCGAGCACTGCGGCTTTCTCCGCGGCCGCGCGATCGGCGGCGGAACGGATGCGCTGCAGGATCTCGGCGTTTGCGGCGCCTTCCTCGGCGGCCCATTCCTTCACCGGCAATTCGATGCCGCAGACATCGGCGAGGTCTTCGGCCAGACCGTCGACGTTCCATTGTTCCGGCAGCGCCTTCTCCGGCATGCGCATGGCGACGATGTCGTCGATCCATTGGTGACGCATGTCGCGGACGATGTCGGCGACGTCGTCATTGCGCATGAAGTCGATGCGCTGTTCGAAGATCGCCTTCCGTTGGTCGTTGATGACGTCGTCGAACTTCAGCAGGTTCTTGCGAATCTCAAAATTGCGCTGTTCGACGCGCTTCTGCGAGGTTTCCAGCGCCTTGTTCATCCACGGGTGAACGATGGCTTCGCCTTCCTTGATGCCAAGGTGGCGCATGATGGAATCCAGACGGTCGGCGGCGAAGATGCGCAGCAGATCGTCTTCCAGGCAGATGTAGAATTTCGACTTGCCCGGGTCGCCCTGACGACCGGTGCGGCCGCGCAGCTGGTTGTCGA
>CAYNCS010000012.1:0-40311 GCA_964395875.1 uncultured Caulobacteraceae bacterium | reverse complement strand
CCGTCTGTGGTCCAGCCCGGATTGAGGATCGTGGCGTTCATAGGACGCTCTCCAGTTTCGCGGCGACGTCCCGCAAGAAGAAACGGTGCAGCGACAGGCCCTGATAGGCCGCCTTGCTGGCGGGATAGCGTCCATGCACAAAGCCATACCAGGCGGTGGCGGTGGTCACTGCGTTCCGCGTCGAACGCCAGACGTCATAGAACGCGCCGCGCTGTTCATCGTAACGCTCGCCGCCCGCCGCTTCATAGGCGGCGATGACATCCGCCCACGGCAAGAACGGTTCGGCGACCAGACGGAAATAGCTGAGATCCTCGGCGGGGTCGCCCAGATGATGGAACTCCCAATCCAGGAGCGCGATCAGTTTGCCGTCCTCGATCAGCGTGTTGCGGAATGAAACATCGCCATGCACCAGCCGCGCCGGCGCTTCGGATTGCGGTACATTGTCCGCCAGCCAGTTCAGCGCGGCGTCCATCACCGGAGACTCATAGAGACGCCGGCGCTCCCATTTCTGCCGCCACGTTTCGACGAGTTCTCGCACCGCGGAGGTGCGATCGCGCGCAGCCATGCCGATTGCGTCTGCATCCAGAGAATGAAAACGCGCCATCGTCGCGGCGGTTTGCAGCGCCACGTCGCGCAGGATTCCGCGATCCGCGCTCGCGTCGTCGAAAATGGCGCGGCCGGGCAGACGCGGGAACAATAAGAAGGGCGTTCCAAGCAGGGAGGGGTCCGCTTCCAACGCCAGAGGTTCAGGGGCGGCGATCTGCGCCTTTGAGAGCCGCGACAAGATTTCAAATTCTTCGGTGACGCTATTTTCGCCGGGTCCGAACGGTAGATCGCGACGCAGGATCAATTCCTGCGATCCGTGCAGAGGCTGATCGAGCGCGATGATCCAGGTGTCCTTGGAATAGCCGCCGACGACGCGGGTAACATTTGTCACCTTCGGCGCCGACGGCATGTGCCCTTTCATCCAGCCGCCGATCTTGTCGGCCGTCACTGGCGCGTCCAGTGGCGAGGCGAGCTCGTCGCTCAGTTTCGCCGCTGCCGCATCTTCAGCGGCGAACCGCGCAGCGTCGCGCTGCACCCTCTCCTTCACGCTCGAGAGGGACGTATCCGCGACGGTTGTTTCGATGAGATTGAGTGCGACCCAACCCAGCATTTCATCCAGCAAGCGCGCGGTCCCCCGAGCGTTCTCCGAGGAAAGTTCGGGCATAAGGACGTCGCGCAGATCCCGTCGGAGCGATTGCAGGATGGCGCCGTCCAGTTTGGCCGGATCGTACCCGGCGGGAGCGTTGGGCCGACTCATTGGGCCAACCGGCGCGCTTGACCTGGCGCGGCAAAAATGGTCCTGAGACCTGACGCCATGTAAAGCCTCCCATCGCTGAGACAATAGAGGGTATTTGTTTGGTCGCCACGGAGCGCACGCCGAGACGGGTTGAACGCCGCCGCCAGATTCTGGACGCTGTGCGCGAAGCGATTGTGCGCGAAGGCATCGACGATCTGCGCATTCGGGCGCTGGCGGAGCATTGCGGCGTCGCCGTTGCGACGCTTTACAACCAGTTCGGTAGCCGCGACGCTTTGATCGCCGCGGCGCTGGAGCAGGATTTCCGTGGCCGATTCGAGCCATTGTCCGTCAAGACGCGGGATCTTCCGCCAGCGGAGAAATATGTGCGCCGTATCGCGCTGGCTGCGCGCGACATCTACAAGATGCGCGAATACACGGCCGCCGTTTTGAGCTTTTACTTTCGGCCAAGCGTCGATCCGGTGTTGCGCGCCGCCGTTCACGACTTCATCGCCGCGGACTTTCGAGGCATCGTCGACAGCATTGCGGGAAAAGGCGATTTGCATGAATGGGTCGATCGCGAAGCGTTCGCGCAGGACATCGTACCGCAATTGTACGCGATCACGATGATGTGGAGTCAGGGCCATATAGAGGAGCCGGAGCTGGAGCATCATCTGATGCGGACGGGCGCGTTCGCATTTTCCGGCATCTCCAGGGGCGGTACGCGCGAGGCGTTCGAGGCGGTCGCCAGGAAGGCTTCGAAGAAACTTCATAAGGCGGCGGCCTCGCGACCGGCGATGCGTCCGTAAGTGATGCAGTTCGTGATGGCGTAGCCGCTCCCCACATAATTGCGACCAAAGATGTTGCCCGTCGTCTCGCCGGCGGCGTAGAGGCCCGCGATGGGTTTGCCCTTTGCATCCAGCACGCGCGCATGTTCGTCGATGCAGAGTCCGGCGCCTGTGACCACCAGGATGACGGGGCGGACTTCGGCGGCGTAATAAGGCGGTGCGGTCAGCGGCCAGAGATTGCTCGGCAGCTTGTTGAAATCGGCGTCGTTCTTCGCCGCGGCTTGCGCGTTGTATCGCGCCACAGTCGCTTCCAGCTTGGGCGCGCCGCCGATCTGTCGTGCGAGGTCCGCGAGGGTGTCCGCTTTTTTCACCACGCCCTTGGCGATGTGATCCTCGAGCACGGAGGTTATCCAGCTCAGCTTGATGGCGCCGACTTCCAGGGCTTCGAGCACGCGCGGATGCGGCTTGGCGCGCTCGGCGAGCAGCGTGGAGTCGAAGATCGCCCAGCCGCGCGCGCCGTCCTGTTTTTCCAGCGCTTCGGCGATTTCCCAATACGCCGAATCCTCGGCCACGAAGCGTTCGCCGGACTTGTTGACCAAAGGCAGCCATTCCGGCCCGATCACTTCGAAATCCCGGAAGAATCCCGGCGACAGAAGCAGCAGCGCGCTATCTTTTCCGCCGATTGCTGCGCCGGCCGCTTCGCCCATCAGCACGCCGTCGCCTTGGTTGGACGGCCAGCCGGTGTGCCAGACCCAGTCGGCGATGGGCTTCGTCTTCGGCAGGAGCCGGCTCACAAGCTCGGGATTGCCGCCGATTCCGCCGGTGGCGATCACCACAGCTTTCGCGCGAATGAGTTCGCCATTGATATAGGCCCCAATCACACGGCCGCTCTCGTCGGTCGCCAGCCGCTCCACGCGGCTTTTCAAGGCGATGTCGACCGGATGGCGGTGCAATTCATGATCGAGCTTTTCGGCGAGCGCCAGGCCGAAGCCTTCAGGTTCATGCGCGCGCGGCGTGGTGCGGTTGTTCGGCGAGGTCAGCCGCTCGGCGGAATAGTTCACGCCGATGGACTTCAACCAGCGCAAGGAATCCGCGGCCTCGTTGCATAGCCGGCGAATGGCGGCGGCGGGCGCATCCGGATTAATCGCCATCACATCGCGGAACATGGCGTCGGCGTCATCCTTGATGCCGCGTTCGCGCTGTTGGTCCGAGCCGCCGACAAACAGCAACCCGCCCGCCAGAGCCGTAGCGCCGCCGAGGCGATCGCTGGCCTCCAGGAGGCAGACGGACGCGCCGGCCTCGGATGCGGCGATGGCGGCCGACATGCCTGCGCCGCCGCCGCCGATCACCATAACGTCATACGCAGATTCAGTCATGGCGACCGGCCTTGGCTTCTGGGGAGCTGGATTGCGGACGAAGGGATGTGCGCGCGGCGGAGCCGCGGGCGGAATGCGCGAACGGGCGCCTCATGGCGTTTCCCCTCCCGGATTGTTGTATTATGTTCCGCAAAGTTGGAACAAGTTCTAATTATTGTCAAGGCGGGCGCAACAGCGGCGCTCTTGTGCGGAGGATTGCGGCGCAGAAAGGCTCGAAGCTTCAGGCGCAAGAATCAACGGTTCGGCGGTCGACGTCCGAGGATTTCGTTGAACTTCCTGCAACGCGTCTCCGCGCTGCGGGTCGATGCAAATCGAGGCCGTTCCGAGAGGTCTTCAGGTCCAAAACCGCGCGACTGTGGCGCGCGCTCAAACCGTAACTGCTTTCCCGATTTCGATCCGCTCAATCCCATCCAGATTGAGCTGCTCCGCCGCCGCCGCGCCGGTGACGAAGACGAAATTTTTGCGGAGGGCATCCATCACACCATCCACGGATTTGCAGCTGGGGCTGCGCAATTGCGGCTGAAGCCGCTGGGCGATGAGCAGTCTCAGGGCTGCGCCACAGTTCGTTTCACCTACCAAAGCCGCCGTTGCTGAAACTGGGCGCGCCGCTCGCGCACCGTCTTTTCGCGCTCCACCGGCGTCACTTTCGGCGTGGTTTTCGGGAGTGCGCTCTTGAGGCTGCGCAGCTTCACAACTTTGGCGGTGGGTATCGGGGTTGAATCGCATCCCGTCCACCGGCCTTGCACGACGCCTGTCGCATAGCCGGACGTATCCAGCCAGTTCAGTACGCCCGGATCTTTGGCTGAAACCACGACCCGCAGCTTCCCGTCCGCGTCCACACGCCACTGTGCGGCGTTCAGGCTGCTTTGATTATTGTACCAGTCCGTCGTCTCGAAAATGTCGTTGGTGAGGATCAGCGACGCGTAATGGCAATTCTTCGGATAGGGGCTTTCGATCAGAAGCGCTTCGTCGGCTTTCAGGTCGTACGCGCCTTCGTAATAGAATTGGCCCGTCAGACCGCCCGCTGTGCCCGTCACATCCCAGATGCGGAGTTTGTTGATGAAGCCGTCGGCGCGCAGTTTCTGTACGTGATCGACA
Organism: uncultured Caulobacteraceae bacterium; assembly: GCA_964395875.1. Classification (GTDB taxonomy): domain Bacteria; phylum Pseudomonadota; class Alphaproteobacteria; order Caulobacterales; family Aquidulcibacteraceae; genus JBEVJO01. The sequence goes on along the minus strand of CAYNCS010000012.1, from coordinate 35,770 downwards.
AGATAGATCGCGGTAGTTTTTACCGCAGGGCCGAAGTCCCGCAAATTCTTCGCCAGTATTTCGGCTTGCGGCCGCGGAGCAGTTGCGGGCGCGTCGACGCGCTCGATCGAAATCGAGGGATCGACTTCCGTCGCCCAATCCATCGCCACCTGGCGCAGCATCAGTTTGATCGCTTTCGGATCGAGCTGCCACCAATCGCCGTCATAGCCCGCCGGCCTGGTGGGGCTCAGCAGCACGTCATATCTGCCGTCGGGCCCGGCATTCAGTTTGTTGATGTCATAATAGGCCAGCGCCTTCAGCGTACCGTCGGCGGAGAAGGGCGGAAACGCGCCGATCATGGCGATGCGCACATTGCCTTTGGTCCCACGCAAACGATAGGAGCCGCCCGGCGTGATCACGGTCTCCTTGTAGATTGTGTCAGCGTTCGGCTGGTAGACGTTCATCAGAATATTCAGGGACGGCACAAACAACGGATGATCGCCGTCGGACGCTAAAGCCGTGAGTGAGCGCGCGGAGATCGCCTCGATCATCAGGCGACCGACTTCCTGCTGCGTCTGCGGGTCGTCCTTCAGGCGCGGCGGCAGCTTTTCCAGCATGGCCGGGCCCAGCGCGCGCAGATCGTCCACGAACGCATTCCAGGCGGGCAGAAGGGTGTTGTCAGACTGCGCGGACGCGGCAGGCGCCTGTGGCGGCTCCGCCTGGGCTGCGACGCCGAAGAGCATCGACAGGCCCGCCGCGATCGCGATGACGCGCGCGCGCAGTTTCCCGCCCGGGCGCTTGCATTGCGTGTGTTCGCCAGCCCGCATCTTTACGCTCCCTGTATCGCCGCTGTGGATCGGCGCAGACGCTACGGCAAATAAGTGATCTTTGCATCCTGCCTGAAGCCGCCATCGCGCCAGGCGCGCGTCAGCGCGACATATTCGAACCCACCGCCGCCGTAACAGCGGTCGGGCAGGCCGGGCTTCGAGGCGTCGCCTTCATTATTGTAAAAGCCTGGCGTACAGGCTGCGTTGAAGGCGGTGCGGTCCATCCGCTTTTCTTCAATCAGGTCGCCCCAGCGACGCTCCGCCTCTTCGGTCACTTCCAGCGAAGCGATGCCTTCTTTCAGGCAGGTCGAGATCAACGTCGCGGCGTGCGCGGCCTGTTCTGTTGCGAACCAGGTATAATTGAAGCTCAACGCCGCATGGATGACGGCGCCGACCAATTGGAAGTTCGGATAGCCGTGCACCCACAAACCATGCAGGCTGTGGATGTCCCGCGCCCAGGAGTCCGACAGCGGAATGCCATTGCGTCCGATGATCGGGAACGTACTTGTCTGCGCATCATAGGCGCCGACCTGAAAGCCGGACGCCATGATCAGGCAATCCAGCTCGTAGTGCTGACCATTCACGATCACGCCAGTCTCGGTGACGCGCTCGACGCCCCGGCCCTCGGTGTCGATCAGATGAACATTCGGATTGTTGAACGCTTCGAGATAATCGTCCGCGTAGAGAGGCCGCTTGCAGAAGAGGTTATACCAGGGCTTGAGCGCTTCGGCCGTCGCGGAATCATGAACTACAGCATCGATCCGGCTGCGCAGGCTTTCCATCAGATCGTAATCGTAAAGCTGCAAGGCTTCGCCGATGGACATGCCTTCATCCGGCTTCACAGCTGATGTGGCGCCGAAAAGCCGTTTGGCCGCACGCGTCCAGCAATCGTCCACCAGATCGACATCCACCGGCGCGCCAGAGGTCGTGGCCTCGAAATTGTTCGAGCGCTCCTCGTACCAGCCGGGCTTCAGCGACTTGAACCACTCGACATCCGTCGCGTGATTGTTGCGCGCGTTCACGGGCGCTGGGGTGCGCTGAAAGAGATAGGCGGCCTCGGCATAGTGCGCGACATGCGGCAGGATCTGGATGCCGGTGGCGCCGGTGCCGATCAGGCCAACGCGCTTGCCTTTCAGTCCTTCAAGATCGCCGTGAGAATCTCCGCCGGTGTATTTGGCGTCCCAGCGGCTTGGATGGATGACCTTGCCCTTGAAGTCGCGGAGGCCGGGGAGGTTGGGAATCTTCGGCCTGTGCAAAAAGCCGCTTGTGCCCAACAGAAAGCGCGCCTTGATCAGATCGCCGCGATGCGTGCGCACATGCCAGCGCGCGCTGGGTTCGTCCCATATGACGGAGACGATGCGCGTCTGGAGCAGCGCCTTGTCGTATAGCCCGAAATGCCGGGCGAGCTTCTGCAGATGTGCCCGGATTTCCGCCCCGCCCGCGTAACGCTCTGACGGGATTGTGCCGATTTCTTCCAGCAACGGCAGATAGATATAGGCCTCGAGGTCGCAGCGCACGCCCGGATAGCGGTTCCAGTACCAGGTGCCGCCGAAATCGCTGGCCGCGTCGATCATGCGGATATTGGTGACGCCCGCTTTGACCAGCTGCGCCGCCGCCGTCAAACCCGCGATGCCGCAGCCCGTGGTGAGCGCATCGACGTCTTCAACAATCGCCGCGCGTTCGATCGGTGCGCTCGCCCATGGGTCCTGGTCGAGTTCTGGGAACAGCGCGCTGGGATCGTCATGGCTTGTGCGGTCGCCGTTCTCGATGCGCTTCCGGCGCTCTTCCGCGTACTTGCGCGCCAGCGCGGCGGGGTCGAACGGTGCGCTCATCAGTGATAGGTCCGGCCGCCATCGGCCGCGAGCGTGATGCCGGTGATGTAGGAGGCTTCGCTGCTGGCCAGAAAGGCGATGGCTTCGGCGATCTCGCTCGGATCGGCTGCGCGCTTCAGTGCGTAACGGTTTGCGAAGGCCTGCGCCATGGTGGGATCGTTGCCGTGCAGATAGGGGGCCATGCCCGGCGTGTCCGTAAGGCCGGGACAGACGGCGTTGACGCGCACCTTCGGCGCCAGACCGGCCGCCAGCGCGCGCGTGAACGCGAGCAAGCCGCCTTTGGAGGCGGAGTACACCACCGTGCCCGCCGCCGATGGCAACAAGCCTTCGCCGCTGGCGATATTGACGATGGAGCTGCCTTCCTGCGTCTGCAGATAGGGCAGTGCGGCGCGGCAGATGCGATAGGGCGCCGTGATGTTGACCGCCATCACCAGATCCCATTGGTCCGGCTCAAGCTCGGCGATGCTGCGGCCATCCGAAACAGCCGCGATGTTGAGTACGCAATCCAGCCCGCCCAGGGCGTCCGCCGCCGCCGCGACGGAGCGATCAATGGCCGCGCCGTCCGTCAGATCGACGGTGAACGGCACGCCGCCGGTTTCCTTCGCCGCCGCCTCAAGACCTTGGGCGTTGACGTCGATCAGCGCCAGCTTCGCGCCGCCCTGCGCCAGCAGACGTGCGGTCGCAAGGCCGATGCCGGACGCGGCGCCGGTGATATAAGCGCGGCGGCCCTGGAAGCGTTGATTGCGGTCTTTGTTCGATGGGGACATAGGAACCTCAGACGGTCGCGATAGGCGTGGCGGGGGAGCCGACGGCGCCGGGAAGGCGCAAGGGCGGGGCGGTTAGCAGGAAGGCGCTGCGATTGTGCGCCTGCAGCCAGTCCGCCAATTCGTGCGTCTGCCAGAGCTCGCCAAGGAAGATGCCGAGCTTGAACAGACAAAGCTCGTGCAGCGGCAACAGCGACTGCCCTTCCGGCGGCATCGCATTGAAGTCGAACCCTTCAACGGCAAGATTGTCCGAGCAGATCGCCACGATCCCGCTATCGTCGATCCAGCGCAGTAATTTCTCATCAGACCCGCGCAGCACGGCGCCGGCAGCTTCCAGCCGGTGCATGTCGATGGTCGGCCCCATGTCGAGGATCGCCTCGCCATAGCCGGTGTTCAGCAGAAGGAAGTCGCCGGTTTTCACGTCAACCTTCTGCGCGTCGATGGCGCGCATCATTTCATCGTAGCCAACCCAGGAGCGTCCCGCGCCATACGCGGCTTTCAGATTGACCATGACGCCGCGCCCCTGAACGCCGGATTCCGCCAGAGACTCGATGCCCAGTTTCTTGGCGCATGGGCCCGCGCCATTGTGGGGGCCGACAAGGTGCTCATGGGCGCGATAGCCGTTGTAATAGACCATCTCCGCGACGCCGTCGTCGTCGGCGTCGAACTTCTGGCCCCAATGCGCCAGAGAATCCCATTGCGTGGAATATTGGGTGTGCAACACGACGGCGTCGTCGCACATCACGTCGCAGGCGTGCGGCCCACCCGCCTCGGCCACATAATTGAAGGCCGGATGCCCGTCGAGTTCGGCTGCGAAAAGCCGAGGCGGTTTCCTCATGTCGTTGGAATGCCCGCCATGATCCAGCGGCAGGCTGAGGACGAAGGCAAGACCCTCTTCCACCTCGCGCACGCCCGCCAGACGCCGTTCCGGCGTCAACAAGTTCATGCGTCCGATCTGATCGTCCGGACCGAACTCGCCCCAATTGGAGCCCGCCGGCCGCTTCTTCCACCGCATCCGTTCGCCTCCCCCAGCGCTTTCGCAAGCGCAGTGTCGTTTTGCGGATCAAAACCGATTTCGGCAGGCTGGGGCCGGGAATTCTCCTCGATTCCGTCTATCTGAAAACCGCTCGCGCCCGAGCCACTCCTCGTCATTGACCCGCCTGCCTCAAGCGCAATAGCCTGAGACCAAACAAAAAGCGCCGCGTCACAAGGCGTGCATTTCGTGGAGGAGTATGATGCTGAGGGACGTCTTCCTGGCGACCTATGGCGCGATCAAGCCGACGGTGTCGCGCGAGCACATTGAACAGACAGTGCGAACTTATCTGGCGTCCTATGCCGGCAACGACATTGAGGGCCGGCGCAGCCTGTTTGCAGATGACGTCGTTGCGGAAGAGCCTATCGGCGCCGTGCGCATTGAAGGCCTCGATGCGCTCACTGGTTTCTGGCGGGGCAGCGTCGACGCCGGCTGGAAATGCGCCAATCATCTGCAGCGCCTGGTCGTCAACGGCGACGAAGCCATGGTGCATTTTCGGTCGGATCTATCGCTGACCGGGGAGGGCGCGGTGACCCTGGAGGTGTTCGAAACGCTCGTCTTTAACGACAAAGGCCGCATCCAGCGTCTGCGCGCCTACAACGACGTTACGTGCCTCAGCTAAAAAGCGGGAAGCAGACATGAACGAACCATCCTCCCGCTTCTGGCAGGCGCCCGAGCGTCCGGACTGGCTGGCCGCCATTCTCGACGAATGCAAATATATGGACGCGGCCGCGATCGTGCCGCTCGATGCCGAGAACCTGATCGCCACGGCCAAGAAGCGCACGGGTCTCTCGAATTTCGGCAAGGACGATTGGATCGAGCCGTTTCAGATACTGACGCGGTCGCTGGAGGAGGAATCCGAACTCCATATTTTCGGGCGCATCATGACGCGCAACGAGCTGATCAATCTGCTCGAGGCGCGCCTGAACGTCGAAGAGACCTATCGGCTGCACCCGGAAATCGAGAACGAAGTGATCGATTCGCCGGTGATCATCACTGGTCTCGGCCGCTCCGGCACGTCGATCCTCTACGAACTTCTGTCGCAGGACCCGCAATTCGGCACGCCGAGTTCCTGGGAGGCTATGTTTCCCTGTCCGCCGCCTGAGGCCGCGACTTACCGCACGGATCCAAGGGCCGATGCGGCGCATCAGCTCCTGACGCAATGGGGACGGGCCGCGCCGCCCTGGAAAGCGATGCATGAAAGCGGCGGCTGGATTCCGGCCGAATGCTGCGCGGTGTACGAGGCCTGCTTCCGCAGCGACAACATGCCCTCCAAGGCGCCGACGCCGTCTTATTCGATGTGGCTCGCTTCCGCCGACATGACGCCAGCGCTGGAATATTACAAGCGCGTGCTGAAGCTGTTGCAGTGGAAGAACCCGCGCAAGCATTGGCTGCTGAAAGCCCCATCGCATATGGGTTACCTGCCGACGTTGTTTAAGGTCTTCCCGGATGCGCGATTGATTGTCACGCACCGCGATCCGGTTAAAGCCAACGCCTCCATCACCAACATGCTGGCCACGCTGTATTGGATGCGATCGACCGCGCCCTTCGACGTCAAGGCGTTTGAAGCTTTGATGACGCCGGAAGCGACGGCCTGGCGCCTTAACCAATTGGTGGACCTGCTGGAGGCTGGCGCACTGCCGAAGGCGCAGGTGTTCGCCTCTCGTTACGCGGATCTGATTGAAGACCCGGAAGCGGCCTTGCGCGGCCTTTATGAGCGCATGGGAGAAAACCTCACCCCACAGGCCATCGAGGCCATGCAGGCCTATATCGCCGGCAAGCCGCAGGGAAAGCACGGCGTCCACAAATACCAGGTCGGCGCTGACGCCGAAATCGACCGTCAGCGAGCGCTCTACAAGAAATATCAGGACCGTTTCGACGTGCCGAACGAGGGGTAGGGATACGAGACAAGTGGTTTAAAGCGGCGAATTCCGTTGCAACGCTCCATGACGCTCTTACACTAAGCGTATGGAAGATAGCGCTATTGTACCCATCCTTATCGTGCTGGCCGTCGTGCTGGTTTGGCTCTCATATTTCACCGTCCGCACCTCGGAAGTTGCGGTGGTGGAGCGCTTCGGCAAGTTCGCCCGCACGGGCGGACCAGGTTTAAACTTCAAAATCCCGCTGATCGAGCGCGTTGCCGGCCGGGCCACTTTGCGCGTGACGCAGATCAATCTGGTGATGGAGACCAAGACGTCCGACAACGTGTTCGTGACCATCCCGATCTCTGTGCAGAACCGTATCCGCCCGGACAATGTGTTCGACGCATTCTATAAGCTCGCCAATCCGGCTGAGCAGATCAAATCCTATGTCGAGCAGGTGATCCTCGGCCATGTGCCGAGCATGACGCTGGATCAGGTTTTCGCAAGCCAGTCGAGCATCGCGATGGCGGTGAAGAAGGAACTGGACGTCGACATGTCGGCGTTCGGTTATGAGATCGTCAATGTGCTGGTCACCGACATCGTGCCCGACGCCAAGGTGAAGTCGGCGATGAACGACATTAACGCCGCCCAGCGCGAGCAGGTGGCCGCCACCGCCCGAGGCGAAGCGGAAAAAATTCTTGTCGTGAAAAAGGCTGAGGCCGAAGCCGAAAGCAAGGCGCTGCAGGGGCAGGGCATCGCCAATCAACGCAAAGCTATTATCGAGGGTTTGCAGACCTCTATCGAAAGCTTTCAGAAGGTGGTTGGCGCGACCTCCGCCAGCGAAGTCATGCAGCTGGTGCTGGTCACCCAATATTTCGATACGCTGAAGGCGATCGGCGAGGGCGATCACACAAACACGCTGTTCCTTTCGCACTCGCCACAGACGGTCGGCGACGTATCCCGGCAGATCACCGAAGCCATGCTGGTCGCGCAGAAAGCGGACAATCCGTAATCGAGGGTGCTCAACGCATCCAAGCACAAATGCAAAAAACTCAGGGAGCCGCCATGAGCGAAAATCTGCAGGCCAACAAAGCGCTGGTGGAGCGCTATTTCGACGGCCAGCGTTCGGGCAATCTTCTGAGCGCGCTCGACCTCTTCGCGCCGGACATGTCCTGGACAGTGGCGGGCTTCTGGGAAATGGCCGGCACGATCAGGGGCGACGAGATCCGCAAGCTGCTCGAGGGCCTCAGCGTTTTCGATGGCGGACTGCACTTCGATCACCATTCGGTGACCGCGGAGGGCGATCGCGTCGCGGTCTTCACGACGGTGCAAGGCAAGCTGAAGGATGGCCGGGTCTACAAGAACCAGATCTTCTTCCAGTTCACCATTCGGGACGGCAAACTCGTTAATGTCATCGAAGCGCCGGATTCGGCGACTTCCAAAGCTTTCTGGATGGGCCAGTAACCCAGCCGTTCAGCGCACGCCCGGCAGCCATTAGTTGCTAATGACAAGTAATTTCCGCTAAGAAGGCTCTTGTCTTGCGGGAGAGCTGATATGCGGATTGTGGGTTTGGGCTGGCCGTACACGGCTTATGAACCCGGCATGCGCTTTCGCACGCTGGGACGCACCATCACCGAAACCGATGTGATCGGCTTCGTCAATGTGACGAACCTGTCCGAGCCTGCCTTCACAAACAAGCTTTATCAGGACTCGCATCCGGGTTTGCCGGGGCGGCTGGTTCCTGGCGCCTTGTGCTACTGCCTCTCGGAGGGCTTGCTGGTGCAGGCGACCTTGGCGGGCGCCGGCGTGGCGCTGCTGGAGCTTGAACAGAAACTGCTGAAACCGGTCTTTATCGGCGACACCATCCATGTCGAGGTGGAAGTGCTCGCGGCGCGCCCCACCAGCAAGCCGGATCGCGGCATCGTCACCACCATGAACAGCGTGGTGAACCAGGACGGGGAGGTGACGCAGACCTATCGCACCGTCCGCATGATCCTGGCCGAGCCGTTCGCGGGATAAGGAGCAACATGATGAGCAATGCGGATGCACCTTTCCGCCTTGACGGCAGAATTGCCCTCGTTACGGGCGGGACACGCGGCATCGGCGCCGCCATCGCCGAGGAATTCGCGGACGCCGGCGCGCGGGTTTTGTTGACTGGGCGTCGTGCGGTGGACGCCGACGCCGTCGCGGCGCGGATTGGCCGGGGCGCAACCGGCTTCGCTTATGATTCGAACGTTGAGGGCGCCGCGGAGAAACTGGCGCAGGATGTGATCGATAAGGTCGGCGCATTGGACGTGCTGGTGAACAACGCCGCGATCCTGAAACCGCATTTTCTGTCGCGCGTCAGTCGCAGCGAACTCGACGAATTGCTCAACGTGAATGTGAAGTCGCCCTTCTTCCTGAGCAATGGTTTGCATCCCTTGCTGAAGGCGTCAGGCAAAGGCGCCATCGTCACCATCACAGCGGCGGGCGGTCATCGCCCCATGCCCGGAATCGGCGCCTATTGCGCCTCTAAGGCGGCGATCATCAATTTCACCATCACCATGGCGAAGGAATGGGCCAAGGATGGCATTCGCGTAAATGCTTTGACGCCAGGCTCGGTCGCCACAGATGCGATACTGCCCAAGGATCCCGCCAAGCGCGAAGCTTTCGTTACGGAAATGGCGTCGCAGAACCTTCTCAAGCGCCTGGCCGATCCGCGCGAGATCGCGCGAGCGGCGCGGTTCCTTGCCAGCGACGCAGCCTCCTATATGACGGGCAGCGTCATGACGGTGGACGCAGGCTTTCTCGCGTAACGACAGAACATTCGGGCATTGAAGCAGGCTGGGGAATGTCACAAGCAACCAAAACCAAGAAGCCGGAAAGCGAAGAGGCGCAGAGCTTCTTCGACTTTGACGATTATGACAATGTGATCGGCTTTCTGATCAGTCAGGCGGCGGACGTGCTGGTGAAGCAGCTGGAGGCGATCTTTCAGGCCGATGACGTGTCCCTGACGCCGCGTGAGTTCGCCGTCCTCAATCGCCTCGCGCAGTTTGGCGAGTTGACTCAGATCGAATTGTCCGAGCTCACCTACAAGGATCCGCCGTCCACCAGCCGCATCGTGGAAAGCCTGCGCCGCAAACAATTGGTGCGCCGGAGGATCTCGAAGAGCGACCGGCGCAGCACCGATGTCAGCCTGACCGACAAGGGTCGTGAAATCCGCGACAGCATCGCACCTCAGATTGCGGATCTTTTGCAGCGCGCGACCGGCGGCTCGACCAACAAGGAAGTTGGCGCCGCCGTGGCGGTGCTGAAGCGCGTTATCGCCTATTGCCGCGATCTGGAAACGCCAACGGAATAAAGCGCGCTAGCTCGACGGCTTGAGCGGGCGGAATTTCTCGTCGAAATCGTTTAGGCTCGGCATGCGCAGCGCCGGCAGCGTCTCGACGCGCCCGACATAATCCTTGAGCTGCCCCAGCATTTCGGTGCGCGCTTCCGGCTTCACATAAGGCGCGTGAAAAGCGAAGAAGGGCTCCAGCACGTCATAGCCGCAGACGCCCAGCGTACCCTGCAGCACATGGCGCAACATGCCTTCGCCGAGCGGGCCGTGCAGGCCATCTTCGCCGAACATGTGCGCCCGTCCGCCGAGGCTGGCGATGGCGAGCGCCTTCTTTCCCTTCATTGCGCCGCGATCGTACATCTCGCGCCCGGAGTAGAACGGACCCGACAAAAGCACGCGATCCATCCAGCCTTTCAGCATGGCGGGTGCGCTGAACCAGTAAACCGGAAACGTCAGCACCAGCAGATCGGCGGCGAGCGTTCTGTCCGCTTCCGCGAGGATCGCCGGATCGAGCGTGCGCCCATTCCAGCCGACGCGCTGTTCCTTGGTGAAGGCGACCGGTTCGCCGACCTCATGCGTGAAATCCGCGCGCGAGATCAGCGGATCGAAGCCCATCGCATAGAGATCGGAAATTGTGACGTCATAGCCCCTGGCCTCCAGCGCCGCCTTGGCGACGTCGCGCATGGCGGCGGTGAAGCTCTGCGGCTCGGGATGCGCGTGAACGATATGCGCTTTCACGCTGTGTCTCCTAAACGCCGCGCGGCTTGCCGATGGTGACGCCGCCATCCACCGCGAAATCGCCGCCGGTGCAGAACGATCCAGCGTCGGAGGCGAGGAACAGAATCACTTCAGCGATCTCGTTCGCTTCCGCCATGCGGCCCAGCGGATAGCCCTTATAGGCACGGTCGTAATCTTCGTCCGTCCAGCCGGGGCGTTCCGTCATCTTGGTTTTTGTCGGCCCGGGAATGACGCTGTTCACGCGGATGCCCAAGGGACCCAGTTCGATGGCGGCTGTCTTGGTGATGCCGCGCACGCCGAATTTCGACGCCGAATAGGCGGTGAAGCCTTCGCGGCCTTCCAGGCCTTGTACGGAGGACAAGTTCACGATCGAGCCGCCGCCGGCGCGCGTCATGGCTTCAGCGCCGTATTTCACGCCCAGAAACGTGCCGAGCAGATTGACGTTCATCACCTTCGAGAAGGTCTCGCCGCTCATGTCCCTGATCGGCTGCACGCGAATGATGCCGGCATTGTTGACGAGGATATCGAGCTTGCCGAACTGCGCCTCGCACGCGGCCACGCCGGTCTTCCAGGCGTCTTCATCGCCGATATCGAGGTCGACATACTTGGCGGCCCCCGGCGCGGCGGCGTTCAGTTCCGCCGCCAGCTTTTCGCCTTCATCCGGCCGCCGGTCGGCCAGCATCACTTTGGCCCCGCGCGAAACGGCGAGACGCGCCGTGGCGGCGCCGATGCCGCGCGCTGCGCCGGTGATCAGCGCGACCTTGCCGTCCAGTGAGAGGCCATTGCCGTTCATCGCGTGATGATCCGTGTCCCTTCGACGAAGGCGTTCCGCGCCTTGGAGCCTTCGCCCATAATATTGAGCTGATAGGTATAGCCCTGTTCCATGCGATAATTCGTGTGCATTTCAAACACATCGAGATGGTTCAGGGCCGCCTTGGCGAACTTCACCACATGCTGCTGTTTTTTGCAGATGTTTTTTGCGACTTCCATGGCCTTGGCCATCAGGTCTTCCGGCTCGGTCATGTAGGCGATGGATCCCCATGCCAGCAATTCGGACGCTGTGGCCGGACGGCAGGTGAGCGACATTTCGCGCAGTTTCATCGGCGCCACCAGCTTGGCGAGGTGCGAGGCGCAGCCCAAAGCGCCGTTATCGACTTCCGGCAGGCCGAACTTCGCCTTGTTGGAGGCGATGATGATGTCGCAGCTGGCGACCAGACCGACGCCCAGGCCCATGCAGAAATCGTTCACAGCCGCGATCACGGCCTTGGGACACTCATAAATCGTGTTGAACGTGTCGTAGCAGGCCTCGCCGGAGCCGATGACGAAATCCATCTCTTTATTGCGGTCGCCTTTCACGCCCTGCATTTCCTTGATGTCGATACCGGCGTTGAAACCTTTGCCTTCGGCAGTGAGGATGATGACGTTCACGTCGTCGCGCGCGCCAAGCTCGCGGAACTGGCGGCCGATCTCGAACGTGTCCGCCACCGTGATGGCGTTCACTGGCGGGTGGTTCATGGTGATGACGGCGATGCCTTCGTTCACCTCTACGCGAATGGTCATACGTGTTCTCCGTTTTAATCAGGCGCGGCGACAGCTTACCGAAAGCGCTTCGCCGGTCATGTAACTGGAATAATCCGAGGCGAGAAAGGCGATGGCGGCGCCAATCTCCCAAGTTTCGGCCGCACGGCCGAAAGCTTCGTTGCGTTGGATCAGGTCTTTCAGGAAGTCCGGATCCGCGACCTTGACCAGATTCGCGTGTAGAGCGAGGCTCGGAACAACGGCGTTCACCCGGACATTTTTTTCCGCGACCTCCATCGCGGCGCAGCGCGTCATGGCCAGGATGCCGGCCTTGGACGCGGCATAGGCGGTCTGCAGCGCTTCGGCGCGCCAGGCCACAATGCTGGAGAGATTGATTACAGAGCCCGCGCCCTGCGCCTCCATCACCGGCAGCACAGCGCGCATACAGCGGAACGTGCCGGTGAGGTTTACATCCAGAATACGCGACCATTGATCGTCGCTCATCTCGGTCAACTTCACGCTGCCGCCAAGCCCGGCATTGTTCACCCAGACGTCGATGCGCCCCAGCGCGCTTTGGGCGTGTGCCACAAGCGCACGTACGTCGGCTTCGTTTGTGACGTCGCAGGCTTTCCGGTGCACGGGCCGGCCAACGCGCTCTTGCAGGCGGTCGGCATAGGATTGCAGCCGCTCTTCGTGCTTGTCGGAGAGCAGCACCACTGCCCCCTCATCGGCGCAAATCTCCGCCGTGGAATAGCCGATGCCGGTGCCCGCCGCTGCCGTGACCACGACGGTCTTCCCTTGCAGCAGGCCGCGCGGCGTCGGACGAGGTGGAGCATGCATGGAGAGCCCTTTCGCAGGCAATCAAAGCGCGCGGGCGCTGAGCGCGAATTAGCATAATTATTGTCAATGACAACTAAATGAGTCAATCGGTCGGGGAGGGGGCGGAAATATCCAGCCCGCGCTCGACGTCCCTGCAAAAATAATTACAACGACCAATTTTATGGTAAGCTATAAAAAACAGGGAGGAGAAAGTTCATGGGGCGTTTTGAGGGGAAGATCGTCCTCGTGACGGGCGCGGGCGACGGCATCGGGCGCCAGACCGTGACGGAATTCGCCAAAGAAGGCGCGACAGTCATCGTGTCGGACCGCAATGCTGAAGCCGGTCAGAAGACCGCCGGCATCGTCGGCCAGCTCAATGGCGGGAAAAGTGAGTTTGTCGCGGCCGACGTTTCCAAGGAAGCCGAAGTCGCCGCCCTCTTCGCGCACATCAAGAAAAAATATGGCCGCCTTGACATCGCCGTGAACAATGCGGGCATCGAGGGTCAGGTCGCTCTGGTCGACGAACAGACCAACGAGAATTTCAACAACGTCATCGGCGTGAACGTGTTCGGCACCTTCCTGTGCCTGCGCGAGGAAGCCCGCCTGATGAAGGCGCAGGGCTCGGGCGTGATCGTGAACTTCGCCTCCATCGCCGCGCATGTCGGCTTCCAGGGCCTCTCCGTCTACACGGCCTCCAAGGCCGCTGTGATGGCGATGACCAAATCCGCCTCTCTCGAGCTCATTTCCTCCGGCGTGCGCGTCTGCTCGATCAGCCCGGGTCTTGTCGACACCGTGATGGCGCAGCGCTTCTTCGGCGGCGACCAGGAGGTCGAAAAGGCGATGACCGCCGGCATCCCGTTGGGCCGTATGTGCTCGCCGACGGAAATTGCACGCGGCGTATTGTTCGCCGCGTCGGACGACGGCGCCTTGCTGGTGGGCCAGACGCTCAATCTCGACGGTGGTTGGGCCTACGTGAAGTCGTGACGCTGTGTAAACCGAAATGCAGATTTCGGATGACGCGGCCCTTATAATGAACCACATTCAATAAAGGGCCGGCCGCAGACCGGGTTTGGGAGGATCACCGTGGCTAAGAACGCTTCCACAATCGCGAAGGGCATCGATCAGGTGCGCGAAGAGGTCACCGAAGACCGCCTGCGTGAACTTGGGATCAACCTGGCCAAGGATTATCCCGGCACGAAGATCAGCGACCTGCGCCAATATCCGGTTCTCGCCGAAGGCGGCTGGTTCATCGTGATCAAGAACCAGAAAACGCTGCAATCGATCAGCCGCACGCCCTGGCGTTTGCTGGGGCCAATCGCTTTGCTCTCAGACAGTCTCGACATCGGCTGAGCATCGAGAAAGCGGCGAAACACAAATACAGACTAGGGAGACGAACGTGCTGATTGGTGTTGATGTCGGCGGGACTTTCACAGACGTCGTCGCAATCGCGGACGGGCAGATCCGCACCGTCAAAGTGTCGACCAATGTGCGGAACACCGAACGCGGCGTGCTGCAGGGCGCCCAAGAGATCGGCGTCGAGCGCGCCTCGGCTTTCAATCACGCCAGCACGCACGGCCTGAACGCCGTCATTACGCGGCGCTTGCCGAAGATCGCCTTCCTCACCACCGACGGCCACCGCGATATTCTCGACGGCGGCCGCACCTGGCGCCCACCCTCCGACCTCACCAACCCGCATTGGCGCCGCCCCTTCGGCGACGCCGCGAAACCTCTGGTGCCGCGTTATCTCCGCCGCGGCGTGGAAGAGCGCATCATGGCAGATGGCGGCGTGCTGCTGCCGCTGAACGAAGAGCAGGCCCGCGCGCAGATCGCCGTGCTGAAGAAGTGCAATGTCGAAGGCGTCGCCATCTGCCTGCTCAATTCCTATGTGAACCACGCGCACGAAGAGCGCCTGCGCGCCATCGTGCAGGAAGAGCTGGGCGACATCCCTTGCTCGATCTCCAGCGAAGTCTCGCCGCTGGCCAAGGAATATGCCCGCGCCTCGACCACCGTCATCGACGTGTTCATGAAGCTGATCTATGACAGCTACACGCAGCGCCTCGACGCCGGCCTGCGCGACCTCGGCTTTGACGGCAAGCTGAACTACGCCAATTGCGCCGCACAGCTTCTCTCCGCTGAAACGGCGATGGAGCGGCCCTTCGAGATCGTTTTCGCGGGGCCTGCGGGCGGCACGATCGCCAGCGCCCATTTCGGCGGCCTGATCAAGACGGGCAATCTGCTCTGCGCCGATATCGGCGGCACCTCCTGCGACATCAGCCTGATCAGCGACTTCAAACCTTATGTGAACACCACGTTCGAACTCGAGCACGATCTGATCGTCAACGCGCTCTCGATCGAGGTGTCGAGCATCGGCGCGGGCGGCGGCAGCCTCGTCACAATCAGCCCCGCGGGTGAATTGCAGGTCGGCCCCGGCAGCGCCGGCTCCGACCCCGGTCCCGCCTGCTACGGCAAGGGCGGGACCCAACCCGCCACCACCGACACCTGCCTGTTGATGGGCGTCATCGATCCGGACGGTTTTGCGGGCGGGCGCGTGACGCTTGATAAAAAGCTGTCGCTGCAAGCGTTTGAAAACCTCGACACCAAGCTGTCGCTGGATGACCGAATCCGCTACGCCTTCGACGTAGGCGTGAACAATATCGCCGAAGGCCTGATGAACGTCGCCATTCAGCACGGCATCGACCCGCGCGATTACAGCCTAGTGGCGTTCGGCGCCGCGGGCCCGATGCTGCTGCCCGCCGTGCTCGACAAGGTGCATGTCGCCGAAGTGATCGTGCCGCCGCATCCGGGCCTGTTCTCGGCGCTTGGCCTCGTCAGTTCCGAACAAACCTATAGCGACAGCCGCAGCGCTTATAAGGTGCTGAGCCCCGACGCCGCCGATCAGATCGAGGCGGTCTTCCGTGAAATGGAGGACGGGCTGCGCGCCCGCTTCCCAGATGGCGGCAAGACCATTAAGTTCGCGCGCACCTTCGATGGCCGCCTGCTCGGCCAGAGCTGGGAGACGCCCTTCATTCCGATCCCGGACGGGCCGATCACCGCGCAGACCATCGATGCGATGATCTCCAACTTCCACGACGTCTATCTGAAACGTTCAGGCAACCGCTTCCCGGCCATGGCCGTGCAGGGCGTCACCTATCGCGTCGACACGGTGCTGCCGACCGAAAAGGTGGATTATCCCAAGCTGCAAAAGCGCAAGAGCGGCGCGCCAACGCCCTCGCGCACCATCGAGCTGCGCTATCTGGAGCGCGACCCGATCGCGACGCCGGAATATCAGCGCGCCGATCTCTTGTTCGGAGACGTCATCAAGGGTCCCGCGATCATCCGGGAAGCCTCATCGACCACCTTCATGCTGCCCCGTCAGGAACTGACGGTGGGCCTCTACGGCGAATTGCATATTCGCCGCGCCGGCTAAGGGAGAACGCATCATGTCTGTCACAACCGACATCGCTTTGCGCGATCTCACTGAACAGGAATTCCTTGCGCGTTACGGCACCGACCGCTTCACCGCGGCGATGCTGGCCAGCCGCATGCGCTATGTGGTCAAGCATATGAGCACGGTGATGCTGACCACCGCGTTCTCGATGATCCTGCGCGACTGGTATGATTTCGCGGCGACGATTTCCGGCCCGCCCGACATGAATTACCCGATGAGCACGGGCTCGGACTCGCTGTCGATCTTCATGTTTACGATGCCCGAAGGCGTCCGCAACGCCATCGAGGAATTCGGCCCGGAGAATCTGAAGCCTGGCGACGTGCTCTGCACGAACGACCCTTATCGTATGGGTCTGCACGTCAATGACGTCTGCTTCATCCGGCCGATCTTCTACGAAGGCAAGATTGTCTCCTTCCTCGCCATCCGCGCGCACCAGCTCGACATGGGCGGCGTCGTGCCCGGCGGCTTCAGCGGCACCAAGCGCAACGTTTATGAGACAGGTCTGGTGATTTCGCCGTCGCTGCTCTATCGCGACGACAAGCCGGTGAAGTCGACCTTCAATTTCATCTTCGACAATGCCCGCTATGGCGCGCTGCTGCTGCCGGACATCAAGTCGCTTTATCAGAGCCTGCTGCTGGGTGAGCGCCTCTTGCTGGAGAGCATCGACCGCTATGGGCTCGACGCCTATTTCGGCGCCATCCGGTATTCCTGCGACGTGTCCGCAGACGCCATGCGCAACGCCATCACGAGCAAGATTCCAGATGGTGTGTACGAAGCCGAAGACGGCATCGACGCCGACGGCGTGGACGACAGCCTGGAATACAAACTGAAGGTGAAGCTGACCAAGGTCGGCCACCATCTGGAGGTCGATTTCAGCGGCACCTCCGCCCAGGCGCGCGCCAGCATCAATTGCGGCCCGCTGGACGTGAAGGGCGCGGTCGGCGTGGCCCTGAAAATGCTGATCGAGCAGAAAGCGCCGCTGTCTTCCGGCTGCTTCCGCGACATCGACATCGTCATCCCGCCCGGCACGTTCTGCAGCGCCACGCCGCCGGACGGCCCGATCTTCATGTATTGGGAAGCGTCCATCACGGTCTTGATCGCGATCTATCGCGCGCTGTCGGATGCGCTCGGCGAAGACGCGATCGGCGGCGATTACGGTTCGCTGATGCTGCACAACGGGAACGGGATCACGAAGGCAGGCGTACCCTGGCTCACGGTCGGCTCCTGCGGCGGCGAACACGGCCCCTGGGGCGGCACAAAGGTTGGCGACGGCGACAGCTACACCGTCTTCCATGTCAGCAATAATATCGATCCCGCCACCGAAGCCGTGGAATCCGACACGCCCGTGGTCGTGATGCGCAAGGAATATGTCGCTGACACCGCCGGCCCCGGCGCCAATCGCGGCGGCGCGGCCGTGCGGCGCGACACCTATTGGCTCTCCGACGGCGACCATCTGGCTATCGCGCTGCACGCCAAGGAGCCCAGCGGCATCGGCGTTTACGGCGGCAAGCCGGGCGCGACGCAGGCCGGCTGGATGTTCACGCCCGACATCTATGACGTGGCGAAGGAAAAGCGCTCGTTGCCGGTCGATGACGGCGTCTACGCGAAGTCGATCCCGGTCTCCGGCATGCTCGATCCGAAAACCAAACGCCTCGATGCGGATGGGGAGTATTTCTATTACGCCTCGCGCCACACATGGCGCGCGCCCATCGGGACCACGTTCCGCCTGCAAACCGGCGGCGGCGGCGGCTGGGGCAATCCGCTGGAGCGCGATCCGGAGCGCGTGAAGAATGACGTGCGCGATGAGTACGTCACCATCGAAGGCGCGCTGCGGGATTATGGCGTCGTGATCACCGGCGATCCGGTCAACGACCCCGAAGGCTTGAAGGTGGATTCCAAGGCGACTGCCGAGCGGCGCAAGGAATTGGCGCGTCAGTCCGCCTGACCAAGAGGCTTCATGTCTGATCCCCTGTTTCAGCCTATCGCCATCGGGTCCCTCACGCTTCCAAACCGCGTGGTGATGGCGCCGATGGGGCAGGGCAAGGCGCCGGGCGGACAGCCCGACCCCGGTTATGCTGGCTTCTATCGCCGCCGCGCCGAGGGCGAAACCGGGCTGATCATTTCCGGCGCCACGGCGATCGGGCACGATCAGGCGGCGCTCGACGACAACGAACCGCATTTTTACGGACGTGCGCTCGCCGAATGGGCCAACATCGTCCGCGAGGTGCATGCGGGCGGCGGCCGCATCATGCCGCAGCTCGGACATGCCGGGCTGCAGGGACTGGCGCCGGTGGCGCCGGCCTGGCCGGGATTCGGGCCTTCCGGGATTTGGTTGCCGGGCGCGCAGGTCGGGATAGAGGCCGGACCGGAGCGCCAGGGCCCGGCCATGACGCTGAACGACATCGACGCGGTCGTGGAGGCGTTCGCGGAGGCGGCGCGCGTTGCGCAGAAACTGGGCTTTGACGGCATAGAGATCCACGCCGCGCATGGCTTCCTCATCGATCAGTTTCTTTGGCGGCGCACCAACCGCAGAACTGACGCATACGGCGCCGATCGCACGCGCTTCGCCGCAGAAATTGTGGCTGCCGTACGTGCGGCGGCGGGACCGGAATTCCCGATCGCGATGCGCATTTCGCAATTCAAGATGACGGATTACGCGGCGAGACTTGCGGAGACGCCGGATGAACTCACAGCCATCTTGGCGCCCCTTGTGGATGCGGGCGTCGACTTTTTTGATTGTTCGCAACGCCGCTTCTTCCGTCCGGAGTTCGACGGCAGCGCGTTGAATCTCGCGGGTTGGGTCAAAAAGCTCTCGGGCAAACCGACCATTGGCGGCGGCGGGGTCGGTCTCGCCAAAACGTCGATGGAATACGGCGAGACGGGGATCTACGCGAATGTGGCGACGTCCGCGGTCGATCACCTCGACGACTTGCGCGAGCGTCTGGCGCGCGGCGAGTTCGATATGGTGTCTCTGGGCCGCGCCATTCTGGGTGACGCCGCCTGGGCGCGCAAAGTTCGCTTGCGGCAGCATGCAGAACTGCAACCCTACCGTCCGGAATTGTTGATAGGCTTGAACTAGCTAGCGCGCTGCGCGGCGTTGGTCCCGGTATCTGCGCAGAAGAGCCGTTGGGCCGGGCGTTGGCGGACTTTCGATTTCGGGACAAAATCCTCCCGGCGCAAGCATGCCGGGATTGCTATTCGGCGCCGATCGCGGTGCGGTGCGGCCAGATGCTAGACGCGACACGACACACTTTCATCGGCTCGGGAGGCCTGCAGATCGCGGCCGACCTGTTGGGCGCGCCTGAGGCGCCGTCCGTGATCCTGATGCATGGCGGCGGACAGACGCGCTGGTCGTGGGGCGCAAGCGCACAAAGCCTCGCGGCGCACGGGTTCCGGGTGATCAGCCTGGACTTACGCGGCCATGGCGACAGCGACTGGGCGCCGGACGGCGATTATTCCTTCGAGGCTTTCGCCGGAGATCTGCGCGCGATCCTTGCGGTGATCGGCGCGCGGCCGCTCATCGTTGGCGCGTCGCTGGGCGGCCTTACGGCCCTGATGACGTGTGGGGAGGCGCCCTACGCGGATGTGGCGGGACTGGTTTTGGTCGACATCGCACCGCGCGTCTCCAGCGCCGGAACGGATCGGATAGTGGGATTCATGCGTTCGACCAGCAGGGGCTTTCCCACGTTGGAGGAAGCGGCCGTCGCGGTCGCGGAATATCTGCCGCACCGCAGCAGACCGCCGCGTCCGGAAGGTCTGGCGAAAAACCTCCGCCGGGGAAGCGATGGCCTTTATCGCTGGCACTGGGACCCGGCTTTCATCAAACCGCGCCCCGGGTGGTCGCCGGAAACCTTCGAACAGCGCATGTTGCGCGCGACGCGTGCAATCGAAGCGCCCATTTTGTTTGTGCGCGGCGGCAAGAGCGACGTCCTCACGGAATCTATCGCACGCGAGCTGGCAGCGGATCTGCCCAATGCTGAATTCGCAGAAGTCGCGGGCGCCGAGCACATGCTGGCGGGCGACGACAACACCGCTTTCACAAAAGCCATTCTCCCATTTCTCCTCGCCCATTCCAGCCAGGACAAAAGCGCATGACTGAATTTGTCGCCCCGAGCCGCGAAGAGACCATGGGCCGCATCATGCGCGGCGCCAGCCGGATCGCGCATTTCACACGCGACATGCCGTACACGGTCGCGGATCGGCTGGAAGAGCGCGCCAAGGATGCGGCCGGCAAACCGTTCCTGATTTTTGAGGACCGCGTCATTTCCTTCGCAGAAGCCAACCGCATCGCGGACAAAATTGGCCGCGCTGGATTGGAGGCTGGCCTGAAGAAGGGCGATGTCGTCGCCCTCCTGATGGAGAACCGTCCGGAATTCATCCTGACCTGGATGGGGTTCGCCAAAGCGGGAATCGTCACCGCCTTGTTGAACACAAGCGCGCGCGGGCAGGTCTTCACGCATGCGCTGTCGGCGACTCAGGCCAAGGCGCTTATAGTGGGCACGGAGCTGCTCGGCGCCTTGGACTCGGTGGACTCCGTTGCGGTTCCCGTATGGGAATGGAACGAACACGATGTCCCCGCTATCAGCGGAAGCAAGGACTTTGCGCGGATGATCGCCGCGGCGTCGGACGAGCCGCTGACCAGCAGCGCCCGTCAAGGGATCACCGCCGCCGATCCGCTCTATCTCATCTTCACATCGGGCACGACGGGCCTGCCGAAGGCGGCCAAGATGAGCCATCTGCGCTTTTTGAATTCCGGCGAGATGATGGGCGGCATTATGGGCCTGGGGCCCGATGACGTCTTCTATTGCGTGCTGCCGCTCTATCACGGCGCCGGCGGCATGGTGATCCCGTCCGTCTCTTTGGCGTTTTCGATTCCATTTGTGCTGCGCCGGAAATTCAGCGCCAGCAATTTCTGGCCGGATGTGAAGCGGCATCGGATCTCGGCCATGTACTATATTGGTGAGATCGTGCGGTATCTGCTGAACGCGCCGCCATCGCCGAACGACCGGGACAACACCCTGCGCGCCATGGGCGGCGCCGGCATGCGCCCCGACGTCTGGAAGGCCTTCGTCGAGCGCTTCGGTATTGAGATGGTCTGCGAAGGGCTCGGCTCGACTGAGGCCAATTACGGCATCACGAACGTCGACAACCACATCGGCTCCGTGGGTCGCCTTCCTTATCCGCAGCATACGAACATCCGCATCATCCGCTACGACGTCGACGCCGGGGATCATGTGCGCGACGCCGAAGGCAAGCTCGTATTGGCGCAACCGCATCAGGTGGGGGAGCTCATCGCCGAAGTGCTGCCCGGCAATGGCCTGGCGGGCTTCTTCGAAGGGTACACATCGATTCCCGAGACGGAAAAGAAGCTGCTGCGCGACGTGTTCAAACCCGGCGACGTGTGGTTCCGCTCCGGCGATCTGGTGCGTTTCGACGAAGAAGACTACTTTTTCTTCGTGGATCGCGTCGGCGACACCTATCGCTGGAAGAGTGAGAACGTCTCGACGCTTGAGGTTGAAACCATTTTGTCCGCATTCAAGGACGTCGCGATCGTCAACGTCTATGGCGTTAAGGTGCCGGGTTCGGAAGGCCGGGCGGGCATGGCGGCCGTCACGATGGAGGCAGGCGCAAGTTTCGACCCTGTTGGGTTTTACAAATACGCGGCCGGAAAACTCGCCTCCTACGCCGTGCCGGTGTTTGTGCGCATCACCGACGCGCCGGATATGACGACCACATACAAGCTGAAGAAGACCGCCGTGCAAAAGGAAGGCTACGATCCAGCCAGTGTCGGGGGGGATCAGCTGTTCGTCGCGGATCCGGCTGCGGGACAATATGTTCCGCTGACGCCCGAGGCGCTCACGCGCCTGAATATTCCTCCATTTGAATCGACGGGAGCCGCCAATGCACGTTGATTACACCCCCGAGCAGCGCGCCATCCGCGCCGAATTTCGCGCCTATATCGACAAGTTGATGACGCCGGACGTGCGGGCCGCGACGCGCGGCGCCGAATCCGGTCCGGAATATCGGCGCGTTATCCGTCAGATGGGAACGGATGGCTGGTTGACGCCCGGCTGGCCAAAGGAATTTGGCGGCCGTGGCCTGGATGCGCAGACCCAGAAGATTCTTCTGGAGGAACTGGTGCTGGCCGACGCGCCGTTTCCATTCGTCACGGTGAACACGGTCGGCCCGGCTTTGATGCGTCTGGGCACGGAGCAGCAGAAGCGCGATATCCTGCCGCGCATCGCCGCCGGCGATCTCATCTTCGCCATTGGATATACGGAGCCAGGCGCAGGAACGGACCTCGCGTCCTTAAAGACGCGCGCTGTACGCGACGGCGACGATTTCCTCATCAATGGCCAGAAGATCTTCACCAGCGGCGCGGAGGGCGCGGATTATGTGTTTCTCGCCGCGCGCACCGATCCCGATGCGCCGCCGCATAAGGGGATCACCATATTTATGCTCGACACCAGGCTGCCGGGATTTTCCTTCACGCCGATCCGAACGGTCGGCGGCGTGCGCACGAACGTCACCTATTATGAAAACGTTCGCGTGCCGGCGAGCATGATGATCGGCCAGCTCAATGGTGGATGGCGGCTGATCGCCGAACAGCTGAACCACGAGCGCATCGGCCTTGCGGCTTTGACCTATGCCGGCAATGGCTGCTTCGATGAGGTGGTCGAATGGGCGCGCGCCAATGGCCGCATCAGGCAGGCATGGGTGCAGATGGCGCTCGCCGAAGCCTACGCGCTGTTGCAGGCGATCGGCACGATGGGCCATCGCGTCGGCTGGGAGGTCAGCACCGGCGTCACGCGGCCGGAACTTGCCTCCGGCCTGAAAGTGTTCGGCACGGAAGGCATGATCAAGGTCATGCGCCTGTTGCTCGACGTGCTGGGAAGCGGGGGGCTGGTGCAGGAAGACTCCCCGGACGCGCAGCTGCGCGGGCGCATCGAACACGAATACCGGAAGTGCCAGATCAACACGTTTGGCGGCGGCACCGCTGAGGTTCTGCGCGATATGGTCGCGCAAATGGGCCTTGGCATGCCGCGCGCCGCACGCTGAAAGGGATTTGAGATGAGCGACATCCTGACCCGCGCCCGCGCCATGGTCGGCCAACACGCCACGCCGCCGTCCGTATCGCGCGATCCTGTGAACCTGCCCATGATCCGGCGCTGGTGCGAGGCGATGGGGGAAACAAATCCCATCTACACCGACGAAGCAGCCGCGCGCGCGGCAGGTCACGACGGGATCGTGGCGCCGCCGGCGATGCTCGAAGTGTGGACCATGTCGCCGTATCGGGCGACGGGCCGCAGCGCCGACGAGAGCATGAAGATCGTCGATCTGTTCGACGAGGCTGGATATCTCGGCGTCGTCGCAACGAATATCGAGCAGGAATATGATCGTTATCTGAAGCTCGGCGACGTTGTGAAGTTCGAAGCGATCATCGATGACGTATCGGATGAAAAGCGTACCGGCCTCGGCATCGGCCACTTCATCACCGTGCGCTACGAGTTCACTGACCAGAACAATGAGCGGCTGGGCAAGATGCTGTTCCGCATCCTCAAGTTCAAGCCCAACCTGAAAACCGAGATGGCCCCTGCCGCCAAGCCCAGCGGAGACAACGCGACTTTCCCGCATCCGCGGCCAGCAATCACGCACGATAATGCGTTCTTCTGGGAAGGCGTGCAGCAGCGCAAACTACTGATCCAGAAATGCAGTGATTGCGGTGCGCTGCGCCATCCCCCGGGGCCGATGTGCCCCAAATGCCGGTCGCTGGAATGGGTGGCGGTGCAATCAAAGGGCCAAGGCGAAATCTACAGTTTCGTGGTGATGCACCAGCCGCGTCTGCCTGCGTTCAAATACCCGCTGCCGATCGTCACGGTGCAGCTCGATGAAGGTACGCGGCTTGTCGCGAACATTCTGGATGTGGCGCCGGAGGATGTGAAAGTTGGCGCTCGCGTGAGACTCGACTTCCAGGAAGTGGAGCCTGGCTATGTGTTGCCCGCGTTTCGTCTGGCGAAGGGTTGAACCATGGATTTCACGCTCAACGAAAATCAAACAGAATTGCGAGATCTCGCCGGTCGAATTTTCAGCGAAAACGTGTCGCCGGACACGCTGAAGGCGCACGCGGCTTCCGGCGCGCCGTACGACGCCGATCTCTGGCGGCTGCTGGCGGATGCGGGTTTGCTCGGCGTGACTGTTCCTGAAGAGGCGGGCGGCCTCGGTTTCGGGATGTTGGAGCTTGGCCTGCTGCTGGAGGCGGCGGGCCGCGTTCTGGCGCCCGCGCCGCTGCTGCAATCTGGCGTCGCCGCGCGGCTGCTGGCCGCAGCTGGCCGCAAGGACGTACTTTCCAAGATCGCGTGCGGCGACACGTTGGTGGCTTTGGCGCTGGAAGACGATAGTGGCGATCCCTCCTCGCCTTCTCTGACGGCGACGCCGCACGAGCAAGGCTGGCTCTTGCGCGGAGCCAGGACCGCCGTCGCGTATGGCGCCGAGGCGGACTGGATTCTGGTCACGGCGCAGACGCCGGATGGGCCGGCGCTGTTTCAGGTGGCGGGCAACTCCAACAGTCTGAAGCGGCTGCCGCAAAAGAGCACGCACGGACAACCCTGGGCGCAATTGTTGCTGGAGGACACGCTTGTGCCCGCCGACGCTATGCTTGGCGGAGCGGAGGCGGTGGAGCGCATCATCGGCGAAGCGCGTGCGGCGCACGCGGCGTTGCAGCTGGGAATCGCAGACGCCGCGTTGCGTCAGACGGCGGAATACTCCTCAAACCGCGTGCAGTTTGGCCGCGCTGTGGGCTCGATGCAAGGGGTGCAGCAGCGCGCCGCCGATGGGTTCATCGATGTGGAGGCGATGCGCTCCACAACCTTGCGCGCTTTGTGGCTGATCGATCAGGGCCGCCCGGATACGGCGGAAATCGCGGTCGCCAAATACTGGGCGGCGATGGGCGGGCACCGCGTGACGCACACCGCGCAGCATTTGCACGGCGGCATGGGCGCGGACGTCGACTATCCGATCCATCGCTATTTCCTGAGTTCCAAGCCGAACGAGGTAGCCCTCGGCGGCGCGCAACAGATGCTCGCTTTGATCGGTCGCGAAATCGCGGAAGGCCGGACGAAGCCTCTTGCAGGACTGCAATCATGAACAACCCGACATTGAAAGTGGGCGAGAAACTGCCCGAACTTGTTTTTCCGATCACGGCCAGCGCCATTGCGGTCGCGGCCATCGCTACGAACGATTATCAGAACGTCCACCACGATAAGGCCGCAGCGCAATCGACGGGCGTGCCGGACATCTTCATGAACATCCTCACCACGAACGGCGTGGTGCAGCGCTTTGTGAACGATTGGGCGGGCCCGAAGGCGCACATCAAAAAGATCAAGCTGCGTCTGGGTGCGCCGAATTTCGTCGGCGACGCGATGACGCTCAGCGGCTCGGTCACGGCGATTGATCCCAAGACCGGCGCGGCGGACATCGCCGTTGTGGGGCGCAACCGCATCGGCGAGCACGTGAACGCCACCGTCACCATCACTTTGCCGGGAGCCGGCCAATGAGCATTTCCGGAAAAGCCGCAATCGCCGGCATCGGCGCGACTGAGTTCTCGAAAAACAGCGGACGCTCGGAACTGCGTCTCGCCGTTGAGGCCATCACCGGCGCGCTGGCCGAAGCGGGCATCGATCCATCCGAAGTCGACGGCATGTCGACCTACACAATGGACAACAATCCGGAGATTGAGATTTTCCGGAATATCGGCGGCAAGAATCTAAAGTTCTTCTCGCGCATCCATTATGGCGGCGGCGCCGCCTGCGCGCCGATCCAGCAAGCGGCGATGGCGGTAAGCAGCGGTGTGGCGGATGTGGTCGTCTGCTATCGCGCCATGAACGAACGCTCGCAATACAGATTCGGCGCCGGTTATGCGCCTGAAGCGGCGCCGACGGCCGAGATGGCCCATTACGGCTATTATGTGCCGTTCGGCCTGATGTCGCCAGCCTCGTGGGTCGCGATGGCGGCCCGGCGCTACATGCACGAATACGGCGCCACATCGGAAGATTTCGGCCGCATCGCGGTGGGCTTTCGCGATTTCGCCGCCACCAATCCAAAGGCGTGGTTTTACGAGCAGCCCATCACGCTGGAGGATCATCAAAACTCGCGCTGGATCGTGGAGCCGCTGCATTTGCTCGACTGCTGTCAGGAAAGCGACGGCGCCGTGGCGATTGTCGTCACCACCGCCGAGCGCGCCGCCAAATTGAAGCAACCGCCAGTGCTGATCCGGGGCGCGGCGCAGGGCGCGGCGGACGATCAGCAGATGATGACGAGCTATTACCGGCCCAACGCCGCGCGCCTGAGCGAGATGGATCTGGTGGCCGAGCAGCTCTATGCCCAGGCCGGGATCGGGCCCAGGGACGTGCAGGCGGCTGTGCTGTACGACCACTTCTCGCCCTTCGTCCTGCCGCAGCTCGAGGCTTTCGGCTTCGCCAAGCCCGGAGAGGCAAAGGATTTCGTGCGGGAAGGGCGGATTGGCCGGGGGGGCTCCCTGCCAGTGAACACCCATGGCGGACAGCTTGGCGAGGCCTACATCCACGGCCTCAATGGCGTGGCCGAGGGGGTGCGCTTGGCGCGAGGAACGTCGGTTAATCAGGTGTCTGACGTCAAGAACGTGATTGTTACGGCCGGCACCGGAGTGCCGACGTCCGGTCTTATTTTGTCCCCCGCTTGATCAATATTGGCAAACGCCGCGCGTCTTCCTAAGGTTTGGGCCCTAGGGGTTTCGAACGGACGAAGATGCGTCTGGACAACAATATCGAGCGCGCCGTGCGCGCGCCGTACTTCTCGATTCAGCTGGCGACGCATTCGTCGACGGCGCCGGGAGACCTGCAGCTGTGCGAACGCATCCACACCATCGCATTGCAGCGGCAGATGCACCTCTCCCCGTCGCTTGGCCGGTTTGACGTTCCCGGCGCCTCGCCGGACTTCGACGCCATTGGCCGGGTAATGCTGGTGCCGGCCGAGACCCCACTGTCCATTCGCGCCGCCGCAAGCCCGACCCGCACGGTGCGCTGCTGCTTCCGGCCGCAGCACCTTGAGGCGCTTCTGGGCGAGCGCGTGGTGATCGAGCCGGATCGTCTGCACCGTTGTCTCAATCTTCACATTCCACGCGTTCGCGATTTGCTGGTGCGGATCGGCGACGAGCTGGAATCGCCTGGATTTGCGCACGACCTTCAAGTTGAGGCGGTGGGTCGCGAGTTGATTTCAGAGGTGGTTCGCCACATCCGGCAGGCGCCGCGCTATAGCGCGTTTGTGCGGGGTGGGCTGTCAGACCGCGTGTTCGGCCGGATCATGCAGCGGATTGAGGAGGACGAGAGTGCGCCGACCCTGTCGGAACTTGCCGATCTGGCTGGCCTTAGCGTACGGCATCTGACGCGGGCGTTCGCCGAGCGCACCGGTTCTTCCGTTCACGCCTTCATCGAACGCCGCCGCTTTGACCGCGCTGCGCAATCGCTGCGGGAGACGGACGTCCCGGTCGCGGAGATCAGCCGGCGATTGGGCTTCCGTAGTCCTGCCTATTTTGCAACAGCGTTCAAGCGCCATGCGGGCGTCACGCCCGCGGATTATCGCAGGCGCTGCAGGGGCAGCCTCCACTTGTTCCACTAGCGGCTTAAAACGCTCCCTACGCGTATGATTTCATTGGCGCGTTTGTGCTGTAGCCGCGTCAAAAACTGTGTCCTGAGGTCGCACCTCGGCGACTTTTTGCGTTGAATCAAAAAGCTAGACCTCGAACCGGAGTTTCCTTCTTCCGAAAGGGTGATCCAGTTCATGCGCACTCGGTGCATGAAGGGGGTAAGCCCAAAGAAGGGGATTGTTATGAATTTACTAAAGCTCGCGCTGCCGGCCGTTGCTTTGTCGCTTAGCGGCGTCGCCGTCGCCCATGCCGAAGATTTCCAACCCAAAGCCGCGGGCACGTGGATGGTGAATCTCCGCGTTACGGACGTCATTTCCGATGAAGACGCAGCCATCAAGACGGCTGCGGGCGTCGATACCGGCCTAAAAGCCGACGTTTCTGACGACGTCATGCCGACGCTCGGCATTTCGTATTTTTTCACCGACAATATCGCCGCCGAAGTCATTCTCGGCACGACGAAGCACACTGTGAAGGCGCACGGCCTGGCGGGCAATCCGAAGGTCTATGAGACTTGGGTTCTGCCGCCGGTTGTCTCGCTGCAATATCACTTCAACCCGAAGGGCCGTCTGAGCCCGTATGTCGGCGCTGGCGTGAATTACATGTTGTTCTATTCCGGTTCGGACAAGAATGGCTTCACCGTCGATCTTGACGACGGGTTCGGCCTCGCTCTGCAGGCCGGTGTTGATTACGCCATCAGCGGCAAATATTCGCTCAACGCCGACGTGAAGAAGGTCTTTTTCGACACCGACGCCAGCATCAATGGCGGCACGCTGAAATCCGATGTCGATCTCAATCCTTGGGTCGTGTCGCTCGGCGTCGGCTACAAGTTCTAATCAGCTCCCGATGGGTCGCCAGCGTTCGGCGGCTCATACCTTCGCAGACGGCTTCTTGCCGTCTGCGATTTTTTTTGTCCAATTTCTGCCAGGGCATT
The DNA here is from genome assembly GCA_964395875.1 of uncultured Caulobacteraceae bacterium. Classification (GTDB taxonomy): domain Bacteria; phylum Pseudomonadota; class Alphaproteobacteria; order Caulobacterales; family Aquidulcibacteraceae; genus JBEVJO01. The sequence continues at coordinate 7,020 of CAYNCS010000012.1, read as the reverse complement.
TAGCATCGCCGACGCGCGTGCCCCCGCCGTTCGCTTTTACCGGCCGGACTGTGTTGACGCCATGCCGGAAAACGAAAGGCCCCGCCGGAGACGGCAGGGCCAAGCGTGTGAGACGGGATGCTTATGGGGGATCGGGGCCCCGCCTCAGATGCGATCAAACTAGCGATTGCATGAGGATTTTGCGTTGATCCGGATCAAACATCCGGCTGCTGTGGCGGGAAGGCGAAGACGCCTATCTGACGGCGCTTATCATGGCGCGGCGCCACGTTCCCGCGCTAGACCACAAATCGATCTCAAGCAGCATCATCTTCGTCATCGAGCAGGATGCGCTGCGCGGCGCCGTCCAGATCTTCATACTGATTGCTGTTGAGGCTCCAGATAAAGGCGGCCAACGCTATTCCGCCAAGAGCCACGGCCGCCGGAATTAGATAGACGATAATGTCCATGTCATCCTCGCAGGTTGAGGCGGGCGGCGTTCAGCATCACCACCAAGGAAGAAGCAGCCATCGCCACGGCGGCGATCAGCGGGGTAATGAATCCGAACATCGCGAATGGAATGGCGATCGCGTTGTACAAGGCGGAGAAGCCCAGATTCTGCAGCATAAAGATCTTCGCCTTGCGCGCGACGTCGACCGCTTCGACAATGGGGCCCATTGCCTCGCCCTGAACCACAATATCCGCAGCGGCCTGGCTGACGTCTATCGCGGCGCCGGGAGAAACGGAGACGTGCGCCGCCGCCAGGGCGGCCGCATCATTGAGTCCGTCGCCGATCATCATCGGCCGCTTGCCTTGCGCTTTTAGTTCTTCCAGCCGCGCGATCTTGTCCGCCGGGCTGGCGCCGCCGCGCCAGGTCGAAATTCCGGCAGCCTTGGCCGCGATCGCGACGGCGCTTGGACGGTCGCCGGACAGCAATTCAACGTTCAAGCCGCGCTTGCAAAGCGCGGTAATTGTGTCCGCGGCGTCTGTTCTCAGCGCATCGACGAAGGTGAGACGGATCGGCGCTCCGCCGCCATGGGAAAACCACAACTCGGATGCGCCATCCCCGTCGTCTGCCGCGTCCGGCGCCGCGAAGGTGCGCCGGCCCAATCTGGCGACGGCGCCGTCGATCATCGCCTCCAGACCTTCGCCAGGCAGTTCGCGCACATTCGACGCCGCAACGCCCGGGCCCACGGCTTCGACCAGGGCGCGGGAGAGCGGATGGCGCGACGCGCGCGCCAGGCTGGCGGCGCACGCAAGCGCCTGCACGGGTGCGCCAGAGGCCAAACGGGGCTTTCCGAGCGTCAAGGTGCCGGTCTTGTCGAGAACCACGTAGTCCGCCTGTGCGATGCGCTCTAATGCGTCGCCAGATTTGACCAGGACGCCGCGGCGAAACAAACGCGACGTGGCGACGACCTGCACGGCCGGAATGGCCAGACCCAGCGCGCAAGGGCACGTGATAATCAGAACGGCGACCGCGTTTTGCAGCGCGCCCATGAATCCGATGCCTGAAACGTTTTGAACGCCGAGATACGGCAGAAGATGCGGCGCCAGCATCCAACCCAGAAACGTCGCTGCGGCCAGCGTATGGACGACAGGCACATAGAGGGCCGCCGCGCGGTCGGCCAACCGCACAAACCGCGTGCGCCCCTGTTCGCCGATTTCGACCAATCGTGCGAGGTCGGCGATTGTGGAATCCTGGACGCCTTTCGTCACACGGACAATCAGACTGTGGGTCAGATTGACGGCGCCGGCCTTCAGATCCTCCTTTGCGCCGATACGGATAGGCGCCGTTTCGCCGGTCAGGATGGAAAGATCGATGTCCGAAGCGCCGCTTTCTACGACGCCGTCGACGGGCGCGCGGTCGCCCGGCGCCAGAACGATCCGGTCGCCAGCGCGCAGCGTGGACGCCGGCGTCGCCACAGCCACGCCGCTGGCGTCCAAGCGCGATGCGGTCACCGTCTGCATGGCCAGAAGATCTTTTGCGGCGGAGCGGGCTTTCTCACGCAATACGTGATCGAGATAGCGGCCGATCAGCAGCAGGAACAACAACATCACCACGCCGTCGAAATAAGCGTGGCGGCCATGCATCATCGCTTCGGCGACGCTCATGCCGAGCGTCAGAAACACGGCGATGCTGATAGGGACATCCATATTCGCCCGGCCATGTTTCAGAGCGTTCAGGGCGGAGCGGAAAAAAGGTTGTCCGGCGTACAAAGCTGCCGGGACGGCGATGAGCGCGGAGACCCAGTAAAAACTGGTGCGGGTTGCCTCGCCCATGTCGGCTGAACCGAACCAGATCGGCACCGAGAACATCATCACGTTCATCGCGGCGAACGCGGAGACCGCCAGAGCGCGCAATAATTCGCGTCCGGCTTTGTCTATGTCGCGGCGCCCGGCGTCCGGATCAAAGACGGCGCTATCGTAGCCGATTGCGGTCAGCGCATCGACGATGCCGCGCGCGGAATTTTCACCCGGGCGCCATGCGACTGTCAGGCGGCCGGTTGTGAGATTCAATCGAGCTTGCTCGACCCCTGGACGGCTCAATAGGCCGGATTCGATCTTGCGGATGCAGCCTGCGCATTTTGCGCCGCGAACCAACAGCTCCAGCGTCTCTTTGCCGTCACGACGGCGCACGAACGCAGTGGGATCTGCGCGTGTAAAGCGTTCAGCAACAGGAGAAAGTCCGGAAGGACATCCAGGCGATGCGGTGTTTAAGGCTGCGTCGAGGGCCGCCATAATAGCCTCTCATCTATATCGAACTCATGTTGACCGCCGGAGGCTTTGGCGCGGAGATCCCACAGGCCGGCTTCAATGTTCGGGAGTTCGGCGCGATAAACGCCGTTTCCAGACGCTGTGAACTGCACCGGTACATCATACTTGTCCGCTATCGGCCGCCGCAACGAACCTTTTAACGTAAGCCCTTCAACCGGTCGTCCCGCAGCGTCCTTGAATGTGACAGTCAATGCAACGCCATTCTGCGCCCTGGCCAAGGCGATGTTGGAGGTCCAGCCCAAAGCCGCCTGTTCCCGGCGCTCCCGCAAGGTCTGGTTATAGTGCAGACCTTGCTGATAGGGGCTTTGCGCGTCCTCGCCGGGAAATGATCGGATCGCCATCGTTGCGAACCCGATATTGACGCCGATTGTGACGCCGAAGAAGCACAGGATCGCAATCAGGACGTGAACGCCCTTCAACTCGAAGGGTTTGCGGGCTGCGGCGCTCATTTCGGCGACTCCGACACAAAGGCGGCGGGATGCCGCGCCTCAACACCAGTCGCCATATCATGCGCGACGAAGGTGACTTTCTGCGGACCCTGACTCAGGGCTTCAGGCGGCACGATCAGGCTGACCCGGGATGTCGTAACCGAGTCCGCCGCTGCGTGGATGATGACCTTGCGCGCGCCGTCATTGTTCAGCCCAAATGCGGACAACGAGAAATTCGACATACCATCGATTGTAACTTCCATGGTCTTCTCGTCATTCGTCTTGTTGAGGACTTTGACTGCGTAGGTGTTGCGGACCGACCCGTCCGCCAGGCGCACGAACGGCGGGTTGCGATCCCGAACGATGTCCAGGCTCAGAGTTGTCCTGTGCAACATCTGATAGGCCATGATCGAGGCCACCACCAGAATCGCTGTGGCGTAAAGGACGATGCGCGGCCGGAAAATTCTAATCCGCACGGGTTGATGGGCGGCGCGCTGCTCGGCCTGAGCTTCGCTGCTATAGGAAATGAGCCCCTTCGGGCGGCCGACGGCGGTCATGACGCTGTCGCAGGCGTCAATGCACAGAGCGCAATTGATGCACTCCAGTTGCATGCCCTCGCGGATGTCGATGCCTTGCGGACAAACGACGATGCACTGACGGCAGTCGATGCAATCGCCCCGGCCTTCCCAGCTTGCGCCCTTCTTGTGCGCGCCGCGTGGTTCACCGCGATCCTTGCGATAGGTGACGCTGAGGGCCTCGTGATCCATCATCGCCGCCTGAATGCGCGGCCATGGACACATATACGTGCAGACCTGCTCCCGCATGGTGCCTGCAAGCGCATAGGTCGTGAACGTCAAAATCCCCACGAACAAATAAATCGTGACCGACGCCTGTCCGGTGACGATTTCCCGAAGCAAAGTGGGGGCGTCGCCGAAATAGAAAACCCACGCGCCGCCGGTCGCCACAGAGATCAGGAGCCAGATCGCGTGCTTGGTGACCTTCTTGCGAATCTTTTCGAATGAAAGCGGCGCTTTGTCGAGCCGGATGCGCGCATTCCGCTCGCCCTCGATCCAGCGTTCGACGTGAATGAAAAGATCGGTCCAGATGGTTTGCGGGCACGCATATCCGCACCAGACGCGGCCAAAGAGCGCCGTGAACAGGAACAGCGCGAGAGACGCCATAATCAGCAGGCCGGTGATGTAATAGACTTCCTGCGGCCAAAGCTCGATGAAGAAGAAATAAAAGCGGCGATGTTCGAAATCCACCATCGCCGCCTGGTTGGGGCGGCCTATGCCGCGGTCCCAACGAATCCAGGGCGTGATGTAGTAGATGGCCAACATCGCCACCAACAGAGCCCACTTTACCTTTCGATACACGCCGGACGGTATCTTCGGGTAAATCGGGGTGCGCTTTTTATAAAGTTCCCGCGCTTCCTTGCTGTTGACCGCCGTAACGTCAACCCGTTCATGATCGCCGTCAGCCGGCGCGGGAACTGGACCTTGGTTCAACATATCAGTTTGTCTTTTGAGCCCCGGTCGCCGCTGGCGCCTGCTCAGACGGCGGCGCTTCCGACGCCGGCGCAGCTGCAGGGGCCGGCGCTGATTTCTCGCCGCCACCCAGCGCATACACATAAATGGCGAGCGCACGAATGGTGCCCGGATCAAAACGCGCCTGCCAGGTAGGCATCACGCCGCCGCGCCCCTGTTCGATCTGCGTGCGGATTTCCTGGCGTGTGCCGCCATAGAGCCAGATGTCATCCTGAAGACTCGGTGCGCCGACCGTGCGGTTGCCCTCGCCGTTGACGCCATGGCAGGAGACGCATTGCTGCGCAAACAACGGCGCGCCCGCGGCAGCGGCTTTCATATTCGGCTTGATGTGCTTGCCGGCCGCAGAGATCGACAGAACATATTCGGTCAGATTGCCGATTTCGGATTCCGTCAAAAGGCCGTCGCGTCCGAATGCGGGCATTTGCGACATGCGCGCATCGGGATGGCCTGAGCGAATGCCGACGCGGATCGTTTTCTCGATGTCTTCGGGAGTGCCGCCCCAGATCCAGACGTTGTCCGCCAGGCTGGGATAGCCCTTGCGACCGCCGCCGCCCGCGCCGTGACACGTACGGCAATTGTCGTTGAACGTCGTCTCGCCCGCTGCGAAGCCGAACTGCCGCAACTCCGGATCGGCGATCGCCTGATCAAACGAGACGCTCTGCAGTTTCTGGAAGTCGGCTGCGCGGGCGTCATGCAGATGTTGAAGGTCCATAACGACCTGGCGCCGGTCCGATTGGCCCATGACGCCCTTGGTGTAGCTGTTCAGCAGAGGCCAGGAAGGCATCAACACCCAATAGACCGCCGCAAATGCTATGCAGCCATAGAAGATGTACAGCCACCACCGGGGAAGAGGCGTATCCAATTCCTTGATGCCATCCCACTCATGGCCGGTGGTTTCAGTGTTCGTGGTGGGGTCTCTTTCGCGATTTCCAGACGCGGACATCATTCATCCCCTAAATCAAGCGGCGCGCGCGCTGCCTTGCTGAATTCATCACGATTGGCGGGCCAAAGCGCATAAGCGACAGCGATCGCAAATGGGATCACGAGAAAGAACATTCCCCACGTATGCGCAAAATGGGCCACGGAATGGTAGGTCATGGCTGCGTCACCTCTGATTCGTCGGATCGGCGGCTTTGTAGGTCTTGAAGTCGACCTGATTGCCGAGCGACTGCAGGTAGGCGATCAGCGCGTCCATTTCCGTGACGCGGGTAGGGTCGCCGTCAAAATCGCGCGCTGGAACCTTCGGATAACGCTTTTGGAAGTCGAAGACGCCATCGGCGTTCGGATCAGCTTGCGCAATCAGGTCCTGCGTGCCGTGCTTGATCTGATCAGCTGAATACGGAACGCCCAGCGTCTTGTTCACCTGAAGGTCGCTGTCGATATATTGCGGATCGAGATCGGCCTTCGCGAGGAAAGCGTATGGCGGCATTACCGATTCCGGCACCATCGAGCGCGGATCCTTCAGGTGGTCGCGCTGCCAATCGTCCGAATAACGGCCGCCGACGCGCGCCAGATCGGGTCCCGTTCGCTTGGAGCCCCACTGGAACGGGTGGTCGTACATGCTCTCCGCCGCCAGTGAATAATGGCCGTAGCGTTCGACTTCATCGCGGAGCGGACGGATCATCTGGGAATGGCAGACATAGCAACCCTCCCGGATGTAGATCCGCCGTCCGGCCAGTTCGAGCGGCGTGTAAGGGCGAACGCCTTCGACCCGCTCGATCGTGCTTTCGATGAAGAACAACGGTGCGATTTCCACCAGGCCGCCGACCGAGACGACAAGCAGAATGCCAACGAGCAGCACAAGCGAGTGCTTTTCAAAGATCTTATGAAAATTCCACATGGCGTTTACTCGGCTGCTCTGGCGATGACGGACAGATCGACGGCGTCTGCGGCGCGCGCGGGCGCATCGCCCCGCGCTGTGCGCCACAGATTGTACGCCATCAGCAGAGCGCCAATGAGGTACAGAAGGCCGCCGATTGCACGGATGACGTAATAGGGGTGCATGGCCTGCACGGTTTCAACGAACGAGTATTCAAGGAAGCCAAGTTCGTTGTAGGCGCGCCACATCAGCCCTTGCATGATCCCGGCGACCCACATCGAGGTGATGTACAGGACGATGCCGATGGTCGAGATCCAGAAGTGCCACTCGACAAGCGCGTTCGAATAGAGCCGCTCACGCTTCCACAGCCACGGCACCAGGCAATAGAGGGCGCCAAAGCTGACATAGCCGACCCAACCCAAAGCGCCCGAATGCACGTGACCGATCGTCCAGTCCGTGTAGTGCGACAGCGAAT
>CAYNCS010000011.1:0-40560 GCA_964395875.1 uncultured Caulobacteraceae bacterium | reverse complement strand
GCCTTCGTGGATGGCGGCTGGCTCGGCATCTGCATCCCGGAAGAGCATGGCGGCTCAGGGCTGGGCATCGCCGAAGCGGCCGTGATGATGCGCACCATCGCTGAATCCGGCGCCGGCATGTCCGGCGCGTCCTGCCTACACATCAATATTTTCGGGCTCAATCCGGTCGTCGTGTACGGCAACGCCGATCAGAAAAAGCGCGCGCTCAACGGCATGGTGTCCGGACGCGACCGCACCTGTTTCGGCGTCACCGAGCCCAATACCGGCCTCAACACCACGCAGCTGAAAACCCGCGCGGTGAAGAAGGGCGATCGTTACATCGTGGATGGCCAGAAGGTTTGGATCTCCACTGCACAGGTTGCGAACAAAATACTCCTGCTCGCGCGCACGACGCCATTGGAGGAGGTCAAGAAGCCGACCTTCGGGCTTAGCCTGTTCTACACCGATCTCGATCGCACCAAGATCGACGTGCGCGAGATCGAGAAAATGGGCCGCAAATGCGTCGATTCCAATGAGCTCTTCATCGAAGGCCTGGAAGTGCCAGAGGAAGACCGCATCGGCGAGGAAGGCCGCGGCTTTGAGTATATCCTTGAAGGGATGAACCCGGAGCGCGTGCTGATCGCCGCCGAAGCGGTGGGCCTCGGGAATATCGCGCTGAAGAAAGCGACAAATTACGCGAAGGAGCGCATCGTCTTCAATCGCCCCATCGGCAAGAACCAGGCGATCCAGCATCCGCTCGCGCAGAACTGGATGGAGCTCGAATCGGCCTGGCTGATGGTGCAGAAGGCGGCATGGGAATATGACAATGGTCTGCCCTGCGGCCCGAGCGCAAACGCTGCGAAATATCTGGCGGGCGAAGCCGGGTTCAACGCCTGTCAGCAGGCGGTGATGACGCACGGCGGCTTCGGCTACGCCAAGGAATATCATGTCGAGCGTTATCTGCGCGAAGTGATGGTGCCGCGCATCGCGCCCATCAGCCCGCAGCTGATCATGTCCTTCATCGCCGAGCGGGTGCTCGGTCTACCGAAATCGTATTGAGGAACACGCAGAGGATCGGCGTAACGCATGTCCAAGAGCGGCCCGTTAAAGGGCGTCCGCATCGTGGAATTCTCCGGCATCGGGCCAGGTCCGATGTGCGGCATGCTGTTATCCGACATGGGCGCCGATGTGGCGGTGATCGATCGTCTGGAGCCGAGCGGCCTGGGTCTGCCGCGCGCGCCCAAATATGACGTATCGCGCCGCGGCCGGATGTCGGCGGCGTTGGATCTCAAGCACCCGGACGGCATGGCATGCGCGCTCGATTTGATCCGCGGCGCCGATGCGCTGATCGAGGGGTTTCGCCCCGGAACGATGGAGCGCTTGGGCCTCGGACCGGACGTTTGCCTGAAGGCCAATCCGAAACTGGTCTATGGCCGCATCACCGGCTGGGGCCAGGACGGGCCGCTGGCGCAATCCGCCGGGCACGATCTCAATTATATTGCGTTGTCCGGCGCTCTCGCGGCCATCGGCAAGAAGGGCGAAGCGCCCACGATTCCGCTCAATCTGATCGGGGATTTCGGCGGCGGCGGCATGCTGCTGGCGTTGGGGCTTCTCGCGGCGATCATCGAGGCCAGGACATCTGGTCAAGGGCAGGTCGTGGACGCGGCGATGGCCGAAGGCGCGGCGATGCTGCTCGGACCGTTCTTCGGCATGATGGCCGCGGGCCTCCACAGTGTGGAGCGCGGCGCCAACATCCTCGACGGCGGCGCGCCCTTCTATGATGTCTATGAATGCAAGGATGGGCGATACGTCTCCGTCGCGCCGGTGGAGGGAAAGTTTCAGCGCGAGCTTCTTGAGCGCCTCGGCTTCGATTCCGCCGCTTTTCCGAAGATGACGGATCGCGCCAATTGGCCAGCGGCGCGCGAGGCCATCGCCGCGCGCCTGCTGGAGAAAACGCGCGAGGAATGGTGCGCGATTCTGGAAGGTACGGACGCCTGCTTCGCGCCGGTGCTCGATATGCGCGAAGCGCCGCAGCACGCGCATTTCAAGGCGCGCAGCTCTTTTATCGAGATTGACGGCGTGATGCAGCCGGCGCCGGTCCCGCGCTTCAGCCGCACCGTTCCGCGGACGCCAGCGGCCGCCAAGGGCGCTGGCGCCGAAGGGCGCGCACTATTGCTGGATTGGGGTTTCGACCAGGCGCGCGTCGACGCGCTGTTAGCGCAAGGCGTGCTTGGCGCGCCGAAAGGGGAGTGAGATGGGCGGCTATTATTACGAAGAATTCGAAATCGGTCAGCACTTCGATCACCAGCTGAGCCGCACCATCACCGAATACGACAATGTCAGCTTTTCGCTGCTGACGATGAACCCGCAGCCATTGCACATCGATTTCGACTACGCGGCGAAGTCCGAATGGGGCCAGCCGCTGGTCAACAGCCTGTTCACGCTGGGGCTCCTGATCGGTCTGACGATCGCAGATACGACGCTTGGCACGACCGTCGCCAATCTGGGCATGAGCGAGATCAGTTTTCCGAAACCGGTTTTTCATGGCGATACGCTCAGGGCGCAAACAAACGTGATTTCCAAACGCCTGTCCAAATCCAACCCTAAGGTCGGCCTCGTGGAGCTGGAGCATATCGGCACAAACCAGCGCGGTGAAATCGTCGCCACCTGTCGCCGCACGGCTATGATGCGGCGCAAGCCCGAAGCGATCGGCGCCTGATGTGTCGTTCGCGCGCATATTCTGGAGCACGCTGAGATGATGGTCCGGCAGGCGCTCAATGTTGTGGAATTGCTGGAGTTCTTCGCCGCGCGCGGCCGCCCCGCGACGTTGAGCGAAATCTCCGATGCGCTCGACTGGCCGCGCTCCAGCACCTTCAATCTCCTCTCCACCTTAAGCGCCGCCGGGTATCTTTACGAACCGCGCGCCAAAGGCGGGTTCTTTCCCAGCCCAAGCATCTGCGAGGTGGCGCGGCTCATTGGCGAAGCTGAACCGCTGACCGAAGAGCTGGAACAACTCGCCGATGACGTCGCAGCGGCGACCGGTGAGACAACCGCCATCTGCGCGCCGTCCGGCGTGCATGCTCTATTTTTGTACGTGGTCGAATCGAAGTCCGTAATTCGTTATTTCGCAAAGATTGGCAGCCGCACGCCTATCCACGCCAGTTCATCGGGACGCGCTCTGCTGGCCCAGTTTTCCGAAGCGGAACGTCACGCGCTTTACCGCAAGGTGGATTTCGAAGCCTTCACGCCGACCTCGCCGACCGATGTCTTCGAAGTCGAGGCGCGGTTGAAACAGGGCGTCGCGCGCGGCTTTCATTCAAGTACGGCCGAATACAGCGCGGACCTCGTTGGCGTGGCGGTGTCGCTCCGGCACGAAGGACGCCGCCTGTCTTTGGTGACGGCGGGGCCGATCTCTCGATGCGAGGATAAGGTCGAGGATTTTGGAAAGATCGTGAGAAGCCGGGCCAGGAAGTTTCTGGCCGCGGCTGTTGCGTAAATGGGTTGCGATGGCGCGCAGCGCTCTGATCGCATAGGATTTTGGAAACGGCGTCGAAGGATGCCGGCAAACGGGAGGACTCGATGAGCAGACCGGTGGGATGCGGCGGAGACGGATTGCGCCATTACGATCGCCTTTATATTGGCGGAGAGTGGGTCGCGCCGATCGACGGCGCCGTGGTCGAGACGATAGATCCAGCCACGGGCAAGGCCTGGGCGACCATTCCTTTCGGCAGCCCGAAGGACATTGACCGGGCCGTCGCCGCGGCGAAAGAGGCGCTGCCTGGCTGGCGCAAGACGCCGGGCTGGCAACGCGCGGCGCTTCTGCGGAAGTTCGCGGATCTGTACGCCAAGTTCGCGCCCGAAATGGCGATCCTTGAGACCAAGGATTGCGGCCGCGTTATTCGCGAATCCCGCGTCGACGTCAGCAATCACGCGCAATGGTATCAATGGTTCGCGTCCCTGGCCGACAAGTCCACGGGCGATACGATCCCGTTCGACGACACCGTGCACGCTTTCACGACAAAGACGCCCGTGGGTGTGGTCGGCTGCATCACGCCGTGGAACGCGCCGCTTCTGACAGTATGCTGGAAGCTAGGTCCGGCTCTGGCGGCGGGCTGCACGGTCGTGTTGAAGCCGGCGGAACAAACTTCGGTCACCGCGCTGGAACTGGCGCGTCTTATCCACGAGGCGGGCTTCCCTGCCGGCGTTTTCAACGTCGTGACCGGCAACGGCCATGACGTCGGCGCGCGTCTGGTTGCGCATCCGGACGTGGCGAAAATTTCCTTCACCGGCGAAGGCCGCACCGCGAAAGAGATCGTGAAAAGCGGTGCGGACACGCTGAAGCGCTTCACCTTCGAACTGGGCGGCAAGTCGCCGCACATCATCTTCGCCGACGCCGATCTGGAGCCGGCGTTGAACGCAGCGACGGCTTCGGCCTGGGCCGTGTGCGGACAAAGCTGCGCCCTGGGTTCGCGTGTCCTCGTCGAACGAAAGATTTACGATAAGGTCGTGGACACCTTCCGCAGCCGCGCTAAGACGGTGCGCGTCGGCATGCCGCTGGACGAGGCGACCCATATGGGCCCGCAGGCGCACAGCGAACAGTTGAAGAAAACTCTGTCCTATATCGATATCGGCCAGTCCGAAGGGGCCGAACTCGTCACGGGCGGCCACCGTATCGAAGCCAAGGGTTTCGAGGACGGCTATTTCGTCGAGCCGACGGTGTTCGCGAACGTCACTAACAAGATGCGTATCGCGCGCGAGGAAATCTTCGGCCCCGTCGCTTCGATCATTCCGTTCGACACCGAAGAAGAAGCCATCGCTATCGCGAACGACACGACCTACGGCCTCACCGCCGGTCTGTGGACGCAAAACAACGCCCGGGCGCACCGGGTGTCGCAGCAAATCGAAGCGGGCATGGTGTGGGTGAACACCTATCGCTGGATTCGCTGGTCGACGCCCTATGGCGGTTTCAAGATGAGCGGTTGGGGTCGCGAAAACGGCGTCGACGCTCTGGCGCCGTACCTGGAAACGCGCACCACTGTGATGGGCCTCACCGGCCAATTCGCCAATCCATATGCAAGCTGAGGGAGGGCTGGCCATGCGCTTAAAGAACAAACTCGCGATCATCACCGCTGCGGCGTCCGGCATGGGCAAAGCGGGCGTCGAGCTTTTCGTGCGCGAAGGCGCGAAAGTCGCGGCGGTCGACATCAACGAAAGCGCGCTCGCCGCGCTGAAGGCGGAACTCGGCGATGCCGTCGTTACCGTGCGCGGGGATCTCTCCACGCCGGACGGCTGCAAGGCCGCAATGGCGGATGCGGTGGGCAAGCTGGGCGGGCTCGACATTCTCTGGGCGCATGCCGGCATTCCCGGCCCGGCCGAGGTCGAGAACGTCAATATCGACGAATACAATCTGGCGATGGCGCTGAACGTCACGTCTGCGCTGATCTGCGCCGGCGAAGCGGCGGCGCCGATGCGCAAGCGCGGCGGGGGAGCCATCGTGTTCACGGCGTCGGTGTCGGGTCTCGTCGGTTCGATGCTGAGCCCGGTTTACTCGGCGGCTAAGTTCGGCGTTGTCGGCCTGACGAAGTCTTTGGCGCAGCGTTACGCGCCGGACAAGATCCGCGTGAACGTGGTCTGCCCGGGCCTGACCGAAACGCCGATGCTGGGTCTGTTCCTCAATCGCGGCGGTAAACCGGAAGAGCTTGCGGAGAACCAGAAGAAGTTCGCCGCCGCAATTCCGCTGGGCCGCACGGCGCTGCCGCATGAAATCGCGCACGGCGCTTTGTGGCTGGCGTCGGACGATGCGTCCTATGTCACGGGCATAGCGCTGCCGATCGACGGCGGCTTTACCGCCCGCTGATCAAGAGAGGCGCCGGACTCGATCCGGCGCCTCAATGATCCGGACACAGGATGGCGCGGCCGAAGACTTTACCGGCGCGCAGATCCAGCAAGGCTTCATTCGCTTCGGAGAGCGGCCGCCGCGTAACCGGAATGGGCGCCAGCTTGCCGCTGCGCACCAGCGCCACAACCTGTTGCGTCTCTTCCAGATTGCCAACCAGGTTGCCGAAGATCGTCACGCCCTTCACGCCGATCAGCGCGAGTGGGAACGTGGCCACACCGCCATACAACCCGACCATCACCAAGGCGCCGCCTTTGCCGATCAGGTCGAACCCCAATTGGCTGGTGGCGGGCGCGCCGACCAGATCGATGACGCCTTCCGGCGCCCCGCCGACAGCCGCGACGATCTGTGCGTTCGCGTCCGGCGCGGCTGGGTCGATCGCGGCGATTGCGCCAGCCTCCAGAGCAGCGGCGCGTTTTTCAGGGCTGACGTCCACGACCACAGCGCCCTTGGAATCCAGCGCTTTCAGGATCGCCAGCGCCATCAGGCCCAGACCGCCCGCGCCGATGATCACGATGGGGGCGCGATTGATGCGCGCGCCGAGCTTGTTGATGGCGCTAAAAGCGGTGACGCCGGAACAGGCGAATGGCGCAAGCTCCGCCGGGTCGAGATCACCGATATCGACCAGATATTTCCCGTCCGGCACGCTGACATATTCGGCGTAACCGCCGTCGCGGTGCACGCCGATATTGCGCGATTTGGTGCAGTAGTTTTCGCCCCGGCCTTTGCACTCCGCGCATTCGCCGCAGCCGATCCACGGATAGACAAGATAAGTCTTGCCGATCTCCACGCCCTTGGCGTCCGGGCCCATGGCGACAACTTCGCCGACCGTTTCATGGCCCAGTGTGCGGGGCAAGGTGACGCCGCGATCGGTGAGGGAGAGCTTGCGCCCATGGCCCAGATCGTAGCCGCCTTCCCAGATATGGATGTCGCTGTGGCAGACGCCGGCCGCGCGCACCTTCACCAGAACCTCGCGGCCCACCGGCTTCGGCGTCTCGACTTCCAGCGGCTGCAATTTTTCGCCGAAGGCGACGATGCTGTAGGCTTTCACGGCTGTCTCCCTGTACGCGGCCTTGGGCTCTTGCATTCAGGGACACTTAAACCGCGTGCGCGGTCCGGGATCAATCGGATTGCGAATTCACATATCCAGAACGAGGCGCGCGGTCTTCGCGCCGGAACAGCAGATCATCATGGTCTTGCCGGCGGCTTTCTCGGCGTCGGTGAGCACACTGTCTCGGTGATCGGCCACGCCCTCAAGGACGACAGTCTCGCAGGCGCCGCAGATCCCTTCCGCGCAGGAATGGTTGGCGTTGACGCCCGCCAGTTTCAGCGCCTCCAGAATGGTCTGACCCGGCGCCACTTCGATGGTCTTGCCGGTGCGCGCCAACTGAACTTCAAAACCACCCTCGCGGGCTTCCTCGCCCGCGCCGGAGAAGCGCTCGAAGTGCACGTTGGCTGCGGGCACACTTCCGGTCGCGGAAATGTAGGCGTCCAGCATGCCGGCGGGACCGCAGGCGTAGAAATGCGCGCCGGCAGGCGCTTCGCGCACGATTGCCGCGAGATCCAGCGGTGCGCCGCCAAACACGGTGACGAGCGACCTGTTTGCTGCGGCCAACGCCGGCGTGATCGTGTCGAGCAGCGGTGCGGCTTCTTCGGACCTGGCGCCAAAATAGAACGCGAACGGCTTGCCCAAAGCGATCAGCCGCTGCGCCATCGCCCAAAGCGGCGTGACGCCGATGCCGCCGGCGATAAGTACGCTGAACGGGGCGTCTTCAACGAGCGCGAAGTGACAGCGCGGCGCGCTGATCCGCAGAACGTCTCCCGTCTCCACCCAGTCGTGCAGATGTTTGGAGCCGCCGCGGCTCGCGGCGTCCAGAGCTACGGCCACGACATAGCGATGGGTTTCGCCCGGCGCGTTGAGCAAGGAATATTGGCGCACCAGGCCATCACGCGCCTCGACGTCGATGTGCGCGCCGGCTTCGAAGGCGGGGAGGCTTTGACCGGAAGCCGGGCGCAAATCAAATATGCGCACCCTGCCGGGCCCCGCAGGTCCCGTTTCCACGATCTCTTCCACGCGGACCGTCAGCTCCGGCTTCGACATTTCCACCTTCCTTCAGACGAACTTTTAGTCCGCGCCAGATGCGAATGCTTGTCAGCATGAGCCCGGAAACTTGCACTGCCTAAGCTTGCTGCAGACCCGGTGCAGCGCCGCTAAAAAGTTGCTGCAACGCCGCACAATTTCTTGCCCCTACGCGCACGAACACATGCGCAGCGTTGACGGCAAGGATACGGAGATCGCCAATAATATGATTTCCGATGTCAGCCGTCTCGGCGGTAAGGCGTAAGCTTCTCGCCAATGGAAAGTCGTAAGGCATTGAATAAAGATACTTTAATGTCTGCGCCATCCTTCGATCCCTCTGTTGAGGGGCGGGACGGCGGGACGTCCCGCTTCACGACCAACGCGTATCCGAAAGAGCAGCGCTGGGACGCCTGGCGGTTTGCCCTCCGGCGAAAATCCATCCGGCTCGAAGCCCTGAACGGTGAGGCCGTCTACGGCGAACTGTCAGCCTATCAGAGCCAGCAGAAGCTGGATTTCATCTGCGTCTCTTCGACGGCTCAGGCGCTTCGGATCGATTTGTCGGAACAATCCGACCAAATCTGGCTGGCCGCGATCCTCGATGGCGACGCAACCTTGTCTTACGCCGGCAGCCAGACCTTCGTCCCCGAAGGCGGCCTTATTTTCGGGGACAGCGACGCCCAGGCGTTGCTCGACTTCCGGCGCGACCACCGCTTCTTGCTGGTCAAGATTCCGAAGGCGTTCCTGAGCCTTCGCGTTCGTACGCCGCTGCCCGCAGGCGCGACCCCTCTGGCCAGCGACGTGGGAACGGGGCGAATTTTGTCCGGCATGCTGCGATCGGTGGCCGACGCGATCCACGATCTTAACGCCAATCGTGTGCGCCCGATCGAATTGGCGCTGCCGGAGTTTCTGGTGACGGCGTTGCTCGAGGAGGCGCCGGTCAAGTCGCTGGGCGGCGCCGCTGGCGCCCGCGCCATGCTGCTGGAGCGCGTGTTTCAGTCGATCGAAATGCATTTGAGCGATCCGAACTTCAATCTGCAGCAGGTGGCGTCCGAACACGGCATCTCGATGCGTTATCTGCAGAAGCTCTTCGAGAGCGTGGGAGAAAGCTTCGGGCACTACGTCAAATTGCGCCGCCTCGAGCGCTGCCGCATGGATTTGATCAGCCCGCTGCATGCGCAAAAATCCATCTCCGACATCCTGTTCCAATGGGGCTTCAACGATTCCGCCTCGTTCAGCCGCGCCTTTCGCGAGCAATATGGGATTTCGCCGCGCGAATACCGGAAGTTTCCGCCCTCCGCCGGCGCGGCTGAGACCCCGCGGCGCGGCCGGCCTGCGACCTCCGAGATACGGACTCATGCGGAAGATGAAGAGTTGGGCGCGGGCGACGCTGAAGCGGACGAGAGCGAACATCAGCCGGAGGCCGACGCGCCCTTGCCAGGCGTGCGCCACCATTTCTTGCCCGCGACGCCGGAGACCGTCCATTGGGGGTATCTCAGTCGTCACCAGAAACCCGTCATCCGCGTTCAATCGGGCGATTACGTCACGATTGAAGCGCTGACTCACCACGCCGCCGATGATTACGAGCGCATGATCGAGGGCGATGCCGGGATGGAGGCCGTCTATCGCTGGACGGCCGAGGGCAAAGCGGTGGAGCGACGCGGCGCCGGTCCGATGGACGCCTCAAGTCTTGGACGCGGCGCCGGCGAGGGCTTCGGCGTGCATATCTGCACCGGTCCGATTGCGATTGCAGGCGCCAAGCCCGGCGACATCGTCGAAGTGCGGTTTCTGGAGATCAACACCCGGCCTTCGCAGAATCCGAAATATGCCGGCCGCTCGTTCGGCAGCAATGTCGCGGCGTTCTGGGGGTTTCAGTTCAACGACCTGCTCACCGAGCCGAAGGCGCGCGAGGTCGTGACCATTTACGAGGTCGAAAACAAGGAGCAGCGCTGCTGCGCGCATGCGCTCTACAATTTCCGCTATACGCCGCAGACCGACCCTTATGGCGTCCGCCACGAACGCTACAATTACCCAGGGGTGCCCATCGATCCGGCGACAATAGAAAAGAACTTCGACGTTCTGCGCCATGTCGAGATTCCGGTGCGGCCGCATTTTGGCTTCGTTGCATTGGCGCCGGCTTATGACGGGTTCGTCGATTCAGTGCCGCCCGCCAATTTCGGCGGCAATCTGGACAATTGGCGCGTCGGCCCCGGCGGCTCGATTTTCTTGCCTGTCAGCGTGGCGGAGGGCTTGCTTTCGCTGGGCGACCCACACGCTTCGCAGGGCGATTCCGAATTGTGCGGAACAGCAATCGAATGTTCCATGAATGCGCTGATCCAGATTGTGCTGCATCCCAAGTCCGCGCAGCGTGAAACGCTGCGCGATCTGGATTATCCCTTGATTGAAACGCGCGAGGAATGGGTGATCCTTGGCTTTTCGCACCCCAATTACCTGCGCGAATTGGGCGACAAGGCGCAGAGTGAAATCTACAAGAAGTCCTCCGTAGACGGCGCCATGCGGGACGCGTTTCGGAAGGCGCGGCGCTTCCTGATGACGGCGAAGGGATTGACAGAGGACGAGGCGATTTCGCTCTTGTCCGTAGCGGTTGACTTCGGCATTTCTCAGGTCGCCAACGGCAATTGGGGCGCACACGCCATTATCCGGAAGAGTCTCTTCACCGCATAAGCCAGCCTGCAGGAAACGGGACAGGCGCACAGGATCAAGAACCTTTCCAACAGCCGGGCACGGAGCATCGGGTTGAACAGAAAACGGAGACGCGCATGAGCGCCCCATCACGGGCCCGGCCGAAGATTGTGGTGGCCGGCAGCATCAATATCGATCTGGCGACGGACCTGCCCGTACTTCCCAAGCCCAACGAGACGTTGATTGGTGGGGATCTGCGCACCGCGGTCGGCGGCAAGGGGCACAATCAGGCGGTCGCCTTAGCGCGGCTGGGCTGCGAAACGCATTTCATCGGCGCCGTCGGCGAGGACGATTACGGCGCGATGGCGCTTGCCCATTTCAAGGATGCGGGCGTCGATGCGAATTTTGTGACGCGCCGCAAAGGCAAGGTTACCGGGACCGCGCTCATTCTGGTGGGGGGCGACGGGCAGAACATGATCGCCGTTTCGCCGGGAGCGAACGCCGCCGTGACCCCCGAAGACATCGCCGCCGCAGAAAGCCTCATCGCCTCGGCTGATGCGCTTGTGGTGCAGCTGGAATTGCCGTTGAAAACGGTGGAGGCCGCGCTCGCGACGGCGCGGCGCCATCATGTCCGCACCATCCTCAATCCTGCGCCTGCGATTGAGGGCGCGATGAGCCTTATGTCCCTGGCGGACATTGTCACGCCCAATGAAATTGAACTTGCAGGCCTCACGGGCATCGATGATCAAAGCGATCCGGCGCTGCACGCGGCCTTGCATGCGCTGAAGAAGGCGGGAGCGGGGCAGCCTGTGGTGACCTTGGGTCTTAACGGTTGCGCGGCGCTGATCGAGGGTGCGCTGGTGCGCGTGCCCGCGTTTCGTGTGAAGGCGGTCGACGCCACCGGCGCCGGCGACGTCTTCAATGGCGCGCTGGCGGCTTACTTATCAAAAGATAGTGATCTGCTGGAAGGGCTGCGTTTTGCGTCCGCTGCGGCGGCGTTGTCTGTTTCTCGCGCGTCGGCTGACGCCGCGCCGAATTTTGCAGAAATCGAAGCGTTTCTGAAGAAAATGCCTGTCGCGGGTTGAAGCGGCGCGACCCCCGACAAGAAATTCGTCGCAGCCGGACAAGAGCGCCATGCCGTGTGCGGACTATGCCGCAGCGCTACAATTGGCGCGCGGAATGCGCAATAAAACAGGCGGGAGATCCTATGAAGTGGTTCATCACTGGCGCGTCCAAGGGCTTTGGTCTGGCGATCGCCAAGGCGGCGCTCGAGCGCGGCGATATGGTTGCGGGCACGGTGCGCGGCGATGCGGACCTCGCGGCGTTCAAGGCGCTGCATCCGACCAACGCCATCGCGCTGAAAGCAGACGTTACAGATCGCGCGCAGGTTTTCGCCGCCGCTGACGCCGCGGAAGAGCGAATGGGCGGCATCGACGTCGTGCTGAACAATGCTGGTTTCGGCCTTCTGGGCGCGGTCGAAGAGGCGACGCCCGAGGAGATCAAAAAGATATTCGACGTGAACGTCTTCGGCGCCATCAATGTGTTGCACGCCGTGCTGCCTTACATGCGCAAGCGCCGCGCGGGCCATATCATCAATGTCACTTCGGTCAGCGGCTATGCGCCGTGGGCGGGCTCCGGGATTTATGGGGCCACGAAGTACGCGATGGAGGGCTTAGGCCGCACGCTGGCGGCGGAAGTCGCTGAACTCGGCATCAGCGTCACCAATCTGGCTCCCGGCGGGTTTCGCACCGAATTCGCCAAGGGTTCGCTGAATGTGGTCGAGCACAAGCTTGCTGATTATGAAGGGCTCGCCCGCGACGCGGAGCGCACCTTGCGCGCGCATGGTGGTGAAGAGCGGGGCGATCCGGACAAGCTGGCGCAGGTCGTCCTCAAGATCGCCGGGTCCAAGAATCCGCCGCTGCGCTTGCTGATCGGCAAGGACGCCCTGGGTTACGCCGAGGGCGAGATCGCCGCGATCCAAAAGGAAATCGCGGAATGGCGCGAAGTTTCGCTTTCCACGGCCTTTGATTAGAGGCCGATTGGGCCGGTGTTGCACACGGTTGGCGTAGGGCGTTTACCGGCCCGGCAACTTGTTGTTCGCATAGGGACAAGACCAGGAAGCGCCGCGCTGACTAGCCTTTCAGTACGATGGCATCCGCCCGGGTGATGCATCCCCGGGGGCGCTGCCGCGAAACGACTGAACAGGTGATTGGCGCCATGCCATACAACCCATCGAAATTGCCCTCCAAGGAGTTCATCACTTCTCTCTCGAGTTCGGATCTCGATCTGGCCGACGCGGAGACGCTGCCGCCGGAATGCTACGTCAGCGCGGATTTCTACGAGTTTGAGAAAGAAGCGCTGTTTTATCACGAATGGCTGTGCACCGGCCGAGAAAGCTGGGTTCCCAATCCCGGGGACTATTTCACGACGCACATCGCGGGCGAGCCCATCGTGGTTGCGCGCGGCCGCGACGGCAAGATCAACGCCATGTCGTCCGTATGCAAACACCGCGCGATGCTGGTCGCGGAAGGCGCCGGCAACACGCGCACCTTTCTCTGCCCCTATCACCACTGGGCCTATGGCCTGGACGGCAAGCTGGTCGGCGCGCCGGCCATGGAGAAGACCTGCAATTTCGACCGCGATGAACACGGCCTGACGCCGTTTGCGGTGGAGCTGTGGAATGGCTTCATTTTCATCAATTTCGATCGCGAGGCCGCGCCGCTGGCGCCGCGCCTTGCGAAAGTCAGTGAGGCGATCAAGGGTTTCGATCTCGCGACCGCTGACGACATGCGCCCGAAAGCGCCCGGCACGTTCGCCTGGAACTGGAAGGTCATGTTCGAGAACAACAATGACGGGTATCACGCCTCGAAGCTGCATGGCGGCCCACTCCATGACTTCGTGCCGTCCGAACGCGCGGAGTTTCCGGAGTCCGATCCGGCGGACGCGGGCTTCCTTCGCTACAACGGTACGCTCCACAAGGACGCCAGCTTCAATCCCACGCAAACGGCGCAGATGCCGCTGTTCCCTAAGCTGACCGACGAAGACCGCGGCCGCATGACCTTCGCAAACATCCCGCCGACATTGTCGCTGGTGATGATGAGCGACATGGCGATCTATCTGATCCTGCGCCCGACCGGGCCTGAAACCATGGAGCAGGACACGGGCGTTCTGGTCGCGCCCGGCGCGTCCAAGCATCCCGCCTTCCAGCACAAATTCGAAATGAACATGAACTCCGCCGCGCACATCATCGCGCAGGACATGCATGTCGATGAATTGGTGCAAGTCGGTCTGCGCTCGAAGTTCGCGCCGCGCGGCCGGTATTCATGGCAGGAAGGCGCACAGATTCAATTCAATCGCTGGCTGATCAAACGCTATCGGGAAACCTTCGATCGTTTGAGCGGCGGCGGCGGCCGTCTCAAGGCCGTCAAGGGCGCGGCCTGAGCGCTCTTTCACTCACCTCCCCACTTAGAGCGAGAGATCGAAACATTCCATGGCGTTGATTTGCAATCCGGGTGAAACGCGCGAGGACACGCAGCCCAAAACTCTGCACTTTCTGAAGGCGACGCCCGAGACTGTGCATTGGGGCTATTTCCACCCGGAGATCAAACCGGCGCTGAGAATAAAGTCCGGCGACATGGTGCTGGCCGAAGCGGTCACGCACCATGCCGGGGACGCGCCGGACCTTATGATGGATGAGGCGGTCAAGCGTATTTATACGGAGGTGCCGGAAGCGGACCGCAATCCCGGCGTCCACATCATGACCGGCCCGATCTATGTGGAGGGCGCTGAACCGGGCGATATGCTGGAGGTGCGCTATTTCCAGATGACGCCCCGATTCAATTTCGGCTCGAACCTCGCGGCCAATTGGGGTCATTTGTATGAAGAATACGGCAAAAAGGAGCGGGTGACGATCTATGAGCTCAACCCGAACTCCAATACAGCGTCGGCGCTGTACGCCTATGACTTTCCTGGCACGTATCTGACCCCGGGCACGATCACGCACTGCCCGACATGCGATCGCATGCCGGCGTTGAAGGGGATATCCGTTCCCGCCCGCCCCCATCTTGGCACGGCTGGGGTCGCCCCGGCGGTGAATGAGCGCGTCTCGACCATCCCGCCAGGCCTCCACGGCGGCAACATTGACAACTGGCGCATCGGCGCGGGCGCCACGATGTATTATCCCGTGCAGGTGAAGGGCGGCCTGTTCTCGATCGGCGACCCGCACGTCTCTCAAGGAGACGGCGAAATTTCCGGCACTGCCATCGAAGCCTCGCTGAACTGCCTGTTCCAGATCATTTTGCGTAAGGATTTCAACTTTCCGTCGCCGCTTCTGGAAACCTCCGAACACTGGATCGTGCATGGTTTCCACGAGGACCTGAACAAGGCCATGAAGAACGCGGCCCTCGACATGGTTGATCTTCTTACCAACCATCAGGGACTATCGCGGGACGATGCTTATTCGCTAATGTCCATCGCTGCCGATTTTGGCGTGACCCAGGTGGTGGACGGTACCCAGGGCATTCACGTCAGGATCGACCGGCGCATATTCCCCGCAAAGGGCGTCGTCAAAGATCCGGAGTAAGATGCCGCTTTGGAAGTTTTCGTTAGAGGCGTTGCCTGAGTCAGAGCGGCAAGCGGCGTGGGTCGATGTCCTGCGCCGCCTCATGCTTCCGGTCGCCGACGTCAACTCGCTCGCCGATGTCAGCGGGTCTGTGACGGTGACGACCACGCCCCTGGGCTGTGAGTTTGCTTTGCTCGATGCGTCGCCCCAGACCTATTCAGGGCGCAATCCCAGCCACAATTCGCCGGTCTGGATTGCCGTCCTGACCCACGGAGAGGGCAGGCTGGAAGTGGGCGGAACGGCGACGCCCTTGGGCCCGCGCTCGATCATCTACGGCGCGTCCGGCGTGGATTCGACCTTATCGCTCACGACTCCATTTCGGATGCTCTTTATCAAGATACCCCAATTGGCGATCAGCCCGCGTATGATCACGCCATTGGGGCAGCGGGTCGGCGTTCTGCCGGGGAATTCGGCGCTGGAGCAGATATTCCACGGCTTCATGGTGACGCTGGCGGATACGCTGGAGTCCCTGGAGGCGGATCAATATCAGCCCGTAGAACATTCCATGATCGAGTTTCTGGTGGCGTGCCTGGCCAGTTCAGGGGGCATCGAATCCCGGGGCGGCGCGTCCGGCGCACGAGCGCTGCACCTCAAGCGCATCTGCCAGAAGATCGAAACCATGCTACACGATCCGGAGCTCAGTCTCATCAAGGTGGCGCATGAAAACAGCGTCTCGCCGCGTTATCTCCAGAAGCTCTTCACCGAAAATCAGACGACTTTCTCCAGCTACATCAAAACGAGGCGCCTGGAACGCTGCTATGCGGATCTGGTGAGCCCGGTCCACGCCCAGCTCTCAGTATCGGAGATCTGTTTTCGTTGGGGTTTTAACGACGCAGCGCATTTCAGTCGATCCTTCAGAGACCGTTTCGGGGTGTCGCCGTCCCGGCACCGCCAATCGGCGCTATCGGGCGCACGTCAGGCGAAGCCCTAGGCTGGCGTCCGCGGTGGCCCGCAACAAGTTTCTCGACGCGGCCAGACAAGACGAAACTGGCCTCGCCGGTGTGCAATTACGCCTCAAAAACTCTCACTCCGGGGGAAAGAATGGCCGCGCCAGTGGAGGCCAAGCAACCAACTCTATTCATCCCGCACGGCGGGGGGCCATGCTTTTTCATGGACTGGTCCATCATGGGCGAGCCGGCCGATTCCTGGAACAAGACGGAAGCTTGGCTGAAAAGCATCGTCTCCAGCTTGCCTGAGCGCCCGAAGGCGATTGTTGTCGTCTCCGGCCACTGGGAAGAGCCTGTGTTCACGGTGGCGTCCTCACCGCAACCGGAACTGATCTACGACTATTATGGCTTTCCGCCGCATACGTATGAGCTGAAATACCCGGCCCCGGGCTCATCCCAACTCGCCGAAAAAATAGTATCTCTGCTGACCGCCGCGGGCATCCCAGCGAAGACAGACGCCCAGCGCGGCTTCGATCACGGCGTGTTCATCCCGCTGCTTGTGGCGTTTCCGGACGCCGACATTCCGGTTGTGCCGCTGTCTTTGAAGGATACGCTCGATCCGCAGGAGCATATCGCCATGGGGCGTGCTTTGGCGCCGCTGCGCGACGAGGGGGTTCTGATCATCGGCTCGGGTATGAGCTATCATAACATGCGGGCGTTCCGGACGCCTTCGGCCACGGCGCCTTCCGCCGCTTTTGACTCGTCTCTGACGAGCGCGCTGTCGCAGGGTGACCAAACGGAGCGCTTCGAAGCGCTCAATCACTGGGATGATTTAGCGGCGGCGCGCAATGCGCATCCGCGAGAAGAACACCTGCTGCCGCTCATGGTGGCGGCGGGCGCCGGCGAGGGAGACGCCGGTGAACGTGTATTCTCCGACGTCGTCATGAAGGCGACGATTTCCGCTTTCCGCTTTGGGTGAGAAAAATGACCTATCCAAATACCCTGATTTTCGTTGATCTGGCTTCGGACGATCCCGAGGCGACCGGCAAGTTCTATGCGGAGGTTTTCGGCTGGACGAACGAAGGCCGTCCCACGGGAAAGTACCACCGTCTGGTGCCCGGCCAGAACTTCAAGAACAAAGACGGCTCGCAGAGTGAGATCGGCAATCTGCATATTGGCATCTACAATTCCAACAACACGCGGCCGCATCCGTCGCCTGAGGGCGTCGGCCCCTTGCCGCTGAGCCGCGGCGATCGCAAGGCGCGCATTTGGGTGCTGGTGAGCGACGACGATACGCCGGAGCGTATCCTCTCGGCGGCTGAAGCGCGCGGGGCGAAAATCCTTTGGAAGGACCACTATTGGAAGGAATTCAACGGCTATAACTGGGCCTTTGAAGATCCTTGGGGCAACGAGATTATTCTGTGGGGCAAAGCGGGCGAAAATCCTCAGATTCCCGCGAATTTCACGCGTGAATGACGCTAAGCAGTCAAACGACCTGAAAACAAAAAGGCGGCGCCCAAGAGGAGAAGAGCGCCGCCTTTCGTTTAAGCGCCGCACGGGACGAACGCTTATCTGAATTCAATACCTGTCAGCCGTGGTCTTCCAGCAGCCGGGGTACGGCCGCGATCCGGATGCTGAAGAAACCCTGATCGTCGACGGTCTGTCCCTCGCGCGGCTTGTGGCGCACCTGCACCACGCCGTTCTTTCCAAAGCCCGGAATGCGCGGGCGATCGCCGTCGCGGCTCAGCCACAGGCGCAACAAATGCCGACGTCTCTGGGGTTCCGGGAAATCCACGAACCCGGTCCGCGCATGCAGAGCGGCGTAGTTTGAGAGCCATTGAATGTCGCCTGGACGGAAGTCCATTTCAATCGCCATGCCTGGCTCGTAGGCGATTTCATCGAATAATTTGAGGACTTCAATTTGCTCGGGCCGGAGTTGCGGGACGCCCGGATATTCCTGTGCGGTCAGCACATAGAGCGAACCCGCATACATGCTGAACACGCCATCGGTCAGATCGACGATGGGAGACGTGTAGGTGTCGGCCGGCGCGTATTTATCCTGACGGCGCCAATCCCAATGATAACGCTCGAACAACAGCGGCGCGAGGTCGGGGCGGCGGCGCAGAATTTCGTTGTAAATCTCGGCGCCGGACACAAGGCACGACGCGCCGCCGGACTTTGCCGGGCGCAGACACATCAAGGCCACGAGATCGGACGAATCGGAGTGGTAGACAAGCTCGCCGCGTACCTTCGACGACTTCGCGGTCGGGTCATCCATCGTCTTGTCGGAGGTGGCGTAGATGGAATCGATGAGGTCGCCTTTTTCATTCTGGCGGATCGGATCTCCCATATACATGCCGAGAATGTAATAGATCGCCGCCGACAGCGCGTCGGAATACAGATGGGTTCGCAAACCGCGCACCAGCACAAAGCCGCGGCCGCGGTCGACGTCATGGCCCCACGACTTGATCGCGTCGGCGCATTCGACCAACGGATAGTCTTCCTTCTGAACGAAACGAAGGTCGGGGTCGCTTTCGACGAAGCGCGCGCCCAGCGTCTCAAGCTCCGCAATCTGACGATCGTTCAGCATGTAAATCCAGGAATCCGTCTTTGACAGAACGTCGCCGCGCCATGCGGCTGCGCTGGTGATTTCCTGTAATGGCGGGAGGCCTTTGGGCGTGGATAGGGCGACGTTCATGGTGCGACCAATTCTGTTCCAGTATTCACTTTATGTAGCAAAGAGCGCCGTTGAGAGGCTTGTTCAGGCGAGCATGAATAATTGATCCCGACCGTATGCCGATCGCGCCGACTTCGGACTTTTTCGATAGCGGGGGGGCAGGCGTAGTCCCGGCAATATTGGCGGGAAACGTGGTATCTTTTGATTGAGGCCGAATGTGGGGACGCGAACGGCCCTGAAGGCTTGACACCAGGCGTGTTGACGGTCGTGCTGGACGCCGTCTTCCAAACTTCGTGCGGGCGGATGCTAAAGAACCTGGACATCGCCGTTGTTGATAATGGGCGCGCGGCCCCGGCCTCAGGGCTGGAATCGGTCGAACTGACGCTGCGTCTGGTCGAACTTCTGGCTTCCGCGACCGACGGCAAAGGTGTGACGGAAGTGGCCAGCGATCTGGGAATTTCCAAACCACGCGCGCATCGCCACCTGCGCTGCCTGGTGGAATTGGGTTATGCCCGGCAGGACCCTTACACGGAGTGTTACAAGATCGGCGTGAAGGTCCTTGCGCTTGGCGAGGCGGCGCGCGGCCGTTACGGCCTCATTAGGGAGCTGCGCCCGGTCATGCTGACTCTTGCGGCCGAGTCCGGATTTGCCGTGACGCTCGCCAGCCTCATTGAGGACAATGTCGTTCTTCTGGAAATGATTGCCGGCGATAGCCCGCTGGATTTCAGCGTGAAGCCCGGCATGCGCCTGGATTTTCGCCGTTCTGCGCATGGCCTGATCGCTCTGACCTTTGGGCCGCAGGATCTGTTGCAGGCCCAAAGCGGCAGTGGAGATTTCGCTGCGGTGCAGGCGCGCGTGTCGGACGTCCGCGCCGCGGGGTGGGCGACGGCGATCGACAGTGTGGAATATTGGGCGAACGCTTTGGCGGCCCCGGTGTTCGACGCCAAAGGCTGGCGGGGGTCGATCGCCATCGCAGGGCCGTCGCGCGATCTGCCGGCCCGGCCGACGGCGGTTCAGGAAAAGTGGATTAAGTCCGCCGCCGTCGAGGCTTCCCGGATTCTTGGCTATTGCGGGGCGTCGTTGTGATCGGCTGTTGTAAATTTGCAGTGCTGGGCGGCCTCATGCTTGCGCTTCCCGCCCTTATCGGACGCCGGAACGCCCCAGGAGCATTGCGCCGGGGCGGCAATCGGCTGAGACCTATATATGTTGCTGAACGACGCGGCCTGGCCTTTCGCCGGGCGCAATCGTCTGCGCCAGAGTTGGAGCATTGGTATGGCTGACGCCAAAGCGCGCCGCTGGATAATTTTCGCCGCATTGAGCTTCACCTATTTCGTCGTATCTGGCGGGGCGTTCGCGTCTCTGGGTGTTGTCCTGCCTGCGATGGTGCAGGATTTGAAGTGGAACTGGACCGAGGCTGGCTTCGGCTACACGCTGCTCGGCATCTCCTGCGGCGTCGCCAGCTTCATGCCCGCCTACTTGATCCGCGCCATCGGCGTTCGCGCCACGCTTGGCATCGGCGCGGGGATCATGGTGACTGGTTTTCTCATGATGGCGACCACGCAGACCGTGCACCTGTATTTGGTTGGCGCGACCCTGATCGGCACGGCCTTCGCCTTCGTCTCCACTGTGCCAGGCACGCATGTGCTGACGGACTTGTTCAAAAATCGCTCCACGATGATTGGCGCATATTTCACCCTGGGCGCGATGGGGGGCGTGATCGGGCCGCAACTTTATCACCTTAGCGATGTGCTTACGCACAATTGGCGGTCCTATTGGCTGGGGTTTGCTCTTCTCGGCGCCTTGGCGGGGCTGTTCGCGGTTTTGGTTGCGCCGCGCCGGAGCGAAGCGGCGAAGCACGAAGAAGCGCCGCCGGAAATTGCGAGCGCATCCGAAGTGATCGAAGGCCTGAAGGATTGGACAGTGCGCCGCGCGCTGGCGACGCCTCAATATTACGTGATCGTCGGCGGTTATACGGCCTATCTACTGGTCAACACCACCACGCACGGTTTCGGCGTTCAGCATTTGATCGAGCGTGGTGTGAGCCCGGTTGAGGCTGGTTTGATGATGAGCATCGAAGCCTTTGTCGGCGCGGGCGTGGCGTTTATCGGCGGTATTCTCGGCGAAAAAATTTCAGCCAAGACGCTGTTGATCACATCCCTGATCGCGGTGACGGTCGGCGCCTGGGGGCTCGCCGAAGCCACGAGCTGGCCCTTGATGGTGCTCTATATCGTCGGCGTAGGCATGGGCTTCGGCTTGTCATTTTTGTCCGCCACCATGTTGCTGTTGAACTACTTCGGAAAGAAGCCGAATCTCGAGCTGTTTTCGATCATGTGCATGCTAAGCACGGTCGCCGCTTTGGGGCCCCTGATCGGCGGACGGATGCGCGACATCACAGGTAATTTCCACGGCTTGCTGCTGATCCACGCGGGCATCACCTTCCTCATTTTGGTCGGAGCGTGCTTCTTGAAGCCGCCGGGCCAATCAAGCAAGGCCGACGCATCGAAGCCAGCCCTTCAGGACGCGGCCATATGACGGCGCCAATCGAAGCGGATCTTATGATCCGGGGGGCGACCCTGATCACGCTGAACGCCGAAAGGCACGTCATCACGGACGGCGCGCTGGCGGTGCGCGGCGCCGACATCGTCGCGGTCGGCAAGAGCGCCGACCTCGAAAAGTCCGTGCGCGCGAAACGCGTCATGGATGGAAGCCGTTTTGCCATTACGCCGGGCTTCGTCGACGGTCATATTCACATCACATGCGATCCGCTGACGCGCGGCTTCGCGCGGGGCGGGCCGAACGACAGCTGGGGCGACAAGCTTCAAAAGTGGGTGATTCCGCTCTTCAAAGCTCAAACGCCTGAGGAGGAGGCGCTCGCCGCTCAGCTGGCCGCCCTTAATATGATCAAGGGCGGCACCACGCTGTTCCTCGAAGCCGGCACAGTCATCCATCTCGACGCCGTGATGGAGGCGCTTGCCGCCAGCAGAATTCGCGGCCGTGTGGGGCAGTGGGTCGAAGGGCGCGCCTACAGTCCGCAACAGGATCAGGCAGAGCTCTCGCGCAAGGCCATCGCGCTTCTGGAGGACGAAGTCGCCCGCTATCCGGACGCCGGCGCGGCGAGCCTGTTGGCCGCATGGCCGGTTCTGGTCGGCCATTCCACCAATTCGGACGAGGTTTGGCTGGCGGCGAAGGATTTGGCCGATCGGCATGGCTTGCGCGTTTCGGCGCACATGAGTCCGCGGGCGGGCGACCCGGAATGGTTTCTGGCGCGCTACAATCGCAGACCGCTGGAGCACCTGAGCGATATCGGCGCGCTGGGCGAGAATGTCTGCCTGACGCACCTCGCCGCCATCGATCAAAGCGAGCTTGAGTGTCTGGTCGCCTCGAAGTCGCACGCCATCCACTGCGCACTCGCCGCATTTCAGGGCGGTTTCGGTCTCTCACAGTTTGGATTGTTCCCGGAAATGCTCGATCGCGGCGTCAGCGTCATGATCGGTACGGATGGTATGGCTGGCGACATCCTGGGGTCGGCGCGCCTGATGGCGAGCGTCTTCCGCGACGCCCGGGAGGACCAGTTTCTATTCCCGGCGGGGCAAATCCTCGAACTGGCGACGCTGAACGGCGCCCGCGCCATGGGTATGGACGGCTATCTGGGCTCGCTGGAGACGGGGAAAAAGGCAGATTTTGTTTTGCATGACATGCAGGGACCGGAATGGGGGGCCATTTTCGACCCTGTGGCGCAACTGGCGCTGAACGCCTCGCCCGCCAGCGTGCACAGCGTATTCATCGACGGCGTGCAGGTGTTGGACGCCGGCCGCTCTACGATTTTCGATGAGGAAAAGCTCATCGCGGACGCGCGGCAGGCCGGCGCCGCGGTGGTCGCGCGCACCAAGCTGCCGAATCACACGGTTTGGCCGATCCTTTAGTGCAGTTGCACACTGCGGTTATCGGCAAGGATTAGTGCGCAGAAAAGAAAGTCCATAACAGGAGGCGCTGATAACATTTCTATCGGCAGGCATTGGCGTCCGTCTGGCGCCGAGGGGGCGGAGGTCGTTGATCGTGAGCACGGAAAACCATTCGATCCGCCCCGTAAGACCAACATGGACGCATCTGGCGATCGCGGTCAAAGACGTCGATGTGACCATCGCGTGGTACGAGGCGTTCACGCACCTGTCCGTGCTTGCGCGACATCAGGATGAAGCAGGCCGCAACGTGTGGCTGGGCGACAAGACCGCAAAGCACAATCCGTTCATTCTCGTCGCGGGACAATTCTTCGACGGCAAAGATCCTTTCGCGCCGGCGAAGCATCTGCCCTTAGGACCATTCGCCCACATCGGCATCGAGCTGCCTTCTAAGGAAGCTGTTGATGACATCGCGGCCAAGGCGCGGGACGCGGGGTGTCTGGCGCTTGGTCCAATGCAGATGCCAAAAGAGATCGGCTATATCTGTTTCCTCAAAGACCCCGATGGAAACACGATCGAGTTTTCTTTCGATCAGGGCGTATTGGAAGAAGCTCAGCGCACTTGGGGTATTGAAGCCGACTAACGCAGCGGCGACGTTTCTGCGGCGGCGCTTGAGCGCAAGAATCGGCGGTCTCGATCGAGGCGCGCCAATACGAATCATTCGTACTCAAATCATTTAGTCGGGTTGAATTTCACCGCCTCGGCGCGCGCCGGAGGCGGCATTGCGCGTGAAAATCCGTACACAGAAAAAAGTGACTCATTTAGTCGAAAAAAAGCTGGCGATTTGGTTCCGATCAGTGGAATATTTCATTGTACGGAATGTAGGCGCGGCGGGCATCGGCGCCGAATTTCTAGACACGACAACACATAAAATGGCTAAACCGTAGGAAACCATTGCCTGCAACCGCCGCGATGGACTTTCTCGGGATTAGCCGTATTTGAACGACGGAGGGGATACCGTGACTAATTCGACATCGCGCGCTAAGGGGGTCTTAAGCATGCGTCCAAGTTTATCGGCGCTTTTGATTGCGTCGTCGATCGCCGGGCCGGGTCTGGCTTATGCTTCTGAAGCTAAAGCAGATTCAGACATTGTGGTCACCGCGGAGCGCCGCAGCGTTGACATTCAAAAGGCGCCCATTGCGATCACAGCCTTGTCCGGCGATGCCCTGGACAAATCGTTTGCGACCACGGTTGCAAGCCTGAACTCAACGGTTCCTGGGCTGCAGGCGACAAAAGCGGCAGGTTTCGAAAACCTTGTCACCATTCGCGGCGTCGGCTCAGCCACTCCGGAAAA
This sequence comes from uncultured Caulobacteraceae bacterium, assembly GCA_964395875.1. Taxonomy (GTDB): domain Bacteria; phylum Pseudomonadota; class Alphaproteobacteria; order Caulobacterales; family Aquidulcibacteraceae; genus JBEVJO01. Next base: position 16,527 of record CAYNCS010000011.1, on the reverse strand, counting down.
CAGCTTCACCACCTCGCCGGGCGTCTCGGTCTTCATCGACGGCGTCTATATTTCCAACACCATTACGCTCGACCAGACCTTGTTCGACGTCAAATCGGTCGAAGTGTTGCGCGGTCCGCAAGGCGCACTGTACGGCCAGAGCTCGATCGGCGGCGCCATCAACATCATTACGACTCAGCCGGTCCTGGAAAAGTTCGAAGCCTTTGGCGACGTCACCGCCGGCACTTACTCATTGTTCCGCGAGCGCGCTGCGGTGAACGTGCCGCTGGGCGACAAGTGGGCGGTGCGCTTGTCCGGTCAGAAGTATGACCGGGACGGCTTCACCAAGAACGACTACAATGGTCAGAAGCTGGACGATCTGCACGATGCTAGCCTCAAGGGTGCGGTGCTGTTCCAGCCCACCGACACCTTCAAGGCGACTCTGTCCGGCACGTATTTCACCGCCGACCAGAATGGCGACGCGCAGAAAAACATTATCGATCCGGCGACCGATCCGCGGCACCTCAATCAGGATTACTGGGGCGAGTTCCAGCTCGAGAACAAGCTCATCAACCTGAACCTGGATTGGGAGCTGCCTTATTTCAACGTAAAGTCGGTCAGCGGTTACCAGACGGTTTCGCACAGCCAGATGACCGATTCGGACCGGTCCACATTCGCGACGGTCGGCGGCTACGACCACATCGCGGCGTGGAAGACGAACACCGACACCTACACGCAGGAATTCGACATCATCTCCAAGCCTGGCGGCAAGCTGGACTGGGTTCTGGGCGCCTTTGGTCTGTACTCGACCAGCAATCAGTTCGTCGTCGAATATGGCGGCGGCTTTGCACAGATTCCGCCGCCCCGCACATACCCCGACAATATCATCAGCAGCTTCGCGCCGAACCTGAACTACGGCAACAATTCGGATGGCATCCGCCGCTCCTATGCGTTGTTCGGCCAGGCGACTTATCATGTGACGGACGACTTCCGCCTCACGGCCGGCGCACGCTGGAACAAGGATTCCTACAAGCTCGACAGCCTTACCGGCAGCGCATTCGCTCTCGGCCGGACTGTCGCGACATCCGGCGACGAAAATCCGACTTGGCGCCTGGTCGCCGAATACGATCTGACGGCGGACAACAACATCTACGCGAGCGTGTCGCGTGGCTATAAGCCAGGCGGACTTAACGGCACGAACGGGCAAGTGCTGATTCCGCTCGAATTCAAGGCGGAGACGAACGACGCCATTGAAATCGGGTCGAAGAACTGGCTGTTCGATCGGACTCTGCGCTTGAACGTGGCGGCCTTCTATTACAAGCACAAGAACTTCCAGTTCATCGAAACCGATCCCGTACCGTTCGTGTCCGGTATCGATAACGTTCCGGAGATTGAAAACTATGGCCTCGAAATCGAAGCCAATTACACCTCGCCGGACAAGAAGCTGAACATCGGCGGCACCTTGTCGCTGCAAACGGGCGAGGTCTCGAAAACCTTCACAACTTTGGACTCGACAATCGTTCAGCAGTTGGAAGGTACGGCGATCGCGAGCTTCGGAAACGGCGTCGGCCCGTGCGCGTTCTTTGGCTCCTACGGCAACCCGGCCTGCTTCGCTGCAGTGCTTGCGTCTGCGAAGGACGTGAAGGGCAATTCTCCGCCCGCGGCCCCGGAGATAGCTGGCGCGATTAACGCCTCCTACCGCTTTGACTCGGCGCTTGGTTCGTTCACGCCACGGGTTGAGATCGTGCATCGCGGCGAACAATGGGCGCGGATTTTCAACGAGAGCGTCGACAAAGTGAAGTCGTACACGATCGTCAATGCTGGTGTGTTGTTCCTGCCCAGCAACAATGAAAACTTCAGCTTCACGGTCACCGGTACGAACCTGTTCGACAAAGACGGCGTCAACTCCCGCTTTATCGATCCGTACGGCACGTTCCAGATCAGCGATCAGTACATTCCGCCGCGTCAGGTGATGGCGACGGTTGCGTTCAAGTACTAAGCAAACAACGGGCGGCGGCCTCGCAAGGGGCCGCCTTTCGTCCTGGTTGCTGGTTTCATCAAGAGGCGATGGTGAGAAATCACCATCGCCTTTTTGCTATGGCGGGTCTCTCGCGCAGCGGTTTCGCGCGCGGGCCTCGCCGTCGACAAAACGCTTTTTCTCACTATATGAAGCTTTGAAATCGCCGTGTTTTTAAAGAGAGGTTTTCCATGGCCAAGCCGCTGATCGTGGGGATGGGGCACAGCAAGTTCGGCAAACTCGACGCCCTGAGCCTGGAGGACCTCATCGTCAGCGTGGCGCAAGAAGCGCTGCGGGATTCCGGCTTGCAAGGCGCCGACATCGACGCCATGTGGCTGGGGCATTTCAATTCCGGCATGGTTATGGACGGCTTCGCGTCGTCGATGATCCTGGCGGCCGATCCCGGTCTGCGCTTCAAGCCGGCGACCCGTTGCGAAAACGCCTGCGCGTCCGGTTCGGCGGCGGTGTATGCGGCCTTGGATGCGATCCGGAGCGGCCGCGTGAAAGCGGCGCTTGTCGTCGGCGTTGAAAAGATGACGGGCCTTGACACGAAGGGCGTCACCAAGGCGCTTAGCGGCGCCGCCTATCAGAAGGAGGAGGCAGGGGTATCGTTCCCCGAAATTTTCGCGCGGTTTGCGCGCGCCTATGGCGCGGAGTTCGGCGATCCCACAGAGGCGATGGCCCATATCTCGGTGAAGAATCACGGCAACGCCCTGAGAAACCCGCTGGCGCAGATGCAGCGCGAGATCACGCTGGATTTCGCCCTGGCGCCGTCAGAAAAGAATCCGCTGATCGCCGATCCGCTGAAGCTCAGCGATTGCTCCCTGATTTCCGACGGCGCCGCGGCGCTGGTGATCGTCGCGGACGATATGGCTGGGCAATTCAAGCGCGCCGTTGGGTTCCGCGCGGCGCAGCAAGTCAACGATCTGCTGCCGCTGTCTGCGAAGAACCTTCCCTATTTCGAGGGGCCTGCGCGCGCGATCCGGCAGGCATACGCTGAAGCGGGCGTGTCGGTTGACGATCTCAGCCTCGCCGAAGTGCATGATTGCTTCACCATCGCTGAATTGCTCAGCGTCGAAGCGCTTGGCATGGCCGCGCCGGGCGGCGGCAGAGCGGTGGTCGTGAATGGCGAGACGCAACGCGGCGGGCGATTGCCGGTAAACCTTTCTGGCGGCCTGAAAGCGAAGGGCCATCCGGTCGGCGCCACCGGCGTGTCGATGCATGTGCTCATCGCCCGCCAATTGCTGGGAGAGGCGGGCGACATGCAATTGCCTGGCGCGAAGCTCGGACTGTGCATGAATATGGGCGGCGGCGCCGTCAGCACCTACGCGTCCATTCTGGAGGCGGTGAAGTAGGCGGTTCTAGAAGCCGATGTGTGCGCCGGCCGCGCCGGCGAGTTCTGCAGAGTCCGCTTCGAGGCGGTAGGGCGGAAAGAAAAGGATGAGCGCCGCCGACCCCAGAAGGCTCACGCCAATAATCAAGATGGACCCTGTATAGGAGTGGTGCTGATCGAACCACAGATCCATCAGGAATGGCGTGAGGCCTTGCACCAGCATCACCATTGAATAGGTGACCCCGGTGATTGCGCCAAAAGCCTTGGTGCCGAAATATCGCGAAATAAAGTAGTTTAGCGATCCAAAGGCAGCGCCCAGCCCGATGCCCAGCAGGATAGCGGCGGTGTAGTGCGCGAAATCAGTCTGGCCATATTGCAGAAGCCATAGACCTGCGCAGGCCAGCAAGAACCAAGGCGCGACGGCCTGCGGCCGTGAGACCCGGTCCAGCAGCGACCCGATTACGATCTGCCAGCCTGCTGTGACCAGGGCGAACGTGGACATGACGCCCGTCGCATGCGCCAGGTCGACGCCGCGGTCGGTCAGTACCGGGATGACGTGAGAAAACACCGCCGTGAGGCTGCCGGCGCCCATGCCGAGGCTCAGCAGAATGAGCCAGAAAACCGGGGTGCGCATGGCTTCGCCGAGTGTGAAGCCAGACTGTGCGGCCTCTGCATCGCCCTGGTCGTGAGCCGCTTCCGAGGGCGCAGTTTTCGGTGCGTCCTTCAAGAGAAAGAACAAGGTGGGAAATCCAATCGCGAAAACGAGCGCGCCGATGAGCGCATAGCTCATCTTCCAGCCTGCCGCGTTGAGAAACGCCGCAGCCACGATCGGCATGATCGCCGCGCCGACTCCATTGCCCAGTCCGGCGCAAACGCCCAGCATCAAACCGCGATTTTCTACAAACCATTCGGAGACGACTTTGGAGTACATGGCGGCGCTGGGAATGGCGCCCGCGACGCCGATCAGGGCGAACAAAGCGTAGAATTGCGCAACGCCGCCATTCGCTTGGCTAACGGCGGCGACGGCCAGCGCCAGCAGCACGTTCCCCGCGAGAAGTACGCGACGGCCGCCATACGCGTCGATCAGCCGCCCGACGATTGGATAGGCGACCACGCTGACCAAAGCGATGATTCCCAAAACGGTCGTGACTTGTGAGCGTGGCCAGCCGAAATCTTCTGAAATTGGCACAAGGAACACGCCAAACGCCGAACTGACGCACGCCGTCATGCACACCATATTGCCGATCGTGCAGGCGACGACGACGCCGATCGCGGTTTTAGGATGCGCCTTCGCTGCAGCGACCATGCCTGTCCCGTCCAAACATTTCCGCGCCGCAAGTGCATTGGCGCCGAGCCCGCCTGAGGATGCCGTAGGACCATGGCGCGTCAAACGCACAATGCGCCCTGATGCCTCCGAACAAAAGAAAGTGCGCTGGTTGTCTAATCAAGGGCAACCGTTGGCGGCGCGCACGACGGCGCGCGCTTCCTTCAGCAGCCAGCTCTGATCCGTGCCGCAGACGAAGACGGAGAAACCCTGTGCGCGCAGCGCGGGGATCTCGCTTACGTCTCCGGTAAAGATACCGAGCGCACGGCCTTTGGCCTTGCCGGCGGTCGCGACCTTGGCCGTCGCCGCTGCGACGCCGGGATCTTGCGGGCTGGGCAGATCCAGCGACACGGCAAGGTCGGCCCGGCCGACGAACAGGCAATCCACGTCGCTGACGGCAGCGATGTCGTCGATATTGGAAACGCCCGCTGCATCTTCGATTTGGGCGAAGGTCACGACGGACGCATCGGCGGCTTCCAGATATGCCGAATGGCCCATCGCGCCATAATTCCCGGCGCGCGTTGACGGCGAAAAGCCCCGGCGTCCATTCTTGAAGTGCGTATCCGCCACCAACGCCTCCGCGCGGGCGCGATCGTAAATGTGCGGCTGAACGATGCCGGCGAAGCCGAGATCCAGTCCCTGGCTGATCAGCGCCGGCGCCTGTGCATGCGGCCGCAGCAGCAAGGGAAAGTTCAGGGCCCGCGCAACACCCGCCATCGCATCAAGCGTGCTCAAATCGAACGGCGCGTGTTCCGCGTCGACGATGGCGAAATCCAGACCCGCCAGCAGCAGGAGCTCAACGATCTGGTGGCTGGGCGTCTTGATGAAGGCGCCCAGGCAATCCGTGTGCGTGCGAACTTTCTGCCTGAATTCGGGGTGCATGCAGATTTCTCCCTGTCGCCGTGCGCGTCTGGACATTGACGCCAGCCTAATAAAATGTCGCTATAGCGTACAGCAAAACATTGTTCCGGTGAGCGGAATGAAATCGATCCCCGCAGTCCAGTTGTCTAAGCCTGCCCAACCCGCCGCCGGGCTGGAATCCGTCGATCTGACGCTGCGGCTCATTGAGTTGCTGGCGAGTTCGAAGGTGGCGAAGGGCGTCACCGAAGTTGCGCTGGAGCTCGGCATCTCTAAGACACGCGCGCACCGGCATCTGCGCTGCCTGGTCGATCTCGGTTACGCCTATCAGGATCCGCGCACGGAAGGATACGAAGTCGGCATCCGCGTTCTGGCGCTCGGTGAAATGGTGCGAGACCGCTTCGACATCGCCCGTTTGATGTATCCAGTCATGGCGAGGCTCGGTGAGATTTCGGGCTTCGCGGTGACGTTGGCGGGCATCGTCGAAGGCGCCGTGACCGTATTGGAAATGGTGCCCGGCCGCGGCTTGTTTGAATTCACCATCCGCCCCGGCGCGCGCATGGGCCTTCTGACGTCCGCGCATGGCCTCATCACGCTCGCTTACGGGGCGGAGGAATTGCTCGACGCGGAACTGGCGCGCGAAGGCGCGGGCAGCGCGTCGAAAACGGCGGAACGAATCCGCAAAACGATTGTCGAAATTCGCAAGAACGGTTGGGCGCGGTCTGTGGACGGCGTTCAGGTCGGCTTCGGCGCATTGGCTGCGCCGGTGTTCGATCATCGCGGCGTCATGCGCGCCTCGATCGCAATCGTCGGCTCTGTCCGGGACCTGACCTCGTCAGAAGCCCCGGCCCAGGAAGCCATGATCAAAAAGGCGTCTGTTGACGCATCTCATCTGCTTGGATGGCGTGGAGATCCACTTTGAAATACTCGTTAGCAGTCGATATCGGCGGCACGTTCACGGACGCCGTGCTGCGCAGCCCCAACAATACGCTCACTGTCGACAAGGCGCTCACTACGCATACCAATTTGCTGGAGGGCTTCTTCCGCGCGGCGGAGCAGGTGCTGGACAAGGCGTCAGTGAAGTTCAGCGACGTCGACGGCATCGTGGTGCACGCAACCACGGTCGTCACCAACGCGCTGATCGAGCGCAAGGGCGCGCCGACGGCGATGATCACCACCAAGGGCTTCCCGGATATTCTGCCGATCCGGAACGAGCACCGCTTTGAAATGTACGATCCGCAGATCGAGTTCGCGGACCCGCTCATCTCGCGTGAGTTGACGTTCGAGATCGACGAACGGACGCTGGCGGACGGCACGATCACGAAAAGCGTCGATCCGAAAGACGTCGAAGCCATCGCCAAGAAACTGCGTGAAGCGCGCGTCGCCTCGGTTGCGATCTGCCTGCTCAACAGCTTCCGCAATCCGGAAAACGAACGCAAGATCGCGTCCGCGCTCGCCGCGGCCGCCCCGGAAATCTACATCTCAGTGTCGTCGGCCATTGCGCCGCAAATTCGCGAATATCCGCGCGCCTCGACCACGGCGATTAACGCCTACACGATGCCGATCACCGAGCCCTATCTGCGCGGTCTGGCGACGAACCTGCAACAACGCGGCGTCGATCAGGAGCCGCTCATCATGCTCAGCAGCGGCGGCGTCATCGGCGCGGAAGTCGCCGGGCGCAATCCCGTCCGCATGATCGAAAGCGGTCCGGCGGCGGGCGCTTTGGCGGCGGCGTTCTATGCGGATCGTCTAGGCCTCGACACCTTGATGTCCTTCGACATGGGCGGCACCACGGCGAAAGCCTGCCTCATTGAGAACAAGACTCCGCTGGTGACCGGCCTCCTGGAAGTCGACCGCCGCTATCGCTTCTGCGAGGGCAGCGGCATGCCGCTGACGATCCCGTCGGTGGACATGATCGAAATCGGCGCGGGCGGCGGCGGCATCGCCTCGATCGATTCCCTTGGCCTGTTGAAGGTCGGCCCGCATAGCGCGGGGTCCGAGCCCGGCCCGGCCTGTTACGGCCGCGGCGGCCAGAACGCGACGGTCACGGACGCGGACCTTTCACTGGGCCTGTTGGACGCGGACAACTTTTTGGGCGGCGACATGCCGCTGGATAAAGCCGCGACCGACAAGCAGATCGGCAAGCTCGCGGCGGCGCTGGGCGTTTCGTCCGAACAGGCGGCCAGCGGCATCTATCGTATCGTCGCCGAAGCCATGGCGAGCGCCGTGCGCACGCACGCGACAGATCGCGGCTTCGATTATCGCGGCCTGACGCTTCTGGCGTTCGGCGGCGCCGGGCCCGTGCACGCCTGTGCAGTGGCTGAACTTCTGCAGGGCGAAAAAGTGATCTTCCCGCCGCAGGCCAGCGTTCTGTCCGCGTTCGGCGCCCTGGTGACGCCAGTGCGTCTGGATCTGGTGCGCAGCGCGGTCGGCCGTCTCGACGCGATGGATTGGGCCACGACCGACAAGCTCATCGCCGAAATGGAAGCGGAAGGAACCGAAGCGCTCGTCACCGGCGGCGCCAAGGCCGATGAAATCCAATGGAGCTTCGCTGCGGATCTGCGTTATTTCGGACAACAGAACGAAGTGACGGTGACGTTGCCGGAAAATCCACGCTTCTCGCACAACGCCGAAGCCATCCGCGCGGCGTTCGAAAGCGCGTATTTCACGCAATATGGCGTGAACCCGTCCCACGTGCCGATCGAAACCGTGAACTGGCGCGTGACGGCGACGCAGGCAGGCGAACGCTTTGGCGGCGCCGAAACCCCGCAGCGCGCGCCGGGCAAGCCGAAGGGCGAACGCGACGTGCCGCTCTGGCGCGCCAGCGGCCCCGCGAAAGTCTATGACCGCGCGTCTCTGGCGCCGGGTCAGGAGATTCCCGGCCCAGCCTTGATCGAAGAACGTGAAACCACCATCGTGATCCCGGCCGGCTGGACAGCCGCGCTTGGCGATCTTTCCTGCATCATCGCGACGCGAGGTGAATAAAATGGACGGAAACCAAAAGCCCACCGCGGCCGCCATCGACGGCATCGAACTGGAAATTCTCTGGTCGAACATCATCGGCATCGTGAGCGAGCAAGCCAAGGCGCTGCAGCGCATCGCCTTCAGCCCGATCGTGCGGGAAGCGGGCGACCTCGCCAGCGGCCTGTTCGACGCCAAGGGCCGCATGGTCGCGCAGGCGAACACGGGCACGCCCGGTCACATCAATTCCCTGTCCGTGGCGGGCGAAGCGCTGGCGAAGATTTTCGACGGCAAGCTCGAGCCGGGCGATGTCGTCATCACCAATGATCCCTGGATGTCGGCAGGCCACTTCTTCGACATCACCGTTATGTGCCCGATTTTCTGGGACGAGCGGCTGATCGGCTATATCGGTTCGACCATTCACCACACCGATATCGGCGGTTACGGCATCGGCGCAGGCGCGCGCGACGTGCACGAAGAGGGCCTGTGGATTCCACCGTTGAAATTCTATGAAAAGGGCAAGCCGAACGAAACTCTGTTCGACATCATCCGCCGCAATGTGCGCACGCCCGATCACGTCTTCGGCGATCTCGCGGCGCAGGTGTCGAGCGGCCGCGCCGGCGGCGACAAGCTGATCGCCTTATGCAAACGGCAAGGCCTGAAAGATATTGAAGCGCTGTCCGAAGAAATCATCGCACGGTCCGAACGCGCCACGCGCGACGCCATCCGCGCGTTGCCGGCGGGTACGTGGCATGGCGAAAGCCAGTTTGACGTGCCGGGCGGCGATACGATCACGCTGAAAACGGCCGTGACCATCGACAACAAGGCCGGCCAGGTCACGATCGATTTCACCGGCAGTTCGGGCGCCAGCCTGATGGGCATCAACGTGGTGAAGAACTACACGCACGCATATGCGACGTTCGCCGTACGCTCCTGCCTGAACCCGGAACAGCCAAACAATTACGGCTCGCTCGCGCCGATCGAAGTCGTCGCGCCGGAAGGCTCCATCGTGAATGCGGCCTATCCGGCGCCGGTGAACGCGCGGCACGTCGTCGGCATGTTCGTGCCGATGCCGATCCTGAAGGCCCTGCATAATGTGATGCCGGATCGCGTTCTGGCCGAAGGCTCCGGCGCCGTCTGGACAATGCAGATCCAGGGCAAGCGCGCGGACGGTCAGGCGTTTACGTCGTCGATGTTCAATTATTCCGGCGGCATGGGCGCGCGTCTGACCAAGCCCGGCCCGAACGCCACGTGCTATCCCACGGGCGTGGCGGCGGTGCCGGTCGAAGTGCTGGAAGCCGCGATGCCCATCGTGTTCGACCGGCGCGAATTGCGCCGCGGCTCCGGCGGCAAAGGTAAATCCACTGGCGGCGATGGTCAGATCATCGCCTTCCACATGCGCACCGATCAGCCATGGTTGCTGAACGCAGTGCCGAGCCGTCTGGATCGCGGGCCGGATGGCCTCGCGGGCGGCGAGCCCGGCGCGCCGGGGCGCTTCCTTGTCAACGGCGTCGCAGTGTCCGAAGGTAAGAAGATGACCATGAAGCCGGGCGACAAGGTCGTGTTCGAAACGCCGGGCGGCGGCGGCTACGGCGCCGCCTAGACCCATTCCCGATTTGATTGGTTCAAATTCAAATCGGGATAAAATGGGTCTAACTTTTAATTGAGAGCCCTTCTTATCCGCTCGGGCTGTTCGGCGCGAGCGGGAAGGGCTCTAAGGATGAGTGCGATGAACTTTCACAGCATCAACTGGGATGAAATGCCGTGGGAGGCTGTGCGCCCTGGCGTCGAACGCAAGGCGTTCTCCGGCGAGGGCGCGACGGTGTCTTTGAACCGCCTTCAGCCCGGCCATGAGCCGCGCCCGCACGCCCACCCGAACGAGCAGATCGTCTATATCCTGCAAGGCCAGATCGACTTTCACATGGAAGGTCAGGTCATTCGATTAGGGCCGGGTGGTCTGCTGGTGATCCCGCCGAACGTCACGCATCACGGCGAAGTCTATGGCGACGTCGCCGTGATGAATCTCGACGTGTTCACGCCAAAGCGCAGTGAATACGCAGCTTAAGGAAAGCCGGCGGTCGCTGCGGGCTTTACCGGCTCTTGGCGCCGCCATTTTCCCTCAGCATGTTGCGCCGCACATCGGACGGGCGCAGGCCCGTCCAGTTTTTCATGGCGCGCTCCAGGCCGTTTGTTTCGGCGAAGCCCGCCAAAACGGATATCTGCCCTAGCGTCAGGGAGGTGTCGGCAATGTTATTCAACACCACTTCGCGCCGCGCCGAATCCTTCACCGCCCGATAAGTCAGCCCCTCGGCCTTCAGGCCCCGGCGCAGCGTCTGGCTGCTGACGCGGAATGTTCCGGCCAGATCCTCCATCGTCGGCAATGGCTCAAGCCGCAACAGGCTTGAGCGCAGCGAGGATTTCACCAGCGCGCTCCAGTTCTCGTTCAGATGGTTGCGTGAATTTCCTTCGAAGCGCTTAGACCACAGGCGGGTGAGGTCCTCCGCGTCGAAGATGACGCGCCGTGACAATTCGTGAATCGGAAACGAGATGCGATTGGCTGGTTGTTCGAAAAGAACGCGGTCGCCGAGCACCGACGCATACACGGCCTTGGGAAGCCGGCGCTTGTGCATGAACGTCACTTCCGCCGCAGGGAAGCTCGCGCCGACAAGCCATTGCGAGATGCCAAGAATACGCACGGAATTCCATTCGATCAGGAATTGACGGGGGTCCACGTCAACGCCCGGACCGTTCAGCTCGATATTCACGTGCGTGGCGGTGCGTTCGATCGCAATTGAAAGCTCGCGCGAGGCGATCTGGAAAAAGCGGCTGTAGCGGTCGAGCGCCTCGCCAAGCGTGTTGCTGAGCAGCATGACCTCGACGCCGAATTGCTGCGCCTGCAGAGGGCAACGGGTGGCGCCGAAGCCGAAATGCGCATCGTCCAGCGCGCGACCGACGATCTGCATGATGTTGACGAATTCTTCGCTCGACCAGCATCTGCCGGCCGGGCGCGCCGGCAAGAGGTTTGCGATCCCGTGGCGAATCCCGCTTTCGATCAGAGCTTCGGTAAAGTCCTGAATGAATTCATCCGATTGCACGTGCGCCTCCCATTGCGCGCTTTTGACCGAGACGTTTGCCTTTGTTGGTGAGGGCTAACCCCTCCCGGCCTCGGCAGCGGATGATGATCTATTTTGTCATATTTTGTCGACTGGAATGTCACTTCGCGCTGTTGAGAACAGACCAAAACTGGCCGTTACTTCCATTCAAGAAACGCCGCCGGGCTGCCCGGCCGACAATAACCAAAGGGAGGTTACCCATGTCCACTGCGCTGAAACTTCAGCCCAGAGAAGAGAAACTTATCTCAGTCGACTCGCACGTGCTCTACACCGACGAATGGGTGCTGCCGCGTCTTCCGGAGCGGCTCCGTCCGCGCTGGCAAGAAGCGGTGAAGAAGTATCAAGCCGAGTCCGCGCGGAAGATGGGCGGCTTCATGCCGAACATCAACGACATCATGGACCCCGAAGCCTGGAACGATCCCGGCCACACCGAACCGCACGCCAAGCTGAAAGCCATGGACCGTGACGGCGTCTGGGCGGAAGTGATTTTCCCCGAGCTCTCTGGCTCCAAGCTGTGCACGCCCCAAAGCATGGGCGACGACTGGAGAGAAATGCTCTCGGGTCTCAATGACGCGATTGGCGATTTCGCGGCCTTTGATACGAACCGGCTTCTTTGCGCCTATCAGATGATGCCGTTCGATGTGGATTGGGCGGTGAAGGAAGTGGACCGCATCGCCAAGAAAGGCGGCCGCTGCATTCAACTTCCGCCATACCCGCATGAATTCGGTCTGAAGGATTATTATCACGAAGACTATGCGCGCATGTGGAAGGCCATCGAAGAGGCTGGCCTCGTTGTCTTGCAACATCTGGAAACGACCGAAGACTTCTACGAGATCATGGCGCGCGACCCGACCCCGGTGAAAGGCATTGCGATGGGCATGCCGGCGCTGAAAATGCAGGAAGTGTTCGCCTTCTGGCTGCTCACGGGCGTGCTGGAAGAGCACCCGAAACTGAAGGTGATGATGGTCGAGCCGGGCCTGGGCTGGCTGCCGTTTCTGTTCGAAGTCATCCTCGATGGCCGCATCAAGCAGGGCCATTACTCCTTCCCGAAACTCAAAATGCTGCCGAGCGAGTATTTCAAGCGGCAGATGGGCGCGACCTTCATGTTCGAGCCGTACGGCTTGAAGATGGCTTATGAATATTTCGGCCCGGACGTCCTCTATTGGTCCACGGACTTTCCGCATCCGGCGACCTGCTGGCCGAAGTCCAAGGAAACGATCGAAACGCAATTCTCCGCCGCTGGCATCAAGCCGGACGATCGCTACAAGATCGTGTGCGGCAATGCGATGAAGACCTTCGGCTTCTCGTAAGGCTTAGCGCGGCCCGGACTCACACCCGTGAATCCGGGCCGCGTCCTTATCGTTTCACGGAACTGGGCTGACGCGGCCGCAAAGAGCCGCGCGCATTAGGGAGACGCCCAATGAGCGGAGTGCTTTCGAATCTGAAAGTCCTGGATTTGAGCTGGGGCATTGCGGGGCCCATGGTCGGGATGCTGCTGGCCGATCACGGCGCGGACGTTACGCGCATCGAGCGCCCTCAGGGCGATCCGTTTGCGGGTCAGTTGGGCTACAAGGTCTGGCATCGCGGCAAGCGCAACGCCGTTTTCGATCTGAAAGACGCAAGAGATAAAGAGCTGTTCCTGCGGCTCGCCGCGAATGCGGACGTGCTCATTGAAAGCTTCACGCCGGGCGTGACGAAGCGCTTAGGCATCGATTTCGAAACGCTCTCCAAACTCAATCCGCGCCTCATCTATTGCTCGATCACGGCCTACGGCGAAGGCCCGGAGAACGAGGGCCGCAAGGGCTATGACGCGCTGGTCGCGGCGCGCTCCGGTCTGCAATACGAACAGCGCGGCTGGCCCGAAGGCGCCGTCTGGCACCTGGCGGGCAAGGAAAATCCGATCCTCGAGGCCGCCAATATCGATCCCGATTGGGTGCAGGGCGCCAATCGCGAGGGGCCGTTGTTCGTGTCGTCGCCCTGGCCGTCGCTTGGCGCATTTTTCTCCGCGTCCATCGGCATCGCGTCAGCCTTGTTCGTGCGCGAACGCACCGGCGCCGGCCAGAAGGTCAGCACCTCGCTCCTGCAAGGCGCCATGGCCTGCGGGACCGGCTGCTGGCAGCGCGTGGAAGAAGACGAAGCGCCGGGCTTCAACACCTGGATCATCGCTTCGTCGAGCCCCAAGGGCCACTTCCAGTGCAAGGACGGACGCTGGGTTCACAATTGGGTGCCCAATCCGCGCTTCATCCTGCAGGCCTCGCAAGGCGATACGCTGAACGCGACGCCGGACCTCACCGTGCAGAACGATCCTGACCGCTTCGGCATCGGCCCGGAAGAATTGCTGGTGATGGGCCATTACCAGCCGATCCTCGCCGACGCGATCCGCAAATTCACCGCCGCCGAATGGGTGGAGGCCGCCCGCGTCGCCGAAATGACGATGCAGGAATGCCGCTCGATCGAGGAATCGCTGACCGACCCGCTGCTGATCGACGATCGCTGCGTGACCACGGTGGATGATCCCGAACTTGGCAAGATCAATCAGGTCGGCATCACCTATCGCCTCAGCAACAGCCAGGGCGAAGTGAAGGGCCCCACGCGGGCGACCGGCGCCGACACCGCCTCCGTGAAGGCCGAAGCGGCAAAGCTTGCCGCGCCGTCGGCGAAATCCGGCGTCTCAATAAAAAGCGAGCCGCCGCTGAAGGGCATCCGCGTGCTGGATCTTGGCCTCGCCATTGCCGGGCCGTTCGGTTGCCAGCTTCTGTCGGACCTCGGCGCGGACGTGATCAAGATCAACACGCTGTGGGACGAATACTGGCACCGCACGCACATTGCCTACGTGGCCAATCGCGGCAAACGCAGCCTCGCTCTGATGCTGAAGCATCCGAAAGCGATGGAGGCGTTGAAGAAGCTGATCGCGACCGCCGATGTGGTCCAGCACAATATGCGCTACGACGCCGCGCAGCGTCTGGGCGTGGATTACGAGACGCTGTCGAAGGAGTTCCCGCGGCTGATCTATTGCCACACGCGCGGCTTTGAAAAAGGCCCGCGCATGGGTCTGCCCGGCAACGACCAGACGGGCGCGTGCCTCTCCGGCATTCAATATGAAGACGGCGCAGTGTTTGCGGGCGGCAAGCCGCTCTGGAGCCTCACCTCATTGGGCGACACCGGCAATGGCTTCCTCTCGGCCATCGGCATCGTGAACGCGCTGATGGAGCGGGAGAAGACGGGCAAGGGACAGATGGTCGACACCTCCATCGTCAATGCCTGCCTGCTCAACACGTCTTATGCCGTCGCCAAGCCCGATGGTTCCGTAGTGCAGCGTCCGCGCATCGACGCGCAGCAATTGGGCCTCACCAAGTACTATCGCCTCTACAAGGCCAAGGACGGCTGGGTGCAGGTGGCGGCGGTCGATCAAAAGCATCGCACGGCGTTTGACTCGTTCGCCGGCGCCGATCCGGAAGCGGCGTTCGCCAAGCGCGGTCTCGACGAGGCGCTGTCGATCCTGGCGGAAATCGGCGTTCCCGCCGAAAAGTCCGACGACAAGGCCTCGATGGGCCTTTTCGACAACAAGGCCTTCAAGCAGCGCAAATGGACGGCGGAATACCACCATCCTTATGTCGGCAAGCTCGAACAGATCGGCCTGACCTATGATCTCTCCGCCACGCCGGGCGTGCTGCAGCGCGCGCCATTGGTGGTGGGCGATTGCAGTACCGAGATCCTTCTCGAACTCGGTTACAGCGAAGAGCAGATCGATGAACTCGCCGCAGAAGGTGCGATGAGTTCAACGCCGCCCCGCAAATCCCAAAAAGCGATGAAGAGCCCCTGGCAATGACAGACTCAAATCTCAATCCCAATCGCCCGGATCCGATCATGTCGGTGGAGGGCGCGTTCTTCTGGAAGGCGGCGGAGGAGGGACGCTTCGTGGTGCAGAAATGCGGCGGCTGCGGCATGCTGCATCACCCGCCGCGCGCGATTTGCCCCGAATGCCTGAGCTTCAAGCGAGAAGAAGCGGAATTGTCTGGCCGCGGCACGATCGTCTCCTGGGTCATGCCGGTGCAGCCGCCTGCGTTTGGCTTCGACGTGCCGCCCATCGTTGCGTTGATTGAACTCGAAGAGGGCATCCGCATGGTCAGCAATGTCGAAGGCGCCGACCCAAAAACCATGAAGGTGGGTTTACCCGTGAAAGTCGGGTTCGCGAAAACGCGCGGCGGCCACGCGCTGCCCGTCTTCCATCTGGCGTGAGGCGATCATGCTGAAGGGAAATCAACAGGCCGCAATCGTCGGCATCGGTCAGACGGAATTCTCGCGGAACTCGGGGCGCTCCGAGCAACAGCTTTGCGCCGAAGCCGTGCTGGCGGCGCTCGCCGATGCGGGACTGAAGCCGGCCGACATCGACGGCGTCATGACCTACACGCTGGATCATTCCGACGAAGTCGATCTGATGCGCAATATCGGCGTGAAGGAAATACGCTACACCATGCGCATCCCGCAGGGCGGCGCGGGGTCGATCTCCTCGCTGGTCCACGCCAAGCATGCGGTGGAGTCGGGCTTCTGCGATTGCATCGTCTTGTGGCGCTCGATGAACGAGCGCTCGCAATACCGCTTCGGCCAGCCGAATCTGCAATTGCAGATGTCGCCCAACGGGCACAGCTCGACCTTCATCGAATGGTGTCTGCCGTTCGGCGCGCAAACCCCCGCGACGTGGGAGGCGCTCTCAGCCGGGCCATACGTGAACAAATACGGCGTCACCTCCGAAGACCTTGGCCGCGTGTCGGTGTTGATGCGCAAGAACGCCGCGACAAATCCGAACGCCTGGTTCTACGGCAAACCCATCACGCTCGAAGAGCATCAGGCCAGCCGCTGGATCGTGGCGCCAACACTGCGTCTCTTGGATTGCTGCCAGGAATCGGACGGCGCCGTGGCAATTGTGATCACACGTATGGAT
>CAYNCS010000010.1:7354-41212 GCA_964395875.1 uncultured Caulobacteraceae bacterium | reverse complement strand
TCACCATCTTGATCATCAGATCGGTGCCGATATTGCCCGATCCAATGATCGCCGCCTTGACCTTGCTCACCAGTCGCTCCTGAGAAATACGCGCAGCGCCGCTTCGTGCTGCAGTGCGGTCGTCCGATCTTCTTTTTTAGGTTCTCTTGCGCCTCGCGACGCGTCAAGAAGGGTTTCCAAAGGAGCGCGCACCCTTATCCGTAGCGATTGTGTCAGGGGCGCGCTCCAGAAGGCGCGGCCAACGCAAAACATTCGGCGTTTCAAGGCTCGGTAGTCGCTGCTCCGCAAGTAGTCAAGGATTGCGGCGCCGGACCTTCTTATTCGCTTTCGCTATGCCTTGCCGCTCCGAATATTCTGCTCTAAGGGTTTCAGAGTTTACGCCTTTCTAAACATAAACTGCCGCGGGTCTTAAGCCGCGCAAGCTAGGGACGCCCCAATGTCGGATCCTCAAAAAATGGCGGCCGCCGTCGAGACCTATCTGGCCTCCTTCGCCAAGCGCGATCACAACGCGGTGGCTGATCTGTTCGCAGAGCAATGCACCGTAGAAGACCCGATCGGCACGCCGATTCATAATGGCCGCGAGGCCGTGCGCGAGTTCTACAAGATGGCGATGTCCAACGGCGCCAAGCTGACGCTGGAGGGCCAAATCCGCATTGTGCCGCCTTACGCGGCCTTCGCCTTTAACGTGGCCGTGCCGGGTCCCGACGGAAACGTCGCAATGCGCGTTAACGTGATCGACACCTTCAAGTTCAATGACGAAAGCAAGGTGGTCGAGATGCGGGCTTTCTGGGGCCCTACAAATATGCAAACCGCCTAATTGCTTGCAGCGGAGAACGGTTGCGTGACGGACGTGATGGGCAACTGGCCCGAGACTATTCCTGGCGCAGCGCAAGAGGCCGCGCAAAAGTGGGGAACGCAAACGGCGCTGATCGAGGGCGATCGCCGCTGGACCTTTGCTGAACTCTGGCGCGATGCGCGCGCAACCGCCTCGGCCTTCTTCGAAAGCGGCTTGAAGGCCGGCGACCGCGTTGCGATCTGGGGTCCGAATTGCCGGGAATGGATTCTCGCTTCCCTCGGAACGCAAATCTGCGGCGCCGCCATCGTCCCGCTGAACACCCGTTTCAAGGCGATGGAAGCCGTCGATCTCATCAGCCGATCGCATTCCAAGTTCGTCTTCGCCTCGACCAAATTCCGCGGCGTCGACCACCGCGCGATGATCGCCGACAAGCCGATGCCGGATCTCAAAGAGATCATTTCGATGGACGCCGAATTCGAGACGTTCGTCGCGCGCGGCAAGGGCGCGGACGATCCACGCGTCGACGCGGCGATGGCGGCGCTGAAGGGCGACGTCGTCAGCGACATCATCTTCACCTCCGGCACCACCGGCGCGCCCAAAGGCGCCATCACCACGCACCGGCAGGTCACGCAAATATTCGGCGACTGGTCTACCCGCGTCGATTTGCGTCAGGGCGACAATTACCTCATCGTCAACCCGTTCTTCCATACCTTCGGCTACAAGGCCGGATGGGTAGGCTGCCTGGTGCGCGGCTGCACGATTGTGCCGATGCCGATCTTCGACGTGCAGGAATGCATCCGCATGATCGAACATTACAGGATCAATTTCATCCCCGGCCCGCCGACCATCTATCAATCGCTGTTGGCGGAGCTGGGCACAGGCAAAGCCTTCGATTTCTCGTCCCTGCGCGTCGCCGTCACCGGCGCGGCGCCCGTGCCCCCCGCCATGGTGGAGCGCATGCGCAAGGAACTGGGCATGCAGAATATCGTCAACGGTTACGGCATGACCGAATGCGGCGCCATCTGCATGACCTGCCAGGGCGATGACGCCGAAACCATCGCCTATACCTGCGGCAAAGCGTTGCCGGGGATCGAGATGAAGGTTGTCGATGACGACGGCGCCGCTGTCCCGCCCAACGCCACCGGCGAGATCTGGGTGCGCAGTCACGCAGTCACCAAGGGCTATCTCGACGATCCAGAATCGACCGCCAAAGCGATCGACGCGGACGGCTGGCTGCATACCGGCGACGTCGGCTCAATGGATGAGCGCGGTTATCTGAAAATCACCGACCGCAAGAAGGACATGTACATTTCCGGCGGCTTCAATTGCTATCCGGCGGAAATCGAAAAGCTCCTGCAGGCGCATCCCGGGATCGAAGTGGCGGCCGTGGTCGGCGTACCGGACGAACGCATGGGCGAGGTCGGCAAGGCCTTCGTCATCCTGCGCCCCGGCGCGAAAGCGACAGAAGCGGAAATCATCGCCTGGGCGCGCGAGAACATGGCGAACTACAAAACCCCCAAGAGCATCGAGTTCGTCGCCGATCTGCCCCGCAATGCAGGCGGCAAGGTTCTGCGCAACGAACTGCGCGCTATGGCGTCGAAGGCCTGAGAGCAGCCAGCAAAGGACAACGGCGATTGCCGCATTGCGTTCGGAAATCCGAACGCATGCCCGCAATTTATTCGCTTCTCATTGGATTCGGCGCCGCTATGCTCTGACGCCACGGGCTGGACGCGAAATACACGCGGCCCGGCGCAGGCTGCAAAGTGCGCTCGGATTAGACCGCACACAAACAAAGGGGAGAGAAATGCTGCTTCGTGACAAGGTTGTTCTGATCAGCGGCATCGGGCCGGGCATGGGTCAATCGCTGGCGCGGATCGCCGCCAAGGAAGGCGCAAAAGTCGGCCTGGGCGCACGCAACAAGGACTATGTCGAGCAGGTCACCAAGGAAATCACAGCCGCCGGCGGCAAAGCCGTTGGCGTTGCGTGCGACATCACCAAGCGCGATCAGTGCGACAATTTCGTCAATAAGGTCGCCGAAGCGTTCGGCGGCAAAATCGACGGCCTTGTGAACTCCGCCGTCTATCACGGCGATTGGGGCGGCACGCTGAACGCCGATCTGAATGACTGGCGCAAGATCTACGAAACGAACGTGCTCGGCACCCTCCAGATGACGCAGGCGGCCGCGGAGAACATGAAAAAGCACGGCGGCGGCGCAATTGTGAACGTATCCACGATGGCGACGGTCAAGCCCTACGGCTTTGACGATTCAAACTGGGAAATGGGTTACGCGGTCGCAAAGGGCGGCGTAAACGTCATGGGCCGCTACATGGCGAGCGATCTCGGCAAATATGGCATCCGCGTCAACACCTGCCGTATGGGCTGGATCCACGGCGCGCCGGTCGAGGGTTTCATTCAAGGGCAGGTGAACGCCGGCGCCACCCGCGAAGCCGTCGTCGGTCACCTCACCAAGGACATTCCGATCGGCATCATCCCGCCGGAAGACGATTGCGCCCGCGGCGTGCTGATGTTCGTTTCGGATTACAGCCGCGTGGTCAGCGGCGCCGTTCTGGATGTGAATGGCGGCCACTGGATGGCGCCGTAAAAGCAAGAGCGCAGACGAAAGGGTATCGAACTCGATGACATCGGATCTGGAAGCGCGCATCGACCGGCTTGAATCGCTCGACGCCATCCGGCAATTGGCCGCCAAATATTCGCTGGCTCTCGACATGCGGGATTCGGACGCTTGGGTGTCCCTGTTTCCCGAAGACGTGAAAGTCGGCGGCGGCAAAACTGGCCGGAAGGCGTTGCGCGACTGGTTTGAAGAAACGCATTCCATGCAATTCGACGGCACGTCGCATCATATCGGCGGCCATATCATCGAGTTCGATGATCCCAACAACGCCCAAGGCGTTGTCTATTCCAAGAACGAGCACGAGACCGGCGCCGAGTGGGTCATCATGCAGATGATGTATTTCGACAAGTATGAGCGCATCGGCGGCCGCTGGTTCTTCCGCCGCCGCCTGCCGCTATATTGGTACGCCACGGATCTCAACAAGCCGCCGATCGGTCAACGCAAGATGCGCTGGCCGGGGCATCCGCCTTATGAAGGCAGCTTCCACGATCTCTTCCCGTCGTGGAAAGAATATTGGGCGCGCGTCGGCACAACGAACGAAGCGCCGGTCGCCGAACCGGCGCCGTTTGAAAAGTTCATCGAGACCATGCGGCGCGGCGCGCCGCTGCCGAAGCCCCGCGTGCGCAGCTAAAAACGAGAAGACCAATGCCCGACATTTTTTCGCCGACGAAACTTGGCGCGATCCCGTTGTCCAACCACATCGTGATGGCGCCGATGACGCGCGACCGTGCGGGCCCGCAGGACGAACCGACCGACATCATGGCCGAATATTACCGCCAACGCGCCAGCGCCGGCCTCATCGTGACCGAGGGCGTGCAGCCATCGCCTGCAGGTAAGGGCTATTGGCGGACTCCGGGCATTCATTCCGAGGTGCAGACCGCGGGCTGGAAGAAGGTCAATGACGCAGTAGCGGCGCAAGGCGGCGCCATGGTGATGCAGATCATGCATGTCGGCCGCGCCTCCGTCCGCGCCAACAAAGATCCGAACGCCGACACTTACGCGCCTTCTGCGATCGCGTCCCGGCACACGATCCCCGGCCCCGATGGCGTACCTGTCGCGACCGAAACGCCGCGCGCATTGGAGCTCAGCGAAATTCCGGGAATCATTAGCGAGTATGTGCAGGCGGCGAAAAACGCTCGCGCAGCGGGCCTCGAGGGCGTCGAATTGCATTGCGCCAGCGGCTATCTGCCGATGCAGTTTCTCTCCAGCAACTCCAATCAGCGCACCGACAAGTATGGCGGCAGCGCGACCAACCGCATCCGCTTTGTGGTGGAGACGCTCGAAGCGATGGCGGCAGCGATCGGCGCGGACCGCGTCGGCTTCCGCATTTGCCCGGGCATCGGCTTCAACGACATGAAGGATGAAAATCCCGCCGAGACCTATTCGGAACTGGCGAAAGCCGTAAACGGCCTTGGGCTCGCTTACATGCACATCATCCATGTTCCGCAATTCACGGGTCTCGATTCGATCGAATTGCTCCGCCCGATCTGGTCGGGAAACATCATCGGCAATAGCGGGTTGACCTTGGAATCCGGCCAGGCTTGGCTGAATACTGGCCAGGTGCAGGCAGTCTCGTACGGGCAGGCTTTCGTCGCAAATCCGGACCTGGTGGAGCGTTTCAAAGTGGGCGCGCCTATCGTCGAACTGAACCGCGACACGCTTTATACCGGACACGGCGACGACCGCGTCGGCTATACGGATTATCCGCTGTACACGGGCGCACCAGCCTAAAACCGGCGCAGCGCGGTCTTAAACGCCGAGCCCGCCTGAAACGGAAATCGACTGTCCCGTGACGTAGCCCGCCTCATCCGAGGCGAAGAACACGCAAGCATGCCCGATTTCCTCCGCCGTGCCCCAGCGTTTGATCGCAATCAGCCTGAGCGAAGCGTCGACCCATTTCTGATCCAGCTGCCCCTGTGCGCTCAGTTTGTGCATCTGCCCGGCGTCGATTACGCCCACAAGCACCGAGTTCGCGCGGATCTTGTAGCGGCCTTCTTCTTTCGCAATGCCCTTCACTAATTGTTCGTTGGACGCCTTCACCGCAACCGACATGCCGTCTTTCGCCGGCCACAGCTCATGGCCCGCCGAACCAAGCGTCACGAAACTTCCCCCGCCCTGATCGCGCATATGCTGCACCACAGACTGAAACGCCGCGAAGAAGCCGTGCACTTCTACGTCGAACGCGTTCCGCCACTCCGACATCGGCGTCTGCGAGAGATAGCGCTGGTTCACCAGCGGCCCGGCGCCCCACACGACGGTGTGGATGCGGCCGTGTTCGGCGATTGCTTCATCGACCGCCGCCTTCACCACAGCGGGATCAGTGACGTCGGCGGCGTGAATGCTGACCTTTCGGCCGAGCTTCGCCGCTTCATCTGCGACGGCCTGCGCCGCCGATTGCCGGCTGCGATACACGATCGCAAGATCGGCGCCCGCTTGAGCAAAGGTGCGTGTGACCCCGGCGCCGATACCGCCGCTGCCGCCGAATATCATAGCGCAGCCCTTCGGGAACGTGGCCATGCGATCCTCCTTCATCTTGTTCTGATTCAGCGGTAGCTGGCGCCTGGTGGATACGCAACGCCGGCGGGCCCACAAAAAAGCGGATGGTTTCCCATCCGCCTTCTTCGCATGAAATAATTGAAGCGGGTCAGTGGTGAATGGACCACATCCAGTACAGGAAGCCGCCGCCCAGCAAAATCGAGAGGATCGGCAATTGTCTGATCTGCGCCCGCTTCTCCGGCGGAGAATAGCGAAGCGCTATCGCCGCGCCGGTCCAGGTCAGCCAAAGATCGACAATGATGACGACGACAAAGGCGGTGACCCCCGCCCAATAGCCGCCAAAGGCCTCGCCCTGGGAGAAAGCGGACGGCGGCCAGGGCGACACCTGCCCCTTGATCATCAAACCGATCGTCCACGCCAGAGCGAATATCAGCGGCGTGAGCCAAATCGGATTGAAGAGAAAAAGTGCGGGCCCACTGAGCTTCTTCTCCGCCCACGAAACCGACGAAAGGCGTAAAGTCGCCAAGAGCGCCATGACGAACACGAAAGCCGCAACAGTCCAAATATCCATCTGAGGCATGATTATTCCGCCGCTTTCAGCTGAGCCGTAGATCCGCGCGAGTCCTCGCCGCGGGGCAGTTCGAATGTGTAACCGGGACGCCCGAACAGGACGCCGAGTTTTTGTTTCAGGGTTGGCGCCGCCGCAAAATCCTTAAAGATCGGGATGAATTCGTGGAGCACCACCCCGATGGGATTTGCGTTTTTCAACGGGTGCGTGATGCCGTAGTTTGGCGGGATATGGTCTTCCATGCGCTGATATGTGCCGAAGACGTGATCCCAGATCATCAGCAGACCGCCATAATTCTTGTCCAGATAAGGCTCGTTCGACGCGTGATGCACGCCGTGGTTTTTCGGCGTTACGAAGACCCATTCAAACCACGGATGAAAACGTCCAATGCGCGTCGTGTGACAGAAGGTCTGGAAAGATGGAGCCGTGGTCGTAAACAATACGAAGATCAGCGGGTGAAAGCCCACAGCAATGAACGGCGCCCACACCACCCAACGGTACAGCGCTTCAAACGGCACATGGCGCAGATTCACCGTGAAATCGTAGGTGCCAGCCGAATGATGAATCGAATGATCCGCCCAGCACAAACGCACTTCGTGCCCGATGCGGTGGTACCAGTAATAGGCCAACTCGCCGACGAGGAAGTATATCGGTAGACTCCAGGGCGCGACCGGGATGCGCAGCGGCGTCAGATGATAGACGGGAAACAACGCGGCGATCAGAAGCGCCGTGTAAAATGTCGCCTGAATGAATGAACCGAAGACTCCGAAGAACAGGGCGCTGTTGAGCGCTTCCTTTGAAAGCGGAGATTTCCCTTCACGCCAGCGAATGAACACCTCGGCGCAAAGCACCATGAATAACAGTACGGCGCCGCCGAGCCCGAACGTTTCGATGCCCGACAGGACCTCCTTCATGAAAGGATCGTCCATATTCCCCCCTTGGGCTTGTTTTATCGTCTCTTGTCGCGTCAGCGCCCCCGCGCCAACGTTACTCCGCTGCCTGAATGGCTGGCGTCTGCACGGGCCCCGTATCGCGCGGCAGTGCAAACGTCTTGCCGGGACGGCCAAACAGGACGCCCATTTTTTGCTTGAACGTCGGCGCCGCCGCGAAATCCTTAAACAGCGGAATGAATTCGTGCAGCGTTACATCGATCGGATTGGCGTTCTTCAGCGGGTGCTTGATGCCGAAAACCGGAGGGACGTCATCTTCCATGCGCTGGTAGGTGCCGAACACATGGTCCCACAGCATTAGGATGCCGCCGTAATTCTTGTCGATGTAAAGGTCGTTCGACGCATGGTGCACGCCGTGATTCTTCGGCGTCACAAAGAGCCATTCAAACCAGGGATGAAAACGCCCGATGCGCGTCGTGTGACAGAACGCCTGAAAGGACGGCGCGCTCATGGCCATGATCACAAACACGACCGGGTGGAAGCCAAGCGCAACGAACGGCGCCCAGGTGAGCCAGCGATAGGCGGTCGACAATGGCGTGTGCCGCAGGTTGACCGTGAAATCATAGGTCTCGGCCGAATGGTGGATGGAATGGTCGGCCCAGAAAAAACGAACTTCATGGCCGATACGGTGAAACCAATAGAACCCCAGCTCGCCCATCAGGAAATAGATCGGCAGCGTCCACGGTTCGACCGGAACGCGCAGCGGCGTGAGATTATAGATCGGAAATAGCGCCGCAATCAGGATGGACGTGAAGATCACGCCATCCGCGATCGAACCGAAAATCACGAAGGTGAGCGAGCTGTTCAGCGCTTCCTTCGAGATCGGCGACTTCCCTTCGCGCCAGCGAATGAAGAGCTCGGCCACGAGCAGCATGATGAGCATGATGCCGCCGCCATAGCCAAAAATCTCTACGTTGTCGTAGACGGTCTTCGCAAATCCTTCCGCCATCTGAACTTCTCCCCCCTGTTAACTATTTTGATCGCCCACGCTTTTCGGCAAGCAGCCGTAGGGAATCGCACATCCGATCGATCTGATATTTGAAGAAATCCTCGCTGAAGCTTGGGCGCTCTCCCAACTTGCGCACCAGACCGATGCGCCGCCGCAGCGACTCGTCGAGATTTTCCAGATCGTCGGCCGTCACCGTCGGCCGCGTTCGCAGCGCGTGCAGCTCCGAATTGATGCCGCCCATCACGACCTGCCAGATCCACAGCGTGATTTCGCCCGTTTCGCTTTCGGAGAAGCCCATGTCCGACACTGCGTCGATGACCACCGCCGATCGTTCCAGCCAGCCGACCGACACGTGGCCGCCTTCCCAGATCAACAGATTGATGAGTTCCGGGCGATCCAGAAAATACCGGCGGGTTGCGTACGCCCAGGACACGATCTTTTCGATCGGGGTCGCAGACTTGGGCGCTTTGACCTTGAAGTCGCGGAACAGCGCTTCCGTGACGGCTTGCTGCAAATCGTCCTTGCTGGCGAAATAGGTGTAAATCGCCATGGGCGTAACGTTGAGAGCGCGCGCCGTGGCATTAAGCGACAATGGCGCCTCAGGGTTGGCGCGCAACAGGGTCACGGCGGCGTCAATGATAGCGCCGCGTGACGTACGCCGCGGACGCCCGCGACCATGCTGCGGCGCCGTTTGCTCGTCTTCGGCTTTGGACTTACCGGTGCGAATTACCATATATTATATACTAAAAGAACCGCATCGCCGGATCAAGCAGCAAGCCTGCGGCGAGCGCTCCGCCAAAATCCACGTAAATCCTTAATATTGTGAGGCGGCGCCGCCGCGCCGGAGCAGGTCCGGCGCCGCGGCTATTTCGCCTATTTCCTTGCGAGCCCCCTGCGCAGCGCATCGATCCGATCACGGAACGCCCGTTGCGCCACCCCCGAATCCACGGCCACTTCGAATCCGTGATAAGCGCCGTCATAAACGTGAAGCTCCGTCGGCACGCCGGCCGCGAGGAGACGCCGCGCATAGTCCAGGTTCTCATCCAGGAACAAGTCCAGGGCGCCCACGTAGATGAACGCCGGCGGCAGGCCGGACAGATCTTCCGCGCGCGCGGCCGCGGCGTAAGGCGACACTCCGGCGCCGCCCGGCGCCTGGCCCAGCAGAGACTTCCAGCCATAGATGTTGGATTCGCGGGTCCAGACAAACTGCCCAAGATGCGCAGGTATATCCGTGCGCGTGCAGGTGCGGTCGTCGATCATCGGATAAATCAATTGCTGATACGCCAGCTTCAGGTTGCCGCGATCGCGCGCCAGAAGCGCCAGAGCGGCGGAAAGACCGCCGCCGGCGCTTTCTCCGGCGATACCGATGCGATCGCGATCCACGCCGAGTGCGTCTGCGTTATCGAACAGCCATTGCAGCGCGGCGTAACAATCCTCAACAGGGGTCGGGTGCGGATTTTCCGGGGCCAAACGATAGTCCACCGCCACGATCACCAGATCGGCGGCGTCGGCCTGCGCCCGGCAGGACGGACCGGACATGAACGCGTCGCCAAAAATGTACCCGCCGCCGTGGATGAAAAGCAGGCCAGCGCGTTTTCCAGCCGCCTCGGCCTTTGGCTTGTGAATGAAGATCGGCACTTCATAGCCGTCCGGCGCCTTGGCGGTCGCCGCCTCGGCCGCGGCGGCAGCCGACGCGCCCAAGGGGTTCGCCTTAGTCATTTCATTAAAGCCCTGACGCACCGCCACGATGATGTCGTCGCTCAGAACAAATGGTGGGAAGGTCTGGAGCGCCGGCGCCAGCTCCGGATCAACGTGCTTCAAGTCATCAGCCATTCTAGGACACCTGCTCTATCGCGCACTTTCGCGCTTACTGGATATATTGACGGAAAGCCGCCCAAGGCACATCGGACGTGTAAAGCGCCGCATCGTCCATAGAGTCACGCGGAATCGTGAAACCATCGATACTGAACGCTTCATCGAAATGGTCGCGCGCGTCCTCAAGAGTCCAATCCTTGTCGGTGGCGCGATAGCCGGGCGCCACGCCGACGAACACCCGGGCAAAACCGCCGCCCCCGACGCTGAACATCTCACCCGTGCAGGGCGCATCCTCGTGCGCCAAAAGGCCCACAACCGGCGCGACGGACCTTGGCGGGAAGTCGCGCTGCATCAATCCATCGATTTCCTCGCCCATAAGAGCGGTCATGCGGCTGCCGGCGATCGGCATGATCGCGTTGACTTTGATGTTCTTGTTCAAGGCAGTCCCCGCAACCGCCAGCGAGCGAGTCATCGACCACACGGCGCCTTTGGCGGCAGGATAAGGCACGCCGCTGCCCAAACCGAACCATGACCCGGAGGAGACGTTAACAATGCGGCCGTAATCGCGTTCCTTCATGTGCGCCCAAAGGGCGCGGCACATATAGAACGTGCCGCTGGCGGACACTGCGATGTCCTTGTCCCATTGCTCGTTCGTTACGGTGTCCAAGCCGCCGGATGCGCCGACGATCCCTGCGTTATTCACGACGATGTCGACCTGGCCCCAGCGGTTCATCGCATCCGCAACGATGGCGGCGGCGCCTTCCGGCGTTGCAACGCTGTCGACGTTCGCTACGGCGTCGCCACCCTTGCTCCGCATTTCCGCGGCGGCCTGTTCGGCGTAGCCGGCATTGGCGCCTCTGCCCTGAAAGTCGCCGCCGAGATCATTCACCAGCACTTTCGCACCGCGGGAGGCGAGCAGGCTCGCATAGCCCTTGCCCAGGCCGCCGCCGGCGCCCGTCACGATCGCTACTTTGCCGTCAAAGCGCATTTCACCCATGGCGATAATCTCCCTAGGCCCGCCCGCCTCTTACGTGCTGGAAAGCGACGCCGAAACGCCGCTTCGCTGCATCGCGAAACACAATTCTTATTTTGCGTATGGGATATAGTGAATGAACGCAAAGCGCTAATCAAGCGCCCCATAACGCCGCCTAAAACGCGGCGCACAAACGAAACGGGCGGCGCTGAGCGCCGCCCGTCCCGAGCTTTGCAATCGCCTGCTGAAAACTAGCTGGCTTGTTTCATGCCCGGCGCAGAGGGGACGCCCGGACTGGTGTGCACGCCGCGCACCTTGTCCTGATATTCCTTGGCCTTTGCGCGCGCATTGTAGAATTGCTTGTACCAGGTGCGCGCCTTGCCGAATGGCCCGTCGGTCGGCAACTGCATGATCTGCAGGGCCGGCTTCTTGGTCGACCAGACCTCAAAGTCCTGCGCGAACGCCGCCAGACTGGTGTCCTGATACGCACGGGCGACCGCGATGTCGGAATCCGTCGCCACAGCCGACTTGGTTTTCACCAGAAGGCCAAACCAGGCCCGCGAAACGCCATCGTCGATCGGCGTGTGGGTGATCATCATGATGCTTTCTTCACCGCCCGTCATGCGCGACAGCAGGAATGATGGACCCGTGTACCAGGTGTAGGTCTCAAGGATGTGCTTCTTGTCGGTCAACGTGCGGTGTCCGCCGCCCTGGCGCTGAATGGCGATGTGATCGGTAAATTCGTTCTCGAAATACTCGACGGTCGAGCCATGGATCGGATCCAGGTGCGAGTAGTCGCAGATATTGTCGACGAATTCCTGCGGATGCGAATTCAGCGTGCCGAGATCGTCAATCCGCCAGCGCACCCATTGCGGATCATTCCACTCCGACAGTTCGGGAAGATCGTAATTGGGCTCGCCGCCCTCGGCGTCGTGCCAGACCCAGACCATTCCGTACTTCTCCTGAATCTTCCAGGAGCGCACGCACGCAGCCTTGGGATACGGACCTTTGAAATAGGGAATGTCGTCGACCTGACCATCCGGGCCAAAGCGCCAGGCGTGGTACGGACAGCGGATTGAATCGCCCTGCACATGCTCATGATCGCGCACGACGTAAGACGTCGTGTTGGCGCCGAGATGGGTGCCCATATGGGGGCAATAGGCGTCGAGCAAATGCGCCTTACCGCTCTGTCCACGGTAGAGCACCATGTCGTTGCCAAAATAGCGGATGCTCATCGGGACGGTGTTCACCTTCGCCGACTCCGCGATGACGAACCAGCCGCGCGGGAAGGTGAATTCCCCCAATCCATATTCTGCAGTCTTAGCCATTGGGCTCCCTCCTTAGGATCTACGCAATTATACTGCGACAATTCGTTACAATTACATTTTGCGTGTCATATGCGAGATTATGTAACGCAAAACGAAAACGTTGTCGGGGAGAAATGTCGTATTTCGATGCGACATACTGAAGCGGAGATCGGTCATGGATGTGCGAGCATTAGCCTACATCGTTGTAGACGCAGTTGATCCCAATCAATGGATTGAGTTCGGCGAACGCGTACTTGGCATGCAGGCCTTCAAGACGGCCGACGGCGGAGTGCGGCTGAAAATGGACGAACGCGCAGCGCGCTATTATGTGCGCCCGGCCAAGAGCGACCGCTACGCGATTTCAGGTTGGGAAGTTGCGGACGAAGCCGCCTTCATCGCCGCTCAGCAGGACCTGGAGCGCGCAGGCGTTCCGTTTGCCCGGGGCGACAAAGCATTAGCGGCGGCGCGCCACGTCATCGATCTCATCCAGTACAAAGATCCGTCCGGCAATCATCACGAACTGAGCTGGGGCCATCGTAGCGACTATGCACGCATGATCTCGCCGGTGGGCGTGGCGGGTTTCATCACCGGCGATCAAGGCATGGGCCACACAGTTCTGCCCGCCCCGGAATTCGACGCAACGTGGAGTTTCTTCCGCGACGTGATGGGATTCGGGATGGCGGATTTGATGATCCACCGCCCCGGCGGCGAATCCGGCCCCGCAATGCGCATCAACTTTACGCACTGCAATAACCCGCGTCACCACAGCCTCGCTTTGTTCGAGGGGCAAGTTCCATCGGGCTGCGTTCACGTCATGATCGAATATCAGGACATGGACGAAGTTGGCCGGGCGATGGATAGGGCCGCGGCGCAAAAAGCGAAGCTCATGGCCTCGCTTGGCCGGCACATCAATGACGGAGTCGTTTCTTTCTACGTGCAATCGCCCGCGGGCTTTGCGTTCGAGATCGGGTACGGCGGCCGCCGCATTGATTGGGACAAACACATCGCATTCGAGAGCACGGCCGCCAGTCTTTGGGGCCACGATTTCAGCATCGGTTTTTGACACGCATAATAAGGAGGGAATGACATGACTGCAGTGGTTTCCACATTGAAGCCGTCCCCTGAAAGCCTGGTGGCCGCCGCACGCGCCATGCAGCCGCAACTCAGGGAACGCGTGGCGAAAGCCGATCGCGAGGCGAAAGTGCCGGACGAGACCGTCGCCGAAATGAAGAAAGCGGGCCTGTTCCGCGTCCTTCAGCCAGCCGCGTATGGCGGTTACGAAATGACGCCGGAAACATTCTTCGACATCCAGATGACCCTGGCTCAGGCATGCATGTCCACGGCATGGATTTACGGCGTCATCGGCGTCCACAATTGGCAATTGGGCCTGTTCGACAAACGCGCGCAGGAAGATGTCTGGGGCAAGGACACCAACGTCCTGATCTCTTCATCCTACATGCCGAAAGCGAAGGTCACTCCGGCTGAAGGCGGATACCGGATCTCCGGCCGCTGGGGCTTCTCGTCCGGCGTCGATCACTGCGATTGGTTATTCCTGGGCGGTATGCTGCCCCACAAGGACGGCAAGCCGGATTATGTGACCTTCCTGGTTCCGAAGTCCGACGCGCAAACCCTGTATGTCTGGGACACGATCGGCTTGGGCGGCACCGGCAGCCATGACGTCGAGGTCAAGGACGCCTTTGTTCCTTATCACCGCATCCACCATTCGCGCGATGGCGCGGCGAGCTCGAGCCCTGGTCTGGAAGTGAACAAGTCGCCGATCTTCCGCTATCCGTTCGGCCAGATTTTCACGCGCGCCGTTTCGACGTCGTCGATCGGCGCTCTGGAAGGCGCACTCGAAGCGTTCCGTGAAGGCATTTCCCAACGCGTCGGCTCGAACGACGGCTCGCGTACGGCGCTTGACCCTAATGCGCAATTGGTGGCCGGCGAAGCCGAAGCCGCGATCGACGATCTGAAACTTGCGCTGCGCAATCAGTTCGAGATCATTGGCCAGTATGTGAACGCCGGACAGGAAGTCCCGATGGAGCTGCGACTGAAGTTCCGCTACAAGGCGGCCGAAGCTTCCGATCGGTGCGCCAAGCTCATCTCCCGCATGTTCTATTCGTGCGGCGCTCAGGGCATCTATAACGGCAACGTGATCGCGCGGACCTTCAAGGACATCCACACGGGCCGCACCCACGTCGCGAACAATTCAGACAAGTTCGCACGGAATCTCGGCGCGACGCTGTTCGGCGAACCGAACTACGACACGTTCCTCTAAGCCCATAGGCAAGTCTGAACGGATGACGCGCGCCGGATGTTTCCGGCGCGCGTTTTCTATTTCAAGGCTGCGACGAAATTGCATTTGACGCGAGAAAGCGACGCGGCGAAGGTTGTAAGTAATTACTTACAACGGAGGATGCGATGCTGACCAAAACGCCGCCGGGCGCGCGCCATCAGCCCAATCTGCCGATACGCGACAAGGAAGCGCTGCTGAAGGCGCTCAAGGACGCAAACCTTCCCACGTTGCTGATGGTGTACGTCCAGTACACCCACGACGAGGCCTACCTGGACAAGTTCGAACCCCATATCCGCTCGGTGTTTTCGGCTCACCAGACCAACGTGCCGGACGATCTGGCGCGCGAATTGCGCAGCCGCCTCTTCACCATTCTCACCGCGCTGACGCCGCCGGAGGAAAAGCCCCTCCCGCTCGACCTGATGAAGAAAATGATGAGCGTCAGCGTCGGCGAGCAGGTGCCGGACGAATTCATTCCGGTGCTGTTCGACCAGATGGGGTTCGAAAAGCCGGTCCCACGCAAGGAGATTCCCGATCGCCCGGCGCCGCCGGCCGATTTCAAAATTCTAATCATCGGCGCCGGAATGACGGGCATCGCCGCCGGCATCAAGCTGGATGAAGCCGGCTACAATTACACAATCGTCGAGAAGAACCCCGACGTCGGCGGCACCTGGCTGGAGAACGTCTATCCGGGCGTGGGCGTCGACACCCCCAGCCACTTCTATTCCTATTCGTTCGAGCAAAATCCGGACTGGAGCAATTATCACCCGCGCGGAAAAGAGATTCAGGAATACCTGACCGGCGTGGCCGACAAATACGGCATCCGGGATAAAGTTGTCTTCAACACCCGCGTGGTGGAGATGCGTTGGGACGACGACAAGAGCCTGTGGCGCGTGAAGACCCGCACCAATGCCGGCGTCGAAAGGGATCTGGAGTTCAACGCAATCCTCAACGCCCATGGCGTTCTGAATCGCTGGTCGATGCCGAAGATTTCCGGCCTTCAGGATTTCAAGGGAATCGCCAGACACACCGCCGGATGGGACCCCAAAATCGACTGGAAGGGCAAGAACGTCGTCGTCATCGGCACCGGCGCCAGCGGCGCACAGGCCGCCGTCGCCATGGCGCCGGACGCCAAGCATTTGACGGTGTTGCAGCGCTCCAAGCACTGGGTGCTGAACAATCCGGAGCTGAACCTCAACGTCAACGAGAACATCAAGTTCGCGCTGCGCGAAATCCCCCATTACAAGGAATGGTTCCGCTTCCGCGTATTCTGGTTCACCGGCGACGGCCTGTACGCCAATGTCTGCGGCGACGCGGATTGGGCGGATAAGGACTTCTCGATCTCCGCACAGAACGACGCAGTCCGCAAATACGCGACCTACCACATCCAGACCAAGTTCGCGGACCGGCCGGATCTTCTGGAAAAGATGATCCCGGACTATCCGATCTTCGGCAAACGCATCGTACTGGATTCCGACGGCGGCTGGCTGGACACTCTGAAACGGCCGAACGTGACGCTGGAGACCCGCGGGCTCGATCATATCGAAGCGGACGGGCTCGTCCTGAAAGACGGGAGCCGCATCCCTGCCGACGTCATCGTTCTGGCCACTGGGTTCGAACTGTCGCCGGCGCTGGGGAACATGCAGGTTTACGGCCGCCATGGCGTGCACCTAAACGACGCCTGGGGCGAGGACGAAGCCCGCGCTTATCTGGGCATCATGGCGCCGGCCTTCCCAAACCTGTTCCTCACGCTGGGACCGAACAGCGCGCCCAACCACGCCGCCGGCGTGAACATGGTGCTGGAAGCCCAGATCAATTTCGTCATCGAAACCCTGGACACGCTGACGGCAAAGAAAGCGCGCGCCATCGAGCCGAGCGTCGAGGCCTACAATGACTGGAACGCCAAGGTCGAGGACCAGATGAAGAACATGGTCTGGGTCCACCCCAAGGCCAAGAGCTATTACCTCAACAGCAAGGGCCGGAACTGGGTCTCCTGCCCCTTCCGCCTCGTCGATTACTGGACCTGGACCCGCCGGCCTGACATGTCCGCCATGCACGTGGATCAATGATATCGAGAGCCTCCTGGAAACGCCCCTAAAGGGGCAGGTCCAGGAGGCGTTCAGGCCGAGTTTCAAAGACGAACCGCATTGCGTCTTGGCAGCCTTCCCCGAATAGTGCATCGCACTGATTTAACAATACGGCGCGACGCTCCTTCCGGGGACGCGCGCGACACGCCAATCTGGGAGGCCTCCACCATGCGTTTTCACCACGCCGAGTCGATGACGAACATCGACTATTACGTTCCGATGGCTCAAGCCGCAGAATCCATGGGCTATGCCGGCGTCGTTATTCCGGACAGCCTGGTCTATCCGAAGGAAAGCCACGAAAAGTATCACTACACGTCTGACGGCGGCCGCGAGTTTCTCGAAAACAAACCCTTCCTGGAAAGCTTCATTCACGCCACCGCAGTCGGCGTGGCGACCAAGACGCTGGAAATGACGTTCAACGTCGTAAAGTTGCCGGTACGTCCGCCTTTGTATTCCGCCAAGCTGGCCGCCTCGGTTGCGGCGCTCACCAATAACCGCTTCAATTTCGGCGTCGGCCTGTCCGTGTGGCCGGAAGATTATGTCGCCATGGGCGTGGACTTCGCAAAACGCGGCAAGCGCTTTGACGAGTGCATCGCGATCGTGAAGGGCTACACCAATGGTGGGTACTTCGAATTCCACGGCGAGTTCTACGATTTGCCGCCGATGAAGCTGAACCCCGTTCCGACCAAGCCGATTCCCATCCTGATCGGCGGTTTTTCGGAAGCGGCTTTCAAGCGCGCGGCCGAGCACGACGGCTTCATGTTCGCCGGCGGCGGCTCGGACTCGCTGGCGGAAATGATCGGCAAGATCAATGCGCACCGAAAGGAACTCGGCACGGACAAAAAGCCGTTCCGCATTTTCGCGACCACGATGGGCGAAATCAATCTCGACGCCGTGAAGCGCAATCAGGACCTGGGCGTCACCGACATGCCCGTCGCGTTCCGCAATCTGTACGCGGTCGAAGCGGACAGCCAGACCCTGCAAAAGAAGATCGACGACATGAAGAAATTCGCGGACGAAGTCATCGCGAAGTTGTAAGCGTTCCGCGCAAAAGCAGCGAAAAGATGAAGCGGCGCCGATCTCCGGCGCCGCTTTTTCTATGCCGTACAAAGAGAATTAACGTGTGTGGTCGAGGACTGCGCGCGTCACCTGCCCGGCTTCCAACGCGGCGATCGCCTCTTCAAACTCCGCCAGCGGCCAGACTTGGGTGACCTGAGACGCAAGGTCGAGCTTGCCCTCATTCGCAAGCTTGATGAGACCTGGAAAATCGCGATCCGGACGCCCGCCGCCGCCCATTGTCGACACGATGTCGCGGCCCGACAATATCGCATCGAGGCTGAACGTGGCTGTGGCGCCCGGCGCCGTCATGCCGATCAGAACAATCCGTCCGCCACGCTTGACGCCATGGATGGCGCCTTCGACGGCGCTGGGCGCGCCGCTGCATTCGATGGCGACGTCGATCGGAGCAAAGGCGTCTTTCAAGGCCTTGGCGAGCGCAGCGCCATTCTCGCTACGCTTGGCGAGCAAAAATGCGTCCGCCCCGAAATCCCTGGCGACCGCTTCCTTGGCGGGATTGATGTCCACCGCAAGCACGCTGGCGCCGGCCAGTTTCGCCGCCTGAATCGCATTCACGCCGATGCCGCCGACTCCAATCACAGCAACGCGATCGTCTGCGCGCACATGGCCGAGATTGGTCACGGCGCAATAGCCGGTGGAGACGGCGCAGCCGATCAGAGCCGCTTGTTCCGGCGGCATGCCGCCCGTCTTGAACAATTGCTCCGCCTTGACCACGATCTCGCCGGCGAACGACGACACGTTGGCGAATGACGCCGTGGGTTTGCCCTGAAAGGTGAAGGGGTGGGAGGGCGCGAAGCCCCAATTGATGTCGCAATTTTCCTGCTGGTCCCGCTTGCACTCGCGGCACTCGCCGCACGGCGTTTGCGTGCCGACGAGCACCTCGTCGCCAACGGCCAGACCCGTAACGCCCTCGCCCAGTTGCGCCACGACGCCCGCGCCCTCATGGCCCAGAACAACCGGCCCGGGCATGATCGCAGGGCTCATCATATTGAGATCGGAATGGCAGATGCCGGTGCGCAGAAGTTTCACCTTCACTTCGCCGGGACCGGGATCGCGCACCTGCAAATCGTCCGTTACAACTAATTTCTGTCCGTCCCAGACGATTCCGCGCATCCATTCCTCCTATTTGTTGGAGGGATCATACCACGGAAAGAAAGGCGGCATGGAAGAGGCTTTGCCTGAAAAATTCGGCGGCCGCTTTTCGCGGAAGGCCTGCACGCCCTCTTTGCCGTCGCCGATGCTGGAATAGAACATCGACAGGGACTCGACGAAGTGCGCCTCCATCGGCGATGCGAGCGAGCCGTTGCGCATCAGCATCTGGCGCATCAAGCCGATCGACACCGGCGAGCGATCCTGCACCAGCGACAGCGCAAAGGCGCGCGCCTCCGCAACAAGCGTTTCCGCCGGCAGCACGGCGCGGATCAGGCCTTTCTCATGCGCTTCCTTGGCGTCGAAAATGTTCGCGCGGTAACACCATTCCAGCGCCTGTTCGAGACCGACGATGCGCGGCAGGAACCAGGACGAACACGCCTCCAGCGTGATGCCGAGCTTGCCGAAAACGAAGCCAAAACGCGCCGCGTCGGAGGCGAAGCGAAAATCCATCGGCAGCAGCATCGTCGAGCCGATGCCCACCGCCGCGCCGTTCACAGCGCCGACAATCGGCTTCAGACAATTGAACATCGCCATGGCGACGCGGCCGCCGGTGTCGCGCACGCCGTGAAGTATTTTTGGGTCGTCGCCGCGGTCGCGCACGTCCGCCATAGTCGGCGTCAGGCTCTCATCCAGCCCGAAGACGTTGCCGTCCGCCGACAGATCCATCCCGGCGCAGAAGGCGCGTCCCGCGCCGGTCACCACGATCACGCGCACGCTGTCGTCAGTGTTGGCGCGCGTATAAGCGTCGATCAGTTCGTTCGCCATGGTGGGCGTGAAGGAATTCAGCTTATCCGGCCGCGACAGCGTCAGCATCAGGACGCCGTCCGCATCCACTTCGTAGCGAATGGTCTCGTAGGACATGGATAGATTCCCAGTTTGCTCGCGAATTGAGAGCCTGAGGTAGAACAGGCCCGACAAAAGCGCAAACAGCCCAAAAAGTCAGGACCCCTCGCCCTTGCCTTAGAGAACTGCAAGCGCGATTGTGCGTTAGGGAGAGAAAATGAGCGCCAACCGAGAACCGCTGCAATTGCGGCACGAAACCCATTATGGCCGCGTGGTGCGCGCCCCGGCCGAAAGACCGGCGAACGTCTACGCCATGTTCGCCGAAGCCGTCGCGCGGGCGTCGGGCAAACTCGCGGCCGTCGATGGCGAGGTCCGCACCACCTACGCGCAACTCAGCGATCTGGTCGAGCGCAGCGCCGGCCGCATGCAGGCGCTGGGCGTCGGCCCAGGCGACCGCGTCGCCCTCCTGATCGACAACCGCACGGACTTTCTCGCCGCGATGCTGGCGACGGCGCGCATCGGCGCGGTCGTCGTGCCGATGAACATCCGCCAGCGTCTGCCCGAAACGGAATATGCGCTGAACGATTGCAGCGCGACGCTGGTCATTCACGAAGCTTCCGTCGCGGATCAAGTCCCCAGCAGCGAACAATGCCCGACGGTCAAACACCGCATAGAGGTCGACGATGAAAAGCGCCTGTGGGACGGCGACTGGCCCGCTCCCGGCCCACAGCCCGAAATCGACGAAGATACGGCATTCTGCATCCTTTACACATCCGGCACGACCGGCCGCCCGAAGGGCGCAATTCTCACGCATTTTGGCGTCGTCACGAATTGCATGGGCGCAGCGCACACGCTCGGCCTGCGCGACGATGAGTGCACCGTACTGGCGGTGCCGGCTTCGCATGTCACCGGCGTTCTGATCATCCTGCTGGTGATGGTCCGCGCCGCGGGAAAGAGCGTGATGATGCGCGGCTTCAAGGCCCGGCGTTTCCTGGAAATCGCCGAAGCCGAGCGCATGACCTACAATCTCATCGTCCCGGCCATGTACACCTTGTGCCTCATGGACGAGACGTTCGACCAGCGCGATCTCTCGAGCTGGCGCGTAGGCGCCTATGGCGGCGCGCCGATGCCCGCGGCGCTGGCGGAAGAATTGGGAACGCGCCTGCCGCATCTAAATCTGATGAACGTTTACGGCGCGACCGAAACCACCTCGCCCGCCGTGATGATGCCATCCGATCAGGTGCGTGCACGGCTGAATCAGGTAGGCAAGGAGCTGCCTTATATCGACATCATCATCATGGACGAAGACGGCCGCGAAGTTCCCCGTGGCGAGCAAGGGGAAATCTGGATCTCCGGCCCCGTCGTGATCCCGCAATATTGGAATAAGCCCGACGCGAACCGGGACAATTTCGTCAACGGCTATTGGAAATCCGGCGATCTGGGCGCGATGGACAAGGACGGCTATCTGGCTGTGTTCGACCGCAAGAAGGACATGATCAATCGCGGCGGCTTCAAGATCTATTCGGTCGAGG
The DNA here is from genome assembly GCA_964395875.1 of uncultured Caulobacteraceae bacterium. GTDB lineage: Bacteria > Pseudomonadota > Alphaproteobacteria > Caulobacterales > Aquidulcibacteraceae > JBEVJO01. The sequence goes on along the minus strand of CAYNCS010000010.1, from coordinate 19,802 downwards.
TCGAGAACACGATCATGGCGCACCCCTCCGTGGTGGAAGCCGGCGTCGTCGGCAAGCCGTGCCCTGTACTCGGCGAGCGCGTCGAGGCGTTTGCGGTTCTGAAGGAACCGTTGGAGGAAGGGGCGCTGAGAGATTATTGCAGCGCCCGCCTGTCCGACTACAAAGTGCCGGACCACATCACCTTTGTGGAAGGGCCGCTGCCCCGGAACCCGAACGGCAAGCTCTTGAAGACCGCCTTGCGGGAGTGGTTGAAGGAGCGCGCCTAGCGCTTGAGGTTAACGCTTCCGGCCGGCGGCGCGCTTCGCCGTGATGGGTCTGACGACGGCTTTCGTCACGGCTTTGTCTTTTGCGTCGAAATGCCGGAGCAGCGCCGCTTCCGTGATGCCGACCCCACGGCACACAAACCAGACGGCGTCGCGCGCGATCTTTTCCTTGCCGCCTTCATACGGCACGGCAGGCTTGTCCGTCAGATTTGCGCCCAGCAACATCGTACCAACATGCTCGATAAAGGCATGCGCGTTGACCGGGTGGACCAGAGGCGCAGTCGCATCGCCGCTGGCGTAAGCCGCCGCGATGCTGTCCTCAAAGGCTTTCAGCCAGAGCTTCTGCGCCCGCTTATAGACCATTCGGGCGTAGGATCCGTCGCCCGCCAAGCTGGCCAGCAGAATGCGGGCGCTATGCGCGCTTTGGGACGAAGCGCCAGCCACGCACTCCGTCATGAAGTCGTCGATCGTATCGATGAAGCTTTCCGTGCTTGGCGAAATCAGCCCGAGCCGCTCGAAGGCCGCGTCCTGATCCCGGATCACCCGCTTCAGAACCGCCTTGTACAGAACCTGCTTGGATGGAAAGTGCCGGAACACCAGCGCCTCGGACACGTTCGCCGCATTGGCGATCTGCTGGGTCTTGGCGCCCTCATAACCGTATTCGGCGAACACGTCGCGCGCAGCCGCAAGGATCGATTCGCTTCGATCCGCGCTGGACAATCGTTTGCGCGTCGCCAATGCCGGCATGTGAAGCCTGCGCCCCTTACAGCCTTTTGCGTCGCACCCAGCCGCGCGACCGCCCCAAAAATGCTGCCCGTCACGCCTAGCGCCTGCCCAAGGCTTACGCAAGAGTAAGCAAATGCTTACTTTTCAAGGCGGCGCGCCGCGCGTTTGCGGTGCTGAGAAAGGCGGCAGCTGCGCCAAAGCTAGTTAATCCAGCCGCCAATCACCACATAACATGCTTCTCATTCGCAGGGACTTCGCACCTCGGCGAAGCCGTGCTAAACGTTTGACAGCAATAAAAAAGCATTAGAGGAGACGGCGCTGTGGCGACCACTCGGGAGTATGATTTAGGTCCGTTCACCTATCCGCGCGGATGGTTCATGGTTGCGGACGCTGATGAAATCACCACCACCCCGAAATCCGAGCGGTTCTTCGGTCAGGATGTGGTGATTTATCGCGGCGAAAGCGGCCGTGTGTTCATGGTCGACGCCTATTGCCCGCACATGGGCACGCATCTGGGCAAGAACACCACCTCCTACGTCATTCAGGACAAGGTCCATGTCGAGGGCGACAACATCCGTTGCCCCTATCACGCCTGGCGCTTCGGCCCGGACGGACGCTGCAACCAGATCCCCTATTTCGACGGACCGATCCCAGCTGGCGCGAAAATCCGGACCTGGAAGGTCGTCGAGCGTTACGGCTGCATCTTCACCTGGCACGATCCCGAAGGCGGCGAGCCGGACGTCGATCTACCCGACATCAAAGCCTGGGAAGACCCGCAATTCGTGCACTGGAAGCTGGACCACCTTGGCACGATCAATTGCCATCCGGTCGAGATCGTCGACAACATGGCCGATGTCGCCCACCTTGGGCCGACGCATGGCGGTCCGTGCGAGTACTTCCGGAACGACATCCAGGACCACGTGATTTATCAATATCAGGGCGGCAAGCACCGCACGATCACGGACGGCGGCCTGCTTGAGACGTTCACGTATTATACCGGCCCCGGCATCCTGATCTCCGAATATAATGGCGGGGGTCAAATCATGTTCATCACGCACACACCCGTGGACGACGGCATTGTGAAAGCGTGGCACGCGCTGCTCGTGAAGGCGCCGAACAATCCGCCCACCGAACAGGACGTTCAGGACGCCCGCACGGCGCAAGCCTACGCGCTGCACGCATTCGCCCAGGATTTCGAAATCTGGTCGAACAAAGCGCCCTGCTTCCAGCACCTCTCCGTTCCGGCGGACGGCGCGTTCGGCAAGGTGCGCCAGTGGTACAAGCAATTCTATCACCCGCGCGCGCTGACCAAAGAGCTGCAAGGCCGCGCCAATGGCGTTTACCCGGTGCGGGGCATGCCATCCGAAAACAGCGCCGTCGCCTAAAGCCGCGGAACCAATCAAAACGGAACGCCGGATCGCCGGCGTTCCGTTTCGTTTATTCAGGCGTAAGAACCACAGAGGGCCAAACGCCCCGGCGTCGGCGAGCGCTGTACGCAACGGCCAAAGGGAGGATGCGCATGACGGTGAAAAGCACGTTCAGCTTCACCAAACTGGTCGTCGGCGATCTTGAGAAGTCCGCGGCCTTCTACACGGAGGTCTGCGGCCTCGTGGAGCAGGCGCGCGTTGAAGCGGACGTCAACGGCGATCCCATCAGCGAGATCCTTTACGATCCGCCTTATCCGGGCGGCCCGACCTTTGTTCTGTTCAAGTTTCTCAAGCGCGCAGCGCCGGCGCCCGGTGAAACAATTTTGGGCTTCATCACGCCGGACGTCGACGCTTTCGTCGCGCGCGCCAAAAAGGCGGGCGGCAAAATCGTGCAGGAGGTCAAGTCAGATCCCGAGCACGGCGTGAAGGTCGGTTTCGTCGCCGACATCGAAGGACGGCTGATCGAAGTCGTCGAATTGCTTCAGAAGTAAGCTAGAGAGGGGCCTCCTATGCGTGCCGCAGTGTATCTGGAAAAAAACAAGCCCCTCGAAGTGCAGACCATCTCTGACCCGGCGCCCGCGCCAGGTCAGGTCGTCCTCGCCATCAAGGGCGCAGGCATTTGCGGCTCCGATCTACACATGGCCCAGTACGGGTTCGCCGCGCCGGGTCAGGTGCTCGGCCACGAATTCGCGGGCGAGATCGTTGCGCTGGGCGCCGGCGCACGAAAGGATTTGAAGGTCGGCGATCGCGTCACCGCTTTGCCGGTGTTTCCGTGCCACCAATGCGAAGCCTGCGACGCCGGGCTGGTTGGTCTTTGCCCGGGCTCCAAAATCGTCGGCACGACTCTGATGACGCAAGGCGCGTACGCCGAATTCGCCGCCGTGAGCGGTGAATATATCCAGAAGTTGCCGGACGGCGTGTCCTACGCCGAAGGCGCGATGGTCGAGCCGCTGGCGGTAGGACGCCATACGGTAAGCCGCGGCGAGATCAGGAACGGCGAAGCCGTTCTGATCCTGGGCGGCGGCCCGATCGGCGCCGCCGTCACCATTTTCGCGCGCCATGCCGGGGCGCAACATGTCGTGGTGAGCGAACCCTCGGAAATGCGCCGCGAACGCGTCCGCGAATTGGGCGCCACCGCCACCATCGACCCGAAAACCCAGAACGTCGGCGAAGCGTTCGAGGCCATCGCGGGCCGCCGGCCGCACATCGTATATGAATGCGTCGGCGCACCCGGCTTGTTCGCACAGGCGATCGATCTGGCGGGGCTGAGAGCGCGCGTGGTCGTCGCGGGCGTGCTGTTCGAGGAAGAGCGCTTCTCGGCGCTGCCGGCACTGGCGAAGGAAGTCTCCGTCCATTACGCGCAAATGTACACCGAGCGTGATTTTGAAGACGTCATCAACATGATCGCGCGCAACGAGATCGACGTGAAGCCGATGCACACCGCGACGGTGTCCTTGAACCAGTTGCCGGACGCCTTCGAGAGCCTGCGCGCCGCGCCGCAGCACTGCAAGGTCATTCTCGATCCGGCGCTTTAGACCCAAACAAAAAGCGCCTCGCCGTGGTCAGCGAGGCGCTTCAAAAAATAAATGGGGCGGCGCTCGGCCGCCCCAATTTTTATTCCGCGCGCTGCAGGAATGCGAGCGTCGTCGATTCAAACTCAGCCTTGCGTTCGATCATCGCCCAGTGGCCGCAATTCGGGAACACGTGCAATTCGCATTTCTGGATCATGCGCATCGGCAACAAGGCGCGATCCAACGCGCTGACGCGGTCGTCACGGCCCCAGCACAACAGGACGGGGCAGGTGATCTGACCCAGATATTCGATGGTCTTGATCGCCATCGGACCTTCCATGAACTTCGCCATGCCTTCCATTTGCGCGCGCGAATACATGATCTTCGTGGTCGCCATCGTCTTTGGTTCCGTCGCTTGCTTGAAGCGGCGGTCGACCAATTCGTCGGTCACGATCGATTTGTCGTAGACCATGGAACGCAGCCATTGCTTGATGCGTTCGCGCGTCGGGTCTTCGGCGAATTCCGTCAGGAGATTGATGCCTTCGTTCGGGAAGCCGGCGAAGATGCCAAAACCGATTCCACCGATCGTAACGAGCTTGGAGACCCGCGTCGGGTGGTTGGCCGCCATGCGGGAGCCGACGAAGCCGCCAAACGAGTTGCCGATAATCGACGCGCTCTGAATTTTCAGCGCATCCATGAAGCCGATCACGATTTCGGCGGTGGCGAGATCCTGCTGGCCTTCCACCGGGTCGCTGCCGCCGTAACCCGGCAGATCGAGGATATAGGTGCGGAAATGTTTTGCGTAGGTCGGGGCGTTGTTCTCAAAGTTCGCCATGCCCGTGACGCCGGGCCCCGAACCGTGCAGCAACAGGAGGTCTGGACCATCGCCGAAGACGTGATAACTGACCGTCTTGCCGTTGACCTGAACTGTTTTCGCGTCTGCGCTCATGATTTCCTCCACTCCCTGATCTTATTATTCATTGATCCCGGCCGCATGCCGCGCCGCAAGATAACCGAAGGTCATCGCCGGCCCAAGCGTTGCGCCCGCGCCTGGATACGACCGCCCCATCACGGAAGCGGCCGTGTTGCCGGCGGCGTAAAGTCCCGGAATAGGCGTCCCGGCCTCGCTCATGACCTGACCGTTCTCATTGATCACCAGACCACCGTTAGAGCCGATGTCGCCCGGATAAATCTGCATGGCGTAGAACGGCGCCTTGACGAGCTGGCCCAGGCTTGGGTTGGGCTGCATGCGCGGATCGCCATAAAACTTATCGTAGGAAGCATCGCCGCGGCCGAAATCCTCGTCCTTGCCCTGCGCCGCGAATTTGTTGAAGCGATCGACGGTGCCTTTCAGCGCCGTAGCGGACATGCCTATCATGCCCGCAAGTTCTTCGATCGTATCCGCTTTTTTGAAGCTGGCGCGAACATTGGAGGAATGGGCCCAGTCTGGAATCATCGGCATTAACGGACCAGCGGGATACTTCCACCGATAATTGGCGTCGAAAACGAAGTAAGACGGATACGCAGCGCCGGTCTTGAGGTTGTGTTCGCGCATCTGGCCGCCGACGATGTGGTAAGACGCCGCTTCGTTCAAAAAGCGTTTGCCGGTTTGATCGACGATGATGCAGTGGGGAAGCGCGCGCTCGATCGTCGCCAACCGCCCTCGGTCTTCGCCCGGCACCGACCACACGGGGGCCCACCATGCCGAATCGAGATTGGCCACCGCCGCTCCGACGGCCTTACCCGCGATAATGGAATCGCCGGTATTGTTGATCTGCGAACCGCTGCGCACAGCCTCCGGCGATCCCTTGAGATTATCCGCCCGCATCGCCGGATTGCGCTCGAAGCCGCCGGTCGACAAGAGAACGCCCTTGCGCGCCGCGATACGCATTTCCTTGCCGTCTTTCAGAACCTTTGCGCCTGTAACGCGCCCGTTCTCATAGATCAGCTCGAGCATGCGGGTGTTCAGCCACAATTCGCCGCCCGCGTTCTTGTGCGCGTACCGCATGCCGCCCATGAGGCAATTGCCCAGCGTGAGAAAACGGTCCTTGCTGGAGCGCAGACGTTGCGGGATGTCGCCGTAATAGCGAAGAAACATGTTCGCCGCCGTGATCCACCAGCCCTTCGGCCGGTAAAGAAGCGTGGTGGTTTCCGTGAATTTCCAGTCGATTTTCCCGAACAGCGACGCGGCGGGAGACGCCGGACGCAACGTCTGCACGTCGTCGCCCAACAGCTTTCCGTCAAACTCCAATGGAAGGTGCGTGCGATAGCCCTCGCGTCCACCCGGCAATTCGGCGTGATAGTCTGTGTAAGGAATGCTCAAAAAGCGCACCGGCGTATTGGCGTGCAGCCATTCCAGCATGTTCGGCGAATATTTGACGTACGCGTTGATCAGGCTGTCGGGCACGTTATCCGCGGTCAGTGCGCGAATATATTTGAACGCGTCTTCCGGACTGTCCTGCGCGCCGGCGGCGATGGCCAGAGGGCTGTTTGGAATCCAGATCCCGCCGCCGGAGGTAGCGGAAGTGCCGCCCCACAAGTCGCTCTTTTCGATGACCAGCGTTTCTTGACGATGCAAGGCGGCGAACGTCGCTCCCAGCATTCCACCGGCGCCCGAGCCGACAACGAGGAAGTCGACGGTTTTATCCCACACGCTACTCAAGCGACGTCTCCTGCCAATTTTGCCGCCGCTCGACGCGCTGGCGTTTTGACTTCTAATCCTCGACGGAGAAACACCCCGTCACTGGCGCACTTACTTTCGCAGCCCCCGCGGTTCGCGCGGCAATCCCAGGCCCCGCTCGGCGATGATGTTGCGCTGAATCTCGTTTGAACCGCCATAAATGGTGTCCGACCGCGACATCAGATACATGATCGTCAGCTCGGACAAGCGGCCATTTAGGGCGCCGATTTCCCCTTCGGGACCCATCACGTCCAGCGCGAGTTCGCCCAGTTCGCGGTGCCAGGTCGACCAATAGAGCTTGTACGTCAAAGCCGCCCGCGACAGAGTTTCGGCCTGGGGTTCCGACAGCATGCGCAACGCATTGTAGCGCATGATCTTCAGCCCCACATGCGCGTCCGCGATCTTTTGCCGGATCACAGGGTCCTTCGCGGCGCCATTGTGTTTCGCGATTTCCACGATCTCGTTCAGTTCATTGAGGAACAGCATCTGCTGACCCAGCGTCGATACGCCCCGCTCGAACGACAACAGGCCCATCGCCACTTTCCAGCCGTCGCCGGGCGCACCGATAATGTTCTCGGCCGCGGTCTCGGCCTCGTCGAAAAATACTTCGTTGAATTCGGAATCGCCGGTCATCTGCCGGATGGGCCGCACCTCGACGCCCTTCTGGTTCATCGGAACCAGAAGAAAGGAAAGCCCCTTCGGCCCCTTGCTGCCCTCTTCCGTGCGGCACACGACAAAGATCCATTCTGAAATATGCGCCAGCGACGTCCAGATTTTCTGCCCGTTGATGATCCACTTGCCGTTCTCAAGCCGCGCCTTGGTGGACAGGTTGCCGAGGTCGGAGCCCGCGTTCGGTTCTGAATAGCCCTGGCACCAGACATCCCGGCCCTCCGAGATGCCCGGCAGAAAACGGCGCTTCTGCTCTTCCGTGCCGAAAGCGATGATGGTGGGGCCGGTCAATTCGACGCCGATATGACCAACGCGAGTCGGCGCGCCGGCGCGCGCGTATTCTTCGGCAAAGATCACCTGCTCGGTAATGCCCGCGTCACGGCCGCCGAATTCCTTCGGCCAGCCGATGCAGCTCCAGCCAGCTTTGCCCAGCGCGACTTCCCATTCGCGGCGTTCAGCCAGCGCCTGCGTGTGATTATTGATTCCCTTCAGGTGGCGAAAGGGGCCAGCCATTTGCTCGTTGAGCCACGCAGCCGCTTCGGCGCGAAAGGCTTCGTGCGCGTCGCTGAAACGCAGGTCCATAAAACCTCCTAAACACAACAGTCCAGCGGAGCCGCTTTGTGATCCCCACCAGTATCCAGAATAGTTTTGATCAGATCGGGATCAAGACCACGCCAATTTTTCCGGCCCGCTGTAATTTAGGTCGTCTGGATCGAGCCCTCATCCTTTAAGCGCGCGAGGCCGGTTTATTGGACTAAAGTCGATAAGGGAATATAAAAATGGGCTTACGGAGCGCGGGCTTTTAGCCGCGCCAACGACGAATGACGGGAGAGGACATGCTATCTTTGCAAGAGATTTCCGACCGCCTGGAGATCCAGGACCTGCTCAATCGCTATTCCTATGCAATCGACGAGCGGAATTTCGACGATCTGGACAACGTTTTCACGCCTGACGCGACGATCGACTATTCCCAGGTCGGCGGCGACAAAGGGAACTACACCCATATCAAGGCCTATCTGAAGACCGCTCTGGCCAATTTCCAATATTACAACCACGCCATCTCGACGACGCGCGTCAAGATCGACGGCGACAAAGCCGAAACGCATTCGATCCTGCTGAACCCGATGATGCCGAACGGCGCCAGAGGCCAGGAACGCTTTTTCTTCTGCGGGTTGATCTACCACGACCATCTGGTGCGCACACCGCAGGGCTGGCGCATCAAGTCGCGGGTGGAAGAGAACCCGTATTTCTATCCTAAGCCTTACGATCCGTCGGAAAACTGACGCAGCTATCGTTCCAGAAGGCGCGCAAATGGCGCGCCTTCCCATCCGGGTTCAGAGCCACCGTCTCGGCAATGCGAAACAGCATGGTAGGCTGACCCTCCATCGAAATCAGCTGAGTGAAGCGGAACAAGCCCTCCGCGCCGCACTGCACAACCTCGATGAGCTCTGGTACGAATTTGGAGGTCGCGTAATCGACCTGGCGGAAAAACGCCTCCAGCTCGGCGCGCCCTTTCAGGGTGAGCTTGCCGACGGGGTCTTCAAAAATGGCGTCATCCGCGAACAAAGCTAGACGCGCAGCGATATCGCCGCTTTTGTAGGTGTCCAGATAAGCATTCGCGAAATTGGCGATCGGATCGAGTTCAGCATTCATGGGAGGCCCTTTAATGTCTCAGGATGATTTGGCCGCACGCATCGCGCGCCTGGAAGCGGAATCGCAAATTCGGCGCATTAAATCGCGTTATCTGAACGCCTGCGACAGCAAAGACGTCGCAGCGATCCGCGCGTGTTTTGTGCCGGACGCCGTGCTGGACTTTCCGCCCGTGGGCGAGTTCGGCGTCGACGGCCTGATCGACGTCTTCACGCAGCTGGCGGTGAACACCCCGATCGTCGATCAGCATCACGCCCATAACGCCGACATTCGCGTGCTGGACGCCGACAACGCCGAAGCCAACTGGCACTTGTCTTACACCATGTATCACCCGGTCACGGGCGTGTTCCGGCTACTGAGCACGTTTTACTATGATCGTTATGTCCGTACGCCGGACGGCTGGCTGATCTGCTATTCCAAGTCGATGCCGCGCGCGATCGTGGACGGCAAAGTCGAAGCCGGCTCAGTGACCGCCAACTGGGTAGACCCCAAGGCGACCACAGCGCATCCGGAATAAAGCCGCGGCGAACGCCCGTCGCTCAAACGACAAGCGCCGCCGTTCACCCGGCGGCGCTTTTGTTCTGGGCAAACGCCCCTATTTCACTTTGTCCCACACTTCTTCGTAGGTGTCTTTCTTGCCCGCCGGGCTGAGAGACGATCCGCGGATGATGATCTTGTCGGCATAGATGGTCGCTACTTCATGGCCCTTGGTGCCGTCATTCATCGAATAATCGTTGGTGAAGGCGTCAGGCGCGCTGCGCGTCAGCGCCACGGTGATCCAGTCGCCCGGATGCGGCTTGCCGTCGAACGTCCCGTCATAGGCCCACGTGAAACGCTTGCCGTCGGCCAGCGTGACGTCTTGCGAAAACTTGATAGTTTTGCCGTCATCGAACGGGATCGACATCGTCTGGGTTGTCGCATAAGGCGGCGACTCGTAATGTGAAGCCGCAAGATTCCAGACATACTCGCCCTGCGCCGAGCGAAACGCCTCTCCGGCGAATGCAACCGCAGACGCCGCCAGAGCTGCGGCGCCAATTGCGACAGCCATCACAAATTTCTTCATGAACTTCCTCCCTTGGCTGATGTGGGCTCAGCCTATGCCCCCGCTTCTAGCACAGAAGCGGGGGCACGGGAGGTTCCTTTTTCCGTGGCGCCCGGGCGGCGAAATCAGAAGATTTCGATCAAACCCGCCGCGCCCTGACCGCCGCCGACGCACATCGTCACGACGCCATATTTCACGCCGCGGCGCTTGCCTTCCATCAGAATGTGACCGGCAGCGCGCGCACCCGTCATGCCGAACGGATGGCCGATTGCGATGGCGCCGCCGTCGACGTTCATCAGTTCAGGGTCGATGCCCAACTTGTCGCGGCAGTAGAGCGCCTGGTTCGCAAAGGCTTCGTTCAGTTCCCACAGACCAATGTCGGACATTTTCAAGCCCTGGCGCTGCAGCAGCTTCGGCACCGCGAAGACCGGGCCAATGCCCATTTCTTCCGGCGGCACGCCGGCGACCGCGACGCCGCGCAAAGCGCCGAGCGGATTGACGTTCAGCTTCGCCGCCAGTTTGGCGTCCATCACGACCAAAGCCGCAGCGCCATCTGAAAGCTGCGAGGCGTTGCCAGCGGTCACGTGCTTGCCTTGCTTGATCAGTTCGCCATCCTTGAACACCGGCTCGAGCTTTTTCAGATTTTCGAGCGTGGTGTCGGCGCGATAGCCTTCGTCTTCCTTCAGGAGCACATCCTGATAGGTCGTCTCGCCGGTCGCCTTGTCGACGTTCACCTTGCGCGACGGCATCGGAACGATTTCAGCGGCGTAACGGCCCGCCTTATATGCGGCCGCGGTGCGCAATTGACTTTGCAGCGCGAATTCGTCTTCCGCGTCGCGGCTGATCCCATAGCGCTCGGCGACGACTTCCGCCGTCTCGATCATCTGCATCCACATATGCGGCGCATATTTCAGAACCGAGTCAGAACGCGTGCGATAGGTGCTCTTGTGCTTGGTTTGCGTCAGCGAAATCGACTCGACGCCGCCGCCCACGACCACGTCCATCCCGTCGACCGAGACCTGCTTCGCCGCGATGGCCAGCGCCATCAGACCCGACGAACACTGACGATCCACCGACATACCGGCGACGCTCATCGGCAGGCCCGCCGAGGCGGCTGTCAAGCGGCCGATATTGTAGGACTGGTTGCCCTGTTGCGAGGCGGCGCCGATAATGACGTCCTCGACCAGCGCAGGATCGATCCCGGCGCGCTTCACCGCTTCGGACACCGCATGGCCGGACAATGCCGCCGCGTCGGTGTCGTTGAAAGCGCCGCGATAAGCGCGGCCGATCGGCGTGCGCGCTACGGAAACAATGACGGCTTCGCCCATGACATTTACTCCGGGAAATAGCGGCTGATCGTGTCGACGACGCAAGCCGGTTTGGTTTGACCTTCGATTTCAACAGTCATGCGAACGACGGACTGGATGGCGCCGCCTTTCACTTCTTCGACTTTGATGATTTTGCCGGACCCGCGAATCTTCGAGCCGCACAGCACGGGCGACAGGAAGCGCACGTTATCGCAGCCCACATTGACGCCCATCTTGAAGCCGCGGACTTCGATGACCTGCGGCAGGAAGACGTTGACCAATGACAGCGTCAGATAGCCGTGCGCGATGGTGGCGCCGAACGGGCCGTCCTTCGCCCGCACCGGATCGACGTGGATCCACTGCAAATCGCCGGTGCAATGGCCGAATGCGTCAATGCGTTCCTGGTCGACCAGCAACCATTCGCTGACGCCAAGCTCGGTTTCTTCTTTACCCAGAAGATCGCGCGGATGATTGAAAACCGTCGTCATGTTTACGCCCGCTGGCTGGAGACCGAGACAACTTCACCGGTCATGTAGGAGGAATATTCGCTGGCCAGGAACACCATCACATTGGCGATTTCCCAGACTTCCGCCGGACGGCCGAAGGCTTCCTGACGCGAAAGCTGTGCGAGCTGCTCTTCCGTCGTCACCTTGGCGAGGAAAGCGTGCATGGCGATGGACGGCGACACGGCGTTGATCCGCACATTGTGTTCCGCCGCTTCGATGGCCGCACAGCGCGTGAACGCCATCACGCCGGCCTTCGCGGCGGCGTAATGCGATTGCAGCGCCTGCGCGCGCCAGCCAAGCACCGAGGCGTTGTTGATCACAACGCCACTCTTGCGCTCGTACATGGCCGGCAGGAAAGCGCGGCACATCCGAAATACGGAGGTGAGGCTGACGTCGATGACGCGGCCCCATTGATCGTCGGTCATGTCTACCACCGCGGTCGAGCCGCCCAGGCCAGCATTGTTGATCAGAATGTCCGGCGCAGCGCCGAATTCCTTCAAGGCAGCCGCCTTCAGGGTCTGAACCTGATCTTCCTTGGTGACGTCGCACAATTGCATGGCCGGGCGCTTGCCGGTCGCGTCCTGAATGGCTTGCGCCGCTTCGCTCAGACGGCGCTCATGGATGTCGCTGATCAGCAGCGTCGCGCCTTCCTCGGCGCAGCGTTTGG
>CAYNCS010000010.1:0-7344 GCA_964395875.1 uncultured Caulobacteraceae bacterium | reverse complement strand
CGATGCCGGTGCCGGCCGCGGCCGTAATCAGCGCGGTCTTGCCGCCGAGCAGATTGCGAGGGGTGGTGTAGGGAGGGATCGTCATCTGCTAGCCTTTAAGAGTCCAAACCGATCAATTGAGCGAGGCTCTCGCGATGCTGCACCGCTGAGCCGAGCAAGGTCGCGCTGGAACGCGCCCGCTTGAAATAAAGATGCGCGTGGTGCTCCCACGTGAAGCCGATGCCGCCATGCAGCTGCACCGCATCCGAAGCGCACCTGACGTACGCGTCAGAACAATAAATGCGCGCCACGGAAGCGGCCTCGGCGGCCTCCTCCGTCGCCTGCGCGGCGCAGGCGTAATACGCCGCCGAACGCGCAGCCTCCACCTTCAACATCATATCGGCGAACTGGTGCTTCACCGCCTGGAAGGAACCGATAGGCCGGTCGAACTGCACGCGCTGCTGCGAATATTCAACAACGGCTTCGAGCGAATAATCCGCTCCGCCCGTCTGCTCCGCCGACAACAATGCGCCAGCCATTGCAAACGTCTTTTCCAAGGCGCCCGAGGCCTGTCCCGGCGCACCCAGAACGGACTCCGCACCGACCAGCACATTGTTGAAATTGACGCTGGAATAGGGGCGCGTTTCGTCGAGCGACACCTTGCGCTGAATTGAGACGCCAGCGGCGTTCGCCGGCACGACGACCAGACTGACGCCCGCGCCAGTGCGCGCCGCCACCACCAATTGATCGACCACATGGCCGAAGGGCACGAAATGCGCATCGCCGGACAACACGCCGCCTTCAAAGCTAGGGCCGATATGCTTCAAGCCGAAATCGCGGGAGTCGGAACGAAACGCCAAAGTCGCGCTCATCTCGCCCGCCGCGATGGCGCCGAGCAGGGCCTCTTTCTGAGCGTCCGAACCGGCGAACAGGATCGCGGGCGCGGCCAGCGCCGCCGTCTCAAAGAACGGCGTCACGCTCAGCACGCGGCCCATCTCCTCAAGGATGAGCCCAAGCTCGACGGCGCTGAGACCGGCGCCGCCAAACTCTTCCGGGATCATAATGCCGGTCCAGCCCATTTCGCCGCCAAGCCGCGACCAGAGGCTGGAGTCCCAGCCTTCCGGCGATTCCAGAACCTTGCGGCGGCGCTCGGCGCCCGCCTCTTCCGCGAGGAAGGTGCGCGCGCTGTCCTGAATCATGCGTTGGTCGTCGGTGAGCGAGAAATTCATCGGCGGCGCTCTCGCTTATTGCGTGCCGTAAACGGGCTTCGCGGGCTCGCGCTTCGCCACCAGGCGGCGCACCACGGGCCCAAGCTCGGAGGCTTCCCAACGGGCATGCTTGTCTTCGGCGGGGCTGTCCGTCCAGCCTTGCGACAAGAAGATCTTGCCGCCGATCAGCTCGAACACCTGGCCCGTCACATCGGCGCTGTCCGCGCTGCACAGCCACGCAACCAGCGGCGCTGTGTTGTCCGGCGAATAAACGTCGAAATCGCCATCCTTCTTGTTCATGGTGTCGCCGAATGCGACTTCGGTCATGCGCGTACGGGCGTTCGGCGCCAGCGCATTGGCGGTGATGCCGTAACGGCCAAGTTCAGCCGACTGCACGAGCGTCAGGGCAGCAATGCCGGCCTTCGCAGCGGAATAGGCGCTCTGCCCGACCGAGCCTTGCAGACCGGCGCCGGATGAGGTGTTGATGATGCGCGCATCGACCTTCTTGCCGGCCTTTTGCTGCGCCCGCCAATAATCCACGGCGTGGCGGCTGGTGCAGAAGTGACCGCGCAGGTGAACGCGCGTCACGGCGTCCCATTCTTCCGGCGTGCAAGAGACGAACATCCGGTCGCGCACAAAGCCGGCATTGTTCACGACGGCATGCAGATCGCCAAAAGCATCGACGGCGGCCTTCACCAGCTCGCGCGTGGCGTCGAAATCGGTGATGTCGGCGGTGTTGGCGATCGCTTCGCCGCCCATGGCCTTGATTTCGTCGACGACAAGCTGCGCCGCGCCCTTGTTGGCGCCGTCTTCGCCCTGACGGCCGACGCCCAGATCGTTCACCACAACCTTGGCGCCTTCGCGCGCCAGACCCAGCGCATAGGCGCGGCCGAGACCGGCGCCCGCGCCGGTGACGATCACAACACGACCTTCGCAAACTTTCGACATCATACTTCCCCGTCTTTTGTATTGAGTTCGGCAGCCATGCGCCGCTCGCGCGCTTCCGCTGCGGGGCCTTTCAGGCGCACCGCGATAGCGTTGGATTCGATGCGCGGCCGGTTCGGCTCCGGCGCTGTCAGCGCCGCGCATTCGGTGAAATCGACAAGGCTTTGTCGCGCGAGCTCCTGATACTCGCCCAGGCCGTTATTACGCCAGGTGACCTGGCGCTCCTCGAACGTCTTCACAACCTTCGCCGGATTGCCGACGACGAGGCTGCGCTCTGGAATTTGAGAGTCCGCTTTCACCAGCGACAGCGCCGCGACCAAGCACTCCGGACCGATCTCGGCATTGTCGAGCACCACGGCGTTCATACCGATCAACGTGTTCTCGCCAAGGATGCATCCGTGCAGGATCGCGCCGTGCGCGATCGTCGAACCGCGCCCAACGACCACCTCCGCCGCCGGCGAGGAATGCACCGTCACATTATCCTGCAGCGAACTGTCGCCGACCACCGTTATGCGCCCGAAATCGCCACGCAGAGAAGCGCCCGCGCCGATATAGCAGCCCGGCCCAACAATCACGTCGCCGATCAGCGACGCAGTCGGGTGCACGAAGCTCGCTGGATCGACGACGGGCGTCAGCCCTTTGTAGCGGTAGGCCGGCATCTCTTACAGGCGCTCGATGATCGTGACGTTGGCCTGGCCGCCGCCTTCGCACATCGTCTGCAGACCGTAACGGCCGCCCGTGCGCTCCAGAGCGTTCAGCAAGGTCGTCATAAGGCGTGCGCCGGTGGCGCCGATCGGGTGGCCCAGTGCGATCCCGCCGCCCTGAACGTTCACCTTCTCGTGCGGGATATTGAGGTCCTTCATCCAGGCCATCGGCACGGACGCGAACGCCTCGTTGCATTCGAACAAATCGATGTCCTCGACGCGCATACCCGCCTTCTTCAAGGCGTATTGCGTCGCCGGGATCGGCGCAGTCAGCATCCAGATCGGATTGGCGCCGCGCGTGGAAATATGATGGATACGGGCCCGCGGTTTCAGATTGTGTTCCTTCACCGCGCGTTCGGACGCCACGAGGATCGCCGCCGCGGCGTCGCAGTTTTGACTGGCGACGCCGGCCGTGATGAGGCCGCCCTCTTGAACCGGCTTCAGATCGGCCAAGCCTTCCAGCGTCGAATTCGGCCGCACCGTTTCGTCCGCGGCGAAATCGCCGATCGGCGCGATTTCATTCTTGAACCAGCCCGCATCGATCGCCGCCTGGGCGCGTTTATGCGAAGCAAGGCTGAAAACTTCCATTTCCTTGCGGCTGATCTGCCACTTCGCCGCGATCATCTCGGCTGATTTGATCTGATTGATCTCTTCCGTGCCGTAGCGCGCATTCCAACCGACCGAACCGATGAACGGGCTGTCGAAACCGAATTGCTTGCCGACTTCCATCGCCGAGCTGATCGGAATGAGGTTCATCGACTGGCTACCGCCGGCGACCACGAAATCCTGCGTGCCGCTCATGACGCCCTGAGCGGCGAAATGCACCGCTTGCTGCGAGCTGCCGCACTGACGGTCGATCGTCACGCCGGTGATCTCTTCCGGCAACCCCGCCACGAGCCAAGCCGAACGGCCAATGTCGCCCGATTGCGGCCCGATCGTGTCGCAGCAGCCCCACACCACATCGTCCACCAGGATCGGATCGACGCCCGTGCGCTGCATTAGCGCCTTGATCGGGTGCGCAGCCAGATCGGCCGGGTGCATCGTGGCGAGGCTGCCCTTCTTGCGGCCGACCGGCGAACGAACGGCGTCGATGATGTAAGCTTCAGCCATTATGCTGCTCCAAAAGTTTGGTCGGGGCCGAGCGGCAGCTCAGTCACGCGCTTATTGATGCGCTCCAGGTGGAACTCAGGACCACCCCAAGCATAAGTAAGGCTCATGACCCGCTTCAGGAAGAAGTGTACGTCGACTTCCCAGGAATAACCCATAGCGCCCTGGACCTGGATCGCCGCACGCGCCGCGGAGTCCGCCGCTTCCGTCGCCGCGATCTTGGCGTGAGAAATGCGGGCGTCCGCGAATGTGCCGGGTTCGGAATAAGTCGCCGCCGCATAGACCACCGGCTTGGCGAATTCGATCTTCACCTGCGCCCGCGCCAGCAAATGCTTCACGGCCTGATAGGAGCCGATCGGCTTGCCGAATTGGGTGCGCTCCTTGGTGTATTCGACGCCCATGTCGACGCAGCGCTGCGCCGCGCCGGCGCAATGCGCCGCCGCGAACAGCGTGCCGCGATTGACGGCCTGCGCCCAAGCCCTGGCGCACTCGCCCAAGAGACGCGTTTCATCCGTCGGCGTCCAGGTCACTTTGAACAGACGCCGCAGCGGATCGACGCTTTCCTGACGCACCGCCTGCACGGCGGACGCGCGGACCAGGTGGACGTGCTTTCCGTCCCACAGCAGCAGCGCATCGGCGCAGTCCACGTTAGGGAGATAGGAAGCCGCAGGATCGCCCGCAATCAGCGTGACCTCTCCAGCCGCAGCCTTCGCCACCAGTTCGTGGTCCGGCGCCAGAGCCGCCAGAAGCGGCGCCGCGACGCCCGCATGCTCGATCAGGGGCTCCGGCAGATTTGCATAGCCGGCCGCCTCGGCCAGCAATACGAAATCCTGCTCGGCCAGACCAAGGCCGCCGGAATCTTCCGGCAGAAGCACCGTGAACAGGCCCATTTCGGCGAGCTTGCTCCAGCGCGTTTCATCACGCGGCACATTGGCGTCGATCTGCTTGCGCAGCTGCGCCATCGTGCATTCCTCGGTGAGGAATTCCCGGAGCACGCCGCTCATCATGGTTTGTTCTTCAGAGAAGTTGAAGTCCATGGCCGTTACGCTCTCGGCATGCCGAGCATGCGCTCAGCGATGATGTTGCTCTGAATTTCGTTGGTGCCGGCATAGATCGGCCCGGCCAGCGCAAACAGATAACCGTCCAGCCAATCGCCGACATCGGCCGCGTCCGGCGCATGCGGCATCAATTCCGCCTTCGCGCCCAACAGCGACAGCGCCGCGCGATGCAAAGCGATGTCCATTTCCGACCAGAAGATCTTGTTGGTGCTGGCTTCGGCGCCGATCGAACCGCCCGCGATCAGGCGGCTGGCGGTGCGATAGATCGACAGCGCATAGGCTTCGGCGTCCATGTAGGCGCGCAACACAGCGTCGCGCGCGGAGGCTGGAGCCGTCGCCTTGTTCTTCTCGTAGAGCTTGACCAGCTTTTCAGCGGAGACCTGATAGCGCGCGGGGCTGCGCAGCATCAGGCCGCGCTCGAAACCGGCCGTCGCCATGCAGATGTGCCAGCCCTGGCCTTCGTCGCCCAAGCGGTTCGTCACGGGCGCACGCACGTTCTCCAGGATGATTTCCGCGAAAGCGGGTTTGCCGTCGATGCGGCGGATCGGATCGACCCGCACGCCCGGCGCATCCAGCGGGAACAGGATCAGGCTCATGCCCTTGTGACGCTCGCTGCCTGGCGCGCGGAACAGGCCGAACGCCCAATCCGCCAGCGCGGCGCGCGACGACCAGATCTTGTGACCGTTGAGGATGTAATCGTCGCCGTCGCGTTCGGCGGTGGCGCGAACGGCGGCAAGGTCGCTGCCCGCCTGCGGTTCGGACCAGGCCTGCGCCCAGATCGTCTCACCAGACGCCATCGCCGGCAGAATGCGCGCTTTCTGTTCCGGCGTGCCGAATTCCATGACGGTCGGGCCAAGCAGGAAGATGCCGTTCTGGTTCACCCGCCCCGGCGCGCCGATGCGGTAATATTCTTCCTCGAAGATCAGCCATTGAATAAGGTCGACGCCGCGGCCGCCATATTCCTTGGGCCATGTCACCATGCCCCAATCGCCTTCCTTCATCTTGGCTTCCCAGGCGCGGTGCGCCTCGAAGCCTTCACGGCTCATTTCAAAGTCCGGCAGACGTTCCTTCGGAACGTTCGCCTCAAGCCATGCACGCACTTCAGCGCGGAAAGCTTTGTGTTCCGGGGTGTAGTTCAGTTCCATCTTTTAAAACTTTGCTGCGCCCTTGTTCTCGACGAACGCGTCGCGGGACTTTTGGGAATCCTCGTGCATGTACATTTCAAGCGTGAAGCCTTGCTCCCAGCGATAGCCCTTCAGCATATCGCGTTCTTCAAGGCCCGTGAGCGCTTCCTTCGCAATCACCAGCGCGGCGCGGCTCTTGGACGCGATGATGTCGCAGAAAGCCCGCGCTTCTTCGAGCAATTGATCCTTCGGCACGACCTTTTCGACGCCGCCCAGACGATAGGCTTCCTGCGCGGTGACCTTGCCGCCGGTGAAGAAGGCGGCGCGCACCTTCAGAAGCGGCAGGATGCGCATCATGGCCGAAGCGCCGCCCATGGCGCCGCGATCGATTTCCGGCAAAGAGAAATACGCGTCATCCGAAGCGATCAGCACGTCCGCGGCGCCGGAAATGTTCACGCCGCCGCCGATCACGAAACCGTTCAGCGCACAAACAACCGGCACCGGACAATCGCGGATCGCCTGGAAGGTCAGGTAATTGCCCTTGTTCAGATCGACGATGCGCTCCGGATGGGCTTGCATTTCCTTGATGTCGACGCCGCCCTGGAAGCCGCGTCCCTCGGCGCGGATCAGCACGCAATGCGTGTCCGTATCCTTGCCGGCGTCCCGGATCATGCCCGGCAGGACGCGCCAGATGTCGGTGCCGAACGCATTGACCGGCGGATGGTTGAAAACGATCTCGGTGACGCGGCCGCGTTTTTCGACTTCGATTGGCATGGTCTCTCCCCTTAAGCGGCGCTGCTGGCGGCTGTCGAATTGCCGGTAAGCGCGGCGATGCGTTCGCGCGCCTGCGCTGCAATGCCTTCCACCAGATCCTTGCACGTCGGCAGTTCAGTAATGCGGCCGCCGACGACGCCCGTCGCCATGACGCCTTCGTCGGGCTTTCCGTCGACCATGGCCTTTTGGATCAAATACGGCGTGGTCGCCGCCATCATTGATTCCGAGAACGACAAACCGCCGTGGCTGGTCATGCCGCGCGCCATCTTGATCAAGTCAGCCCACGTAGCGCCAGTCGACTTCTTCATGGCGAGGCCTGCTTCAAACGCCCGCAACCACATACCGATCGGGCCGGACTTCTCCACCTTGTCGAGGATTGGCGTGCGCACCATGCGCTGCGGCAGACCGTCGAGTTTCGTGGTGACGACGATGTCGTCGGTCGTCG
>CAYNCS010000009.1:30899-41801 GCA_964395875.1 uncultured Caulobacteraceae bacterium | reverse complement strand
CGGCCCGCCCAGATGCACGCTGCTATTGCCGCGCGTCATGATCACCTGATCGGAGAGCGCCGGAATATAAGCCCCGCCCGCCGTGCATTCGCCGAATACGGCGGCGATCTGCGGGATGCCTGCCGCCGACATGCGGCATTGGCGGTAGAAGGCGCCGCCGAAATGGTCCTGATCGGGAAACACCTCATCGCTCTGATTGAGATTGGCGCCGCCGCAATCCACGAGATAAATCACGGGCAGGCGGTTCTCGAAGGCGATGTCCTGCGCCCGGATATGCTTCTTGATCGTCTCGCGAAAGAAGGAGCCGCCTTTGGTCGTGGCGTCATTGGCGATGATGACGCAAACCGTGCCGTGCACCGAGCCGATGCCGGTGACGAGGCCCGCCGCCGGCACCTTGTTGTCGTAGAGGCCGTAACAGGCGAGCGAGGAAAATTCCAGAAACGGGGAGAGGGGATCGACCAGGAGGTCGATGCGTTCGCGCGCCGGAATCTTCCCGCGCGTCCGGTGGCGCTCGACCATGCGCTCGCCGCCGCCTGCCGCCGACCATTGCAGGCGATGCCGGTAAATCGCCAAAACGTCTTCGTACACAGAGGCGTTTTGCACAAACTCCGGCGCCTTGACGTCAATTGCGCTGGTTAGGCCCACCATTAATTTGACCCGTCGTTCAAATCTTGTACTCTGGGGTCATAAAAGACGCGGGGCCGCTCCGCAAGAGGCCTTTTCGGCTGAGCTTGGGGGCAGGCGCGGCGCACAAGGGGGGGATCGCCCGGCCGGTGGGCTGCGTGTTTATGCGCGGCTTGCCGGTCGCGGCAGCGGCAGGTATTTGGGCGCTGGAAAAGTAGGGTTGGATACGCTTTGGCCTGGAAAGACGCCGTTCCGGCGCGCGAGGATCAGCGCGAACGCAAGCGTGAAGTGCTGCTGCGCGAAGCGGCGGCGCTGATTAACAAGCGCGGCTTTCACGCGACCTCTCTGGAAGAGATCGCCATCGGTCTCGGCGTGACCAAGACAGCGCTCTATTATTACTTTCCGAACAAGCATAAATAGCTCAGCGCCTGCATGGACCGCGTGATGAAGTTTGCGTACGAGATGCAGGAGGAAGCCAAGGCGCGCGGATCGAACGGGCGGGAAAAGCTGATGCTGGCGCTGCAGCTTTATCTGGAAAAGCTGATCGACGAGATGAGCTGCTGCGTCATCGTCTCCGAAGAAAGCTCGATGCTGCCGGAGGATCGCATTGCGCACCAGAAGCAGCGGGACAAATACGACACCATCATCCGCAACCTCGTGAAGGAAGGGATCAAGGACGGCAGCATCGTGCCGTGCGATCCCAAACTGGTTACCTTCACATTGCTCGGCGCGGTCCATTGGGTGCCCAAATGGTTCTCGCATGAGGGCGACTGGACCAGCGGCCAGCTTTCGCATGCCATGATGGAGCTGTTCGAGCGCGCACTCTCGGCCAAGCCTGCCGCCCGTCTGGTGCGCGCTGTTGCGGATTGGCCGGAGCAGCGGGCCGAGCCGGCGTCGCGCGCGAAGGCGAGCCCCGTAGCGCGTCGCCGATAGGGAGATCAAAGAAATCGGCGTTGTGCGCCTGGCGATGGGCTGGGCAGGCTTTGACGGCGCGTTGGCGCCGCCCCCGCCCCCGCCGTCAGCCGGCGCGGCGCGGATCGCGTCATCGCGGATCAGCCTCCCTGATTGCGCCGAATTCCGGCGAAGCTTGCGAGCGGACAACGGCTGGCTTTGCTGGTAGGCGTGGGCTACATCGACGAGGAAATGGGAGCCGCCGTCTTGAGTGCAGGTGTTCTTATCGCCTCTGGGCGGCGGTCGGAGATATCGCGTAACGAGTAGGATTTGGGAGGAACGAATGTCCCTGGAAGACGACCGGCGGGAGTTGAACGAGCTGGCGCTGCGCTACGCGCGCGCCTGTGACACGCACGACGAAAAGGAATTCGCCGCGATCTTCACGGAGGATGGCGAAATCCACTCTCCGCCGCACGCCATGATCGGGCGCGATCAGATTGTGAAGGTGGTGCCGGCCACGTTGAAGAGCATGTATCTGCGCACCATGCACTTGGTGCACAACAACCAGATCTGGATCGACGGGGACACGGCGCGCGGTGAGACTTATTGCGTCGCGCACCATCTGACGAAGGAGTCAGAGACCAAGGCGTCGGACTACATTATGTACATCATCTACGCGAACGAGTTCCGTAAGGAGAACGGAACGTGGCGCTTCAGCCGCCGCACGCTCGATCTCCGGTGGTCCGGAAACGACACGGTCGACATCAGCGCCGGGTGACGGCTTTTGAAGGTGTTTATGCCGCCCGCGCGCATGCAACGGGTTTGGTTTGCGCCAGCGACGTGCCGAACGTGTGCAGGCACGTCGCGTGCAGACCGCCGAGGCCGCCGGCGACGAACACCAAAACGTCTTTAGGTTCGGGCGTCGCGTAAAGGCGGCCGTCCGCGCGGATGCGGCCTTGCCCTTCGATTTGTTCCCGGTGCTCTTTGGTCAGGTGTTTCGCATCGACGCTCGCGTGCTTCCACAGAACTTCTTGTACGTCTTCAATCCTGGGAAATTCGCGCCCAACGATCTCGGCGCATATCGGATTGATGGCGATCAAGGCCTCGCCGAAGGGAACGGCGCCGGAGAAGTTGTTGCAGCCGATATAGGCGTAAGATTTGCCGATCATCTCCAGGAAATCGGCGGCGAGGATGGATGTGGTGTCGATGACGTTCATCGTGCCCATCGCGCCGAAGGAGGTCACGGCGTCGCCCTTCAGACCCGCGCGGCGTTCGGCGAGCGGGGCCCAGGGCGATTTTTCTTCCCACTCGCCGGCGACGATTCCAGCGAGTCGGCCTGGGGAGCCGAACGTGGTCTGTGAGCTGACGCCCGCGACCTGGCCGGCGACATTGCGCATGACCAGACGAATGGCGCGCCCAATGGCGACGGCGGCGCCCGGCACACCGCCGAGGCAGCCGTAGCTGAAGGGGATGTCGAGTGCGTGCCGGATGGGCCCGTTCACCACGAAAACCGGATAGACCGGCGCAGTGGTGGCGTTCACGCCGTAAAGCTCGAAATCTGGATCGGCGACGGCGCCGATCATGGCGATCAACAGCTCCAGGGATTCCGGCGGCGCGCCCGCCATCACCGCATTGATGACCAGCTTCTCGACCGTGCATTCGATATTGCCGGGCAGCATGCCGACGACTTCATCCGGGTATCGGTCGTTCTGCGCCAGGAAGGCCCGGACCCGCGCATCCGTCGGCGGCACGAGAGGTAGGCCGTCGCCCCAACCGCGCTCCAGCGCGAAGCGATTGAATTCCTCGATGCCGAGATCGGCTTCGTGGCGTTTGCTGGCCAGCCAATCCACTTCGCAGCCTTCCGGCCCGCAATCGCGGCTAATCAGCGGCTTTGCTTCGGTCACAGTGCGATGAGCTGCCGGACGGATCAGCTCGATCTTCATGCGGCTTTGCCCTTGCTCACCAGAGCGGCGCCCATCACCTGCAGCAGCCCGGGAAAATATTCTTCGCCGACCGGCAGCACGTCGTCCTTGAAGTTCTCGTTCAACGGGTAGGGCAAGACATGGACGCGTAGCCCGGAGCGGCCTCCGCGGCCCGCGATGTCGTGGGCGAATACTTCAAAATTCTTGGTGGCGACCGCCGTGGTCGGTAGACCGTGATTGGCGGCAGTGATGGCGTCGCGCACCGTCCAGCCGGTGCAGGAGCCGCAATTGGCGAGGCCGACGATTGCGATGTCGATCGAGTCGAGGAAAGCCTTGTACTCGCGTTCGCAGCGCTCGCCCTCATCTCCCGAGCGGCCAGCGGAGCGCCAGAAGCTCACCTCGGCGCCGGCGGCGCGGAATTTCTCGGCCCAGAGTTCACTCAGCCAATCCCAGGAGCGCCACATGCGGTCCACGCGAAAGCCGATGCGCTTGCCCGCCAAGGGGCCTGCATCGGGACCTGGGCTTGTGATGTCGTCCGCGCGTTTGGCGGTGGGGTCTAGAACGAATCCGCGCGTCATCCTCGCCTCCTCAAGGTGCGGCATTGTCGTCGGCCGCTGACCAAAAGAAAAAGGCGGGTAAGGGCTTTCCCCTTACCCGCCTTCTTTTTTTACTCCGCCGCCAGAGGCGCCGAAGGCGCCATGTATTCGCCCGGCTTGGCGCCATTATAGGCGCCGTTCTGGAAGATCGGCGTGCCGTTGACCATTGTCAGACGCATGGGCGCCGCCTGACGGGTATAGCGCCACATCACGCCGCCGCGACCGTCATCGACGTCGTAGCGCTTTTCCATGTCGCGCTGCTGGATTTCGTCGAGATTGAACACGACCAAATCCGCGCGCTTGCCGGGCTTCACCTCGCCGATCTCGGAAAGATTGAAGTGCGCCGCGACCTTGCCGGTCATGGTGTGGATCGCCTCTTCAAGCGAGACGAGCTTTTTGTCCCGCACGAACTTGGTGAGGTAGATCACATTTTCGCCGCTGCCGCACAACATTTGCAGGTGCGCGCCGCAATCGTTGACATTGCCGACCGAGAGCGGATCGCGGATCTGCACCGCCACCGCCTCGTCGTTCATCGGCATCGGCGCCATGCGGATCGCCGAGTTTACGCCGTTGGCCAGAAGCCATTCGGCTGCCGCGTCGGACGTATGCACACCCAGCTTCTCGGCATATTCCTTCAGCGTGATGTCGAACGGACCCCCGGTTCCGTTTTCGGAGCCGAGTTTGGTGAGCAGCAGCAGATGCGGCTGCGCCATCGGCGAATGCGGATAGATTTTTGTGTCCCAGCTTTCGCGGGCGCGGGCGCGCCATTCGGGGTCACGCAAAATCTTGGCCTTCGCTTCGTCGCCTTCGGCCAGCACGGCTTCATGCCACACATAATCGTTGGATTGGGCGAACAGCAACGAACGATAGATGCTGACCTGCGCGCTCAGCGGCGTGTGCGCATAGCCGGGCCACACGTCGAGGCCGTCCTTGCGCATCTGATCGACCATTTGCTTCATCTGGTCGATTCGGTAATTCTGATAGGCGGAGGTCGGCGCTGCGCCCGTGAACTGGACGCGGATGCCGCGGCCTTTCAAAAGTGCGGCAATCCGCTCCATCTGCTTGTCGCCGTTGTCGCGCATCAGGGCGACGTCGATGATGCACTGGAACGTAGCGCTGGGATAACGCTGCAGCACGTCGAACAACGCCGAAAATTCCGCGTCGTCAGCCATAAGAGTTGGAATGGGGCGGTTTTCGCCGTCATGGTCGAGCAGGTTCGTCGACAAGCCGAGCGCGCCGGCCGCGAGGGCGTCTTCGAGAAGCTCCGCCATCTTCTTGCGTTCGTCTGCAGTGGCGGCGCGGTTCCAGGCGTCTGGTCCGAGCACGGCGATGCGGATCGCGATGTGGCCAACATAGTTCGCAAAATTCAGGGGCAGCTTAACGCGGGTCGTCATCGACTTCTTGTATTCGGACCACTTCTGCCAGTCGAAAGGCAGGTGCTTCAGGAAGGGCTCCAGCGGGATGTCCTCGAAGAATGAGAAGATCTTGATCATCTCCATCTGTGCGGCCTTGTCCGTCGACAGCGGTGCGGCGGAGAACCCGCAAGCGCCCATGATGACGGTGGTCGCGCCATAGCCCGGCAGTGGGTCGAGATCCGGCTGCCACCACATTGTGGAATCGTAGTGCGTGTGCGCTTCGATGAAGCCCGGCGCGACATAGCAGCCGGCGGCGTCGAACACTTCTTCGCCCGCATTCGCGGTGAGGTTCGGCGCGATTTCCGCAATCTTGCCGCCGCTTACGCGGACGTCCGCCTTGAATGGCTTCGCGCCGGTGCCGTCGACGACGGTGCCGCCGCGGATCAGAATGTTGGACATGGTTACTCCCTATTGCTCGGCCGGCATTTCGCACACGACCGGTTTTTATAGCATATAGAAAATAGCGGTTCCGAAACGCTGTCCAAGCAAAATTGCGCTACCGATATCATAAAGAGATCCAATTGAGATCATCTGACGATACCATTGAGCAAGATGAATGGCGTTTGCATTGTGGACCGGATTTCCTGTGACGGCGCGTGGAAATGGGAGGGTCATCGAGCTGGCCAGGTGAGCGCCGATATGCGGATGCGTGTTTTCCGGCGTTGCTTTTTTGCCGAAAGTCTCCGAGCCGCCCAGGAGGTTGGCGGAATACATGCGTCGGAGCTTCAACAGCGGTAGTTTATAAGGGCTCAAAAACTCAAGCCAATTGGCTCATCGTTTGAGCTGCAATCGATATCCTCCCTCGAAAGCGACGGGGTGCGCATCTAGGCTGGGGGAGACAAATCAGAACGCGAGCGCGAGGGAGGAGTCGATGGCGAGGGTCAGACTGGGAACGAATCTGCCGGAACACCTGATCGGAAAAGATCTTGGCGCGTTCGGGGAGTTTCTGCAGGGCGTCGAGCATCTGGGTTACGATTACGTGACCATGGGCGACCACGTGCTGGGCGCCGACGTTAGCGTCCGGCCCGATTGGGCGCCGTATCAGGGAAAGCCGCCGCTCTACGGCATCGAAACGCCGTGGCACGAGCCGCTGGTGATGTTCGGTTATATGGCGGCGCTGACCAAAAAACTCGAGCTATGCACCGGCATTCTGGTGAGCCCGCAGCGGCAGTCCGCTTTGCTGGCCAAACAGGCCGCGCAAGTGGACATCCTGACAGGCGGGCGCATTCGCTTCGTGATCTCGGCGGGATGGAACGACGTCGAGTACGAAGGCATGGGCGTCGACTACGCCAATCGCGGCAAGATCATGAAAGAGCAGATCGAGGTTATGCGTCTGCTCTGGACGAAGGAAGTCGTGACGTATCACGGTGAGTTCCACACGCTGAACGCCGTGGGCATCAATCCGCTGCCCAGCAAGCCGGTGCCTTTGTGGCTGGGCGGCACGTCCAAACCCGTGTTGCGGCGCATTGCGCAGATGGGCGACGGCTGGTTCCCGTATTATCCGTATTTCGATCCGGCCAAGCTGGAGGAGGATTGGGCCTTCATCGCGCAGACCGCGAAGGAAGCTGGCCGCGATCCCAAGACCATCGGCGTCGAAGGCGCGATCTATTTTGAAGACACGCGCTTCGAACTCCCGGAAAATCGCGAACGCATGCCGGTCACGCTGGAAGGCTGCGTCCAACGCGCGCAATGGTGGAAGAAGTTCGGCGCCGCGACCTTCACCGTCAGCGCGCCCTGGGCGAATTTGGCGCCGGATCAAAACGCCGAAGGCCGCGCGAAACGCGCGTCCTCGACGGTGGAGAAGCACCTGCGCGCCCTCGAAGAATTCAAGAATGCGGTCGGCAAGGACTTCTAGCGCGCAGCGGACACCCCTCGAATTGCCCAGAGGTTGGGAGACGACATGGACTATCGCAGACTAGGCGGCAGCGGCCTTCAAGTATCGACGCTGGGTTTTGGCGCAATGACGTTCGGCGCTTCTGGCGTGCTGGAAGCGTACGGCCGGACCGAACAGGCGGAGGCCGATCGCCTGATCGCGGTTTGCCTCGAGGCCGGGGTCAATCTGTTCGACACGGCGGAAGGCTATTCGGAAGGCCGTTCGGAAGAGATGCTGGCCAAGGCGCTGGGCAAACACCGGCATGAAGCCATCATCGCGACCAAGGCCTGGAACGGGGTTCAGGGCGGCGTGAACAGCATCGGCTCCTCGCGCCAGCACATAATCAGCGCCTGCGAAGGCAGCCTGAAGCGGATGAAGACCGACTATATCGATCTGTATCAAATCCATTGCTATGATGCGCTGACGCCTCTTGAAGAGACGGTGAGCGCGCTAGATCACCTCGTGCGCTCCGGCAAGGTTCGCTATGTGGGCGTATCGAATTACGCCGGATGGCAGATGATGAAGGCGATCGCGCTCGCCGACCGATCTGCGGGCAGCCGCATCATCTCCAACCAGATCTATTATTCGCTGATCGGCCGCGATCCGGAGAATGAGATCGTTCCGGTGTGCCTCGAAGAAAATATCGGCCTCCTGATCTGGGGGCCGCTGGCGTTCGGACTGCTTTCCGGCAAATTCCGCCGCGGCAAACCAGACCCCGAAGGCTCGCGCGGCATCTTCACCGGCGCGCCTGCCGGCGGCATCAAGCGCGAAGAGCTGGATACGGTGATGGATCTGGTTTTCGAGATCGCTGAAACGCGCAACGCCAGCCCCGCGCAGGTCGCGCTGAACTATCTGTTGCGCAAGCCGGGCGTCACATCCGCCTTTTTTGGCGCACGGACCGAAAAGCAGCTGCTCGACAATCTGGGCGCCGCGAGCTGGAAATTGTCCGACGAAGAGATGGTACGACTCGACGCGGCCTATCCGCCGCGCGTGCCGTATCCGCAATGGGTCCAGCGCAACATTTTCGGGGCGCGCAATCCGGCGGCGCCGTCCATCGTGTAGGTCCAGTGGAGGCGGGAGCGGCTGGGCGAAGCCGCGTCTGCTGCTATGGCCGCTTCTCGCTTCGCTTGCGAATGCCGTGCATGTCCAGGGGGCGCGCGAAGAAAAGCACGCCGTACCAGGTCCTGTCCTGTCCCGCCGTTTGCCGCGAATAACCGATCCGCTGCACTTCGCGGCGATTTTCCTCCATCAGAGCGCGGATCTTCTCCAGGCTTTCGGAAGACAATGGGACGAACGCTGCGGTGGAGATCATGTCCGATGAAGCGGGCTCCACGACGAAGCTTTTGCGCGCCTTGAAGTGGATCGCCATGGGCCCGTTTTCGCGCCACGTCACGTCCCGGATTGTGAGCATGCGGACGCGATTGGGCGAGCGGATGTCGAGGAGTCCCAGACGCTCCAATTTGCCAAGCGCCTCGGTCATTTCCTCACGCGTCAGCGAGAGATCGCGCATGCAATCCTCGACGGGGCAATCGTGGAGCAGCGCGAAAAACAGGAAGAACAGGACCTGATCAGAGCCGAGCGCACGCTCCTGAGTCGGAGTCAGCTTGGTCTGTTTGCGGGAGTTGCTGTTTTCAGTGGTGGAGATGAGATCGTACAGTTCGACGTTCGCCAGCTCGCACAATTCTTCCAGGCGCCGGAAATTCAAAGACTCGCCCGACAGCCAGCGCTTCACCGTGGCGAGCCCGACGCCGAGGCGGTCGGCGACGTCCTGTTGGCGCAAACCGCGTGCTTTGAGGTGAAACCGCAAATTCTCAAGCAACGCATGAACTTGCGAACGATCGGACAAGGGCATTTTTTCCTCCCCCGCATTGCGGCCGCAATCAAGGCGGGGTTGAAGTCAACCGCAAGCGTTCGTCTTGCCGCTGACTATGCCGCCAGCTTTGGCCGCAGCATCGCGCAGGCCAGATATCCTGTCCAGTCCAGAGGCTCGCATAATGAGCCATGAGCGGTGGTGCGCAGCCCGGAGCGTCTGCCGTTCCTGGCCCGCGCTCCGCTTATTTCTTGAGCGCGAAGGCCAGCAGATAGTCGCCGGGTTTGGTCCCCAGATAGCCGTGCCCGCCGGCGGCGATGACGATGTATTGCCGGCCGCTGGCGGAGACGTAGCTGATCGGCGTCGCATTGGCGCCCGCCGGGAGCTTCTTGCTGCGCCAGAGCTCGCGGCCTGTTTTCAGGTCGAATGCGCGCAGATAGCGGTCGGGCGTGGCGCCGATAAACACCAGTCCTCCGGCCGTGATGATGCTGCCGCCTGCGTTCGGCACGCCCATGGTGATCGGCAGATGCGACTGCGTTTTGAACGGGCCGTTGTCGCTGATCGTGCCGAACGGTTTGCGCCAGATCTGTTTGTTGGTCGTCAGATCGAATGCAATCAATTCGCCCCAGGGCGGCTGCATGCATGGCATGCCGAGCACACTCAGGAAAGCGCGCGACGTGTAAAGATACGGCGTGCCGGTTTGCGCCAGTACTCCATAATCCTCCATCACCTGCTTCTTGCCTTTGGCGTCGCGCCCCGCGCGGGGAATGAGGCGTGTGATCCAGGGCACGTTGTTGGCGTTCGAGACGAGAACCTGGTGCACGGGATCATATGATGCGCCGCTCCAGCTGAACGTGCCGCTGGTCGCTGGAAAACCTATCGCCTGATCGAGGCCGGGCGGCGTGAATGCGCCTTCATAGCGCGACTGGCGGTAGGTGATCCGGCACAGGATCTGATCGAAGGGCGTGACGCCCCACATATCCGATTCCTTGATGGGCGGCGGCGTGTAATTCAGGTCCGAGGCGGGTTGCGTCGGCGCCACGCGATCCTCGGGAACGCCGCCTGTCTGTGGAACGGGAACCTCGCGGATGGGGACCAGCGCCGCGCCCGATCGTCGATCGAGCACGAAAATGTCGCCCGTTTTCGTCATAACGACGACGGCGGGAACCGTGCCGCCGGCCGGCGAGGGCCAGTCGATCAGAACCGGCTGCGCCGGCAGATCCAAGTCCCAGAGATCGTGATGGACGGCCTGGAAAGACCATCTCGGCTTGCCGCTTTTGACGTCGAGCGCCACCAGCGACACGCTGTATTCCTCGTCATACGGCCGCCGATAACCGCCGAAAAAATCCGGAGAGGAATTGCCGGTGGGCACGTAAATGAGGCCAAGCGCCGGATCGGCGGCGAACGAAGTCCACGAATTCGGCGTGGAGCGCGTATAGGTCTCGCCGGGTTTAGGCGCTCCCTCGCGATCCGGCGCGCCCATATCCCAGGCCCAGCGCAGCGCGCCGCTATGCACGTCGAACGCGCGAATGACGCCGGACGGTTCGTTGGTCGACTTGCCGTCGACCACCTGTCCTCCGACGACGAATAGATCACCGACGACGATTCCTGGCGTGGTGTTCACCATGTCCCGCGTGTCCGGCATCGGGCCGAGACCTTCGAGCAGCGATGTGACGCCATCCTTGCCGAACCCCGGGCACGGCTTGCCGGTCTTGGCGTCCAGCGCCCACAGATCGCCGCTGAACGTCGTGGAAAAAATGCGCGCGCTGCA
>CAYNCS010000009.1:0-30799 GCA_964395875.1 uncultured Caulobacteraceae bacterium | reverse complement strand
AGGTTTTGCGAGATCAGCGTGTCCGGCTTGGTCTCAAAGCGCCAACGTTGTTTGCCGGTGTCGGCGTCAAGCGCGATGACGTGCCGGGACGGCGTGCACAGGAACAGGGAATCGCCGATCTGCAGCGGCGTCATCGACCAGACCGGCGTGCTGCCGCCCATGTCGCCGGTGCGAAATTGCCAGACTTGTTCGAGCTTCTGGACGTTGCCCGCGTTGATCTGGTCCGTCGGCGCATATTTGACGCCGGACAGATCGCGTCCGTAGGCCGGCCATTCGATTTGGCCCTTTATCGTCGCGGGGGACGCGTCGAAGCGCGAGAGATCGGGCTTCGGCTCCGCGATTCCGGGACGCGCTGCAACTACTGAAATGAAGATCGCCGCCGTGGCGGCGAACCCGGCGACAGCAGGCGAGGGCCGGCGCATCCCGGTTTCTGGCCACGACAGCTTTCGACGATTGCCAGGGAACAGAAACCAGAGCCCAAGAACGATTGGCGGGCCAACGCGAACAATGACGGCCCAGAAATTCCGTCCGGCATCCTGAAACGCCCAGACGATCGTCGCGGCGATGAACAGGCCATAGAGCCACAGGCCGCGTTCGTCCTTGCGCCACACGAGGCAAGCGGACAGCACGATGAGGATTCCGGAGAGGAAATAATAGAGCGAGCCGCCGAGCGTTGCGAGCCAGAGGCCGCTGGCGGCTTGCAGCGCTCCCAGAATTCCAACAAGCAGGCTGTAGACGATTGGCCGTCCGGACGTTTTGGCGCCGTTGCGTTGCACGGTCTCCCCCCGTTCGCTCTTTTTGATGCGCTCTTGATGCGCCCCGCGTTTGGTCGCAGGCTTTGTGCGATGATGATCGGCGAAGGCGCGCCGCAACAAATAAAATTTCCCACCGGGGACCCTTTAGCGAGCCGGAAAAGCTCGAAATGTGAGCCCTGTCGCCGCCGCGCGTGATTGTGCTCTTTCGCCTTGGATTTAAGATCGCGGCGCCAAGGGGCCGATAAACAATAATGACGCGGCTGGCGTGCGATGAAGACGCGCGTCCGCCGGCATCCGCAGGGAGAGGGATGGCAGGCATGACGATCGAGGCCTTGTTGAATCGCGCGGATCTGGTCGCGGAGGCGCGTTCGAGAACAGGTTTGCAGGATTTCGGCGATGAGTGGTTCTTCACCAATCTCGACATGTTTTTGGAATGCCTGAAAAAGGAGGCGCGCCTCAGCCTCAACGGGACTCATTACGCCCGTGAGACCATCATTACCTCGCTGGTCAATCGCTTGCGTTTCATCGACGCGGTCAAGCGGCATCCCGAAATCGACGACGAAGAGGTCCACGTCGCGGCGGTGATCGCCGGTCTGCCGCGCACCGGCAGCACCATGCTGCACCGCATGCTGGCGTCGGCCCCGGGCATGACCGGCGCGAAATGGTACGAAACAAAAAACTATGCGCCTTTCCCCGGCGAACAGCGTGGCGATTCAACGCCGCGTCGCGAGGCGGGCAAGATTCTGCTGCAGGAAATGATCGACGCGATTCCGGATCTCTTGTCGATGCATCCGATGGACCTCGATGCGCCCGATGAAGAACTGATGATCCTGGGGCATCACTTTTCCTCGACCATGCTGGAGGGCACGTTTTTCATTCCGACTTTCGCGCGTTGGCAAATGACGCAGGATCGCCGGCAGGCCTATCGCGATCTCAAGCGCGTGCTGAAATTGCTGCAATGGTATGACCCCAGCCGCCGCGGCAAGAAATGGGTGCTGAAAACCCCCGGCCATCTGATGGGCATCGCCGCCGTGATGGAAGTGTTTCCCGAAGCCAAGCTGATCATGACTCACCGCGATCCGGTGCAGATCGTGCCGTCCTGGGCCAGCATGGAACACGGCATGTATCTGATGGTGTCCGATGAGGTCGGCAAAAAGGAAGTCGGCGCGTTCTGGCTGGATCGGCTGGCGGAATTGCTCAACGGCTTCGTCGCCGAGCGCGACCGCGTCAATGGTCGTAATTTCATCGACGTGCCTTATTCGGAGCTGCTGGCCCACCCCATAGAAACGGGCACGCGCGTGCTTGAGGCGGCCGGGGTCAAGGTGACCGACGAGATCGTCGCGGGCATGGCCGAATGGATCGAGGCCAATAAGCGCGAGGATCGCGCGCCGCACAAATATACGCTGGAAGAATACGGCCTGGACAAGTCGGAGATCGAAAGAAAGTTCGCAGCCTACCGGCGTGCGTTCCTGTAACTCGCCAAGTGATGAACCGCCGGCGTGTGAAGCGCGCCACGCAGCCGACACGCTTGAGAAATGAAGTGCGAAAGGAGATCGGATGTCATCCAATCAAGATCGCATCGCCCGCCTTCTGGATAAGGAAGACATCCGGGAGGCGCTTCTGCACTACACACGCGGCATAGACCGCCACGACGTGGAGATCATGTCGCGGGCCTATCATCCTGACGCCACGGACGACCATGGTTCTTTTGTCGGCAAGGCGCGCGATTTCATCACTTACGCCAATGAAACGCACGCCGACGGTTTTTTCGCGCATCAGCATTATATCGGCAATCACACGATCGATCTGGATGGCGACGTCGCCCACGCCGAGACCTATTTCCTCGCCTCCCTGCGCCGGAACGATGGCGCGATCATGCTGTGCGGCGGGCGTTATATCGACCGGCTGGAGCGTCGGCCTGCGGGATGGGCGATCGCGCACCGCACCTCGCTCATCGAATGGGCGGGGGATCTGGTCAATTCGGATTTCACCGCGAAATTTGACGTGGACAAGCGCGCCACCTGGGATCGCGCCGATCTCTCGTACCAGCGGCCATTGGGCCCGACCTCGAATTAGGCGCCTGGGCCATCGCGACCGCCTGCCGGTCTTGCGCGGGACATCACGTTTTCTTGAGGCGCCGCTCAGAGGCTGACGAAACGCTTGGGGCATCCTATCTTACGGGGGACGCAGGAGAAACCAATGTTCGGCAGCAAGAAAGCCCAGATGCCCACGCCCGAAACCGCTTTGCCGGGCCGGGCCAATCCGATCCCCACCGCAAATCGCCATTTCATTACGAGCGAGCCTCTGAAGGGTCCATTTCCGGAAGGCCTGCAGACCGCGATGTTCGGCATGGGCTGCTTCTGGGGCGTCGAGCGTAAATTCTGGCAGGTCCCGGGAGTCGTCTCGACGGCGGTCGGCTATGCTGGAGGCTATACGCCGAACCCGACCTATGAAGAGGTGTGCTCAGGCCTCACCGGCCACAACGAGGTGGTGCTGGTGCATTTCGATCCGGCCAGAGTGTCCTATGCGCAGCTTTTGAAGGTGTTCTGGGAAAACCACGATCCGACCCAGGGCATGCGCCAGGGCAACGACGTCGGCACGCAATATCGGTCGGGCGTTTATGTTTACAATGATGAGCAACGCGCGGCCGCGGAAACCTCGCGCGCGGACTATGCGCGCGCACTGGAAGGCGCCGGTTATGGCGCGATCACGACGGAGATCCTTCCGGCGCCGGACTTCTATTACGCTGAGGACTATCACCAGCAATATCTGGCGAAGAACCCGCGCGGCTATTGCGGCGTCGGGGGCACGGGCGTGACCTGCCCTGTGGGCTTGAGCGTTTAGCGCTTGGAGCCGAAGACGGACTTGAACACCATGCTGATGACGCGGTTCACCACTGTCCGCTCCGCCTGCTTGATCGCCGTCTCGGCGTAGCCCTGCCTGCGGCTGCGCGCCGGGGCGCGCGGCGCGGGTCTGCGATCTTCGCCGTAGGTATCCGGACGGCGCAGCGACGGCTTGTCGTCTTCCTGCGCCTTCTGGGCCTGCGCAGCTTTTTTCTGCAGCATTTCATGGGCCGACACGCGGTCGATGGCCTTGTCGTATTTGCCGGCGACGGGACTGTTCTGGATCGCGGCGGCGCGGTCGGCGTCTGAGATCGGCCCCACTTTTGAATAAGGTGGGCGAACCAGGGTGCGCTCGACGGGCGTCGGTGTGCCTTTGGCGTCAAGCGTCGACACCAGCGCCTCGCCGATGCCCAGTTCCGTTATCACCGCTTCCGTCGAGAAGGCGGGATTGGGGCGGAAGGATTCCGCCGCCGCCTTGATCGCCTTGCGTTCGGCGGGCGTGTAGGCGCGCAGGGCGTGCTGCACCCGGTTGCCCAATTGCGCCAGCACGTTCGGAGGAATGTCCGCCGGGCTCTGCGTGACGAAATAGACGCCCACGCCTTTTGAACGGATCAGCCGCACCACCTGCTCAATGCGCTGGAGCAGCGCGGGCGGCGCATCGCTGAACAGCAAATGCGCTTCGTCGAAGAAGAAGACGAGCTTTGGCTTATCCGGATCGCCGACTTCCGGCAGCTTCTCGAACAATTCGCTCAGCAGCCACAACAGGAACGTCGAATAGAGCCGCGGCGACTGGATCAGCTTTTCCGCCGACAGGATGTTGACGTAGCCCTTGCCGTCGGAACGCGTCTTCATGAAGTCGAACAGATCCAGCGACGGCTCGCCGAAGAAATTGTCCGCGCCTTCGTTTTCGAGCTGTAGTAATTTGCGCTGGATGGCCCCGATGGATTGGGCGCTGACAAGGCCGTATTTCGCCGACAATTCCTCCCGGCGCTCTGCGGCGGCGGTCAGGATGGATTGCAGGTCCTTCAGGTCGAGGATGGCCAGACCTTCCTCGCTCGCCATCTTGAAGGCGACGGCCAGGGCGCCTTCCTGGGCCTCCGACAGCTCCAGCAGCCGGGACAGAAGCGGCGCGCCCATTTCCTCGCCGGTGGCGCGGATCGGGTGGCCGCGCTCGCCGTAGAGGTCCCAGAACACGGTCGGGCAGGCTTCACCGGTAAAGTCGGTCATGCCGATCTGTTTGGCGCGCTCCGCGAAAGGGCCCTGCAAGGCGCCTGCGGCGCCAATGCCGGATAAATCGCTTTTAACGTCAGCGGCGAAGACCGGCACGCCCGCGCGGGCGAAACCTTCGGCAAGAATTTGCAGCGTCACCGTTTTGCCGGTGCCCGTGGCGCCGGCGACCAGGCCGTGGCGGTTCGCGCGCTTCAAAAGCAGATATTGAGGCTCAGCGCCGCCGCCGATGAAAATCTTGTCGTCCATGCCGGATCCTCGTGACGGAAGCGCGCCCCCCAGATGCGGCCGCCGCTTGCCTTTCAAAGGTTTCTTTGCCGCGCACCATGGCGAGCTTCGCGGCGCCGCGCAATCGCGCCAGAATTGCGGGGCCGCGCCTGAATTTCGGAAAGTCGCGGCGGTTTGGGTCACTGACGATCATAAGATCGATTCTTGTGTGGATAAATGTGGCGAAGACCCTTTACGCCCAATTGTCCATCTTCCCCTCACGCGTGCGACTCAGCATGCTGTCATTAATTCGCCGCAAACGAAATCATCCGGACACGGCGAGAAATTGGCGGAGCGGCATTTCAGCTTCGCAGGAGAAGGGCCTCTGCTTGCGTCCCCCACCCAGCCTGCTTTGTGGCCGGGGCGCCGCCGGATCGTCTCCTCCCGGCGGCGCCTTCCTGCTTATAAGCCCTAATCTATTCCAATCGCGCCGCACTTTCGTCATGCGCAGAATCCAGCATTGCTGTGCGGGAGATTGTGCGTGCAGCGGCGAGATTTCATTTCCATCGGGGCGGCGGGCTTTGCGGGTTTTATAGCGAGCCGTTCGTGGGCGGAAGGTCCCGAGGCGGACAAAAAGACCATGGGGCAACGCATCGCTGAGGCGGCCGCGGCGCAATATGGCGTGACGCTGTACTACGATCCCTCTTATGTGCGCCTGTCTTATCCGATGGGAGACGTGCCGGCGGAGCGCGGGGTGTGCGCCGACGTTGTGATCCGCGCCTTGCGCGT
The DNA here is from genome assembly GCA_964395875.1 of uncultured Caulobacteraceae bacterium. Classification (GTDB taxonomy): domain Bacteria; phylum Pseudomonadota; class Alphaproteobacteria; order Caulobacterales; family Aquidulcibacteraceae; genus JBEVJO01. The sequence goes on along the minus strand of CAYNCS010000009.1, from coordinate 24,978 downwards.
GTGCGGCGTCGATCTGCAGGCCAGCGTCCACGAAGACATGCGCGCCCATTTCAGCGCCTATCCGAAAACCTGGGGTCTGAAGTCCCCGGACAGCAATATCGACCATCGCCGGGTGCTGAATCTTGAAACGTTTTTTCGCCGTTGCGGCGCCGCCTTGCGTGCAGAGGATTCCGGTCTACGAGCGGGCGATTTCATCTCCTGGCGTTTGCCCGGCAACCTCCCGCACATTGGCGTCGTCGCGGCGCGCCGCACCAGGGACGCCGCGCGTCCGCTCATTGTGCACAATGTCGGCGCCGGCGTTCAGATTGAAGATGTTCTCAACGCCTGGCCTATCGCTGGCCGCTTTCGCTACCCCCTGACAAACTGAGCTGGCGTCGGTAACGAAGCCCTTGGATGCGCGAACGCCGCGCATTGTGCGAATCTGGCGTCCGGCCTACATAGCGGTGGTTGAATTTTCGGGAACGGAACGCTTATGGACGGCAGCCCGCTGGTTGATCGCGCATTCTCTCGCGACGAATTATTGCGTCACGCGGAGAATTCAAAATATCCGGCGTTCCAGCGAGGGGAGCGTCTGACGCGCGAAGCCGTCGAATACCTTGCGCAGCTGTTCGATGACGCGCACGCCGATGAGCTTTCCGGGATCGGGTTGCAGGATTTCCTCTTCGGCGCGCACGCCATCTGGCAGGCCTCCGAAACGCGTCCGGCCGAGGCGCAGCATATCGGATTGCGGGACATGACCGACGCGCAGGGCAAGGGCCTCGCCCGCCTTTCGCTGGAGATCGTGGGCTCGGACATGCCTTTCCTGGTGGATTCAGTCATGGGCGAAATCAACGCTCAGGGCCTGAAAGCGCTGGCGATGTTTCATCCCATCGTCTCCTGTCGACGCGATAATGAAGGCAGGCGCGTTCAGAGCGGCGCAGAGGCGCGCGAATCCTATATCTGGGTGCATCTCGATCCGCTGGATTCGTCGCGCCGGAATGCGTTGCTAAGCGGAATTGAGGCCACTTTGGCCGACGTTCGCGCCGCCGTAGCCGATTTTCCGGCCATGCAGGCGCGTCTGCGGGAAGCGACCCGCGAATTGCAGAACGCCGCTACGCCGGCGCCGGCGTCGGAACAAGCCGAGAGCGTGGATTTCCTGACCTGGCTGACCGAGCGCTTCACCTTTCTTGGGGCGCGCGAGCAATCTTATACGCGCGGCGCGGATGGAAAGATGATTGAAGGCGATCCAGTCGTCGCGCCGCATTCGGGCCTCGGCGTCTTGCGCGATCTTGAGCGCGGCATTTTGCGCCGGGGAACGGCGCCGACCCCTATCACGGCCGCCATCGGCTCATTTCTGGATGAGCCTCAATCGCTGATCGTCACCAAGTCGAATTTGAAGTCCCGCGTACATCGCCGCGTCTATGCGGATTATATCGGCGTCAAACGGTACGATCCGAACGGACGGGTGATTGGCGAAACGCGTTTCGTCGGCTTGTTCACCGCGGAATCCTATAATTGCCTTGTGCGCGACATCCCGCTGTTGCGACGGAAGGCTGCGCGCGTTCTTGAGCGCGCCGGGAAGATCCCGGGAAGCCACAGCGCCAAGGCGCTGCAGAACATCGTCGATACTTATCCGCGCGATGAGCTGTTTCAGATATCGGAAGACGAATTGTTGAATACGGCGCTGGGCGTTCTGCATCTGCAGGATATGCCGCGCACCCGGATTTTTGTGCGCCGCGACCGTTTCGACCGTTACGCCTCCATCCTTCTGTATCTCCCACGCGAACGCTATAATTCCGACTTGCGCGAAAAGATCGGCGCGGTCCTGGCCGGCGCCTATGGCGGGCGGGTGTCGGCTTATTATCCATCGTTCAGCGACGGGCCGCTGGCGCGCGTCCATTTCATCATCGGCGGCTTCTATCCTGGCCATCCCGAGCCCGACGTGGCCTCGCTCGAAGAGCGGGTGGCGGCCCTGTCGCAGTCCTGGGAAGAAGAATTTGAGTACGTCGCGCGCGGGGTGACGTCCAATGGCGAGGGCGCTGAGACGGCGCAGGTTTATCGCAAGGCGTTTTCCGCCGCATACCGCGAAGCGTTCCTGCCTGAGGAAGCGCTGCAGGACATCGCCGAGCTCAAGCGGCTGAACGCCGCCGAGTCTGTGCGCGTGCGCGCCTACCGGGTCGAAGGCGATTCTGCGGACAGCCTGCGCTGCAAGATCTATTCGAAAGGCGATCAAATTCCGCTGTCCGCCGCGATTCCGATTTTCGAGAATCTGGGCCTCTTCGTCATTTCCGAAGCAGGATACCCGGTGCGCGCCGGCGGGCGCGTCGTCACCGGGATGATCCAGGACGTGCGCATGCGCAGCGCAGAGGGAGCGCCCGTCGCATTTGACGTGGTGGAGCGCTCGTTCGAAGACGCATTCGCGGCGGCCTGGAGCGGTCGCACTGAAAACGACGGATTCAATAAGCTGATCCTGTCGCTGGGCGTGAACTGGCGTGAAGCGGCTTTGCTGCGGGCGCTTGCCAAATTCCGCGGGCAAAGCGGCATGGACCCGACTCAGCCGGTCCAGGAAATGGCGCTGAGCGAATATCCGCAAATTGCGCGGTTATTGCTGGATTTGTTTCACACGCGCCTAGATCCGGAACTGCCGAACGACTTGAGCGCGCGCACCCGCGCCGCTGAGGCCATTTACGAGCGCATTCTGGCGGCTTTGGAAAAGGTTCCGAGCCTGGATCACGATCGCGTCCTTCGGCGTCTGGCGGCTGTCATTGGCGCCATTACGCGGACGAATTACTATCAGAAATCGCCGGACGGCGCGTTCAAGGCGCATATTTCCTTCAAGGTCGCGAGCAGCACCCTTGCGGATCTGCCGGAGCCAAAACCGTTTCGCGAAATCTTCGTCTGGTCTCCCCAGGTTGAGGGCGTGCACTTGCGCTTCGGTCCCGTGGCGCGTGGCGGCTTGCGCTGGTCCGACCGGCGGGACGATTTCCGCACGGAGGTTTTGGGCCTTGTGAAGGCGCAGCAGGTGAAGAACGCCGTGATCGTGCCGAACGGCTCGAAGGGCGGATTCTATCCCAAGCAATTGCCGCGCAACGCCAGCCGCGATGCGATCCAGGCGGAGGCGGTCAGCGCCTACAAGACATACCTACGTGGCCTGTTGGACATTACGGACAATCTGGACGGTCAAAAGATGGCGCCTCCCGAAGACGTCGTGGTGTGGGACGGCGAAGATCCGTATCTTGTCGTCGCCGCCGACAAGGGCACCGCGACATTCTCCGACATCGCCAATGGAGTCGCCGCCGAATATGGCTTCTGGCTTGGCGACGCCTTCGCCTCGGGCGGTTCGCAGGGCTATGACCACAAGGCGATGGGCATCACCGCGAAGGGCGCCTGGGAAGCGGTGAAACGCCACTTCCGCGAAATGGGCTCGGACATTCAGACCGAGCCGTTCAGCGTCATCGGCGTGGGCGACATGTCGGGCGACGTGTTCGGCAACGGCATGTTGCTGTCGCGGAAAATCCGGCTCGTCGCCGCGTTCGATCATCGCGACATTTTCATCGACCCCGATCCGGATGCCGAAACGTCCTGGGAAGAGCGCGCGCGCCTGTTCGCCTTGCCGCGGTCGAGCTGGCAGGATTACGACAAGACCAAGATTTCCGCCGGCGGAGGCGTGATCAGCCGGGCGGCGAAGTCGGTGACGCTTACGCCGGAAATGAAAGCCGTCGCGGGCCTGACGCAGGACGAAGTCACGCCGTCCGAACTTCTAACCGCGCTTCTGAAGGCGCCATGCGACCTGTTGTGGTTCGGCGGCATCGGCACCTTCATCAAGGCGCGCGGTCAATTGAACGCCGATGTTGGCGACAAGGCCAATGATTCAGTGCGCGTGGACGCCGAAGACGTAAAGGCCAAGGTGATCGGCGAGGGCGCCAATCTGGGCGTTACGCAGGCCGGGCGTATCGCCTTCGCGCGCAAGGAGAGGGTTGATCAAGGCGGCCGCATCAACACAGATGCGATCGACAATTCCGCGGGCGTCGATACGTCCGATCACGAAGTGAACATCAAGATTTTGCTGACGGGCGCCATTCGCAATGGCGCCCTCAAGGCGGAGGATCGCGACGCGCTGCTGAATTCGATGCGCGACGAAGTAGCGGCTCTTGTTCTCCGCGACAATTACGATCAGACGCGCGCGCTCTCTTTCGCGCAGGCCGCCGGCGTACGGGACCTCGATGCGCAGGAGCGCTTCATCGAGGCGCTCGAGAAGGAAGGCCGCCTGAACCGGAAGGTGGAAGGTCTGCCAAGCGTCGATCAGGTGACCGAACGGCGCACGCGCGGCGAGGGCCTGACGCGGCCGGAATTGTCGGTTCTGTTGGCCTACGCAAAGCTCAACAACGCGCGACTCTTGCAGAATTCGGATGTGCCGGACGATCCGCATTTCTGGCCAGCCTTGAAGGCGTACTTCCCCAAAGCCTGCGCGCCGTTCGAGCAGGCGATGTGCGAACATCGTCTGCGCCGCGAGATCATCGCCATGAGCCTCGGCAACGGCCTGATCGATCTGGGCGGGCCGGTATTGATCCAGCGCGTCGGCGAGGAATCCGGCGCAGGATACGAAGACATCGTCCGCGCGCTCGAGGCCGTCCGCAAAATCTTCCGTCTCGACGAATTCATGGACGCCGTGGAGGAGATCGACGGTCCCAGAACGGCGGCGGTTCAGATCGCGCTGCAGGGCGAGGCCGTGCGCGTGCTGTCGCGCGGCGGCGCCTGGCTTGCCGCGCGGCTGCATGCCGGACTGGCGCAGCGGCCGATCGGTCCGCTGATCACGCTTTATCAGCCTGGCGTTGATTCCTTTGCGGCGATGGTGTCGACGAGTTCGTCCAATCTGCTGCAGACGGACATCCGGCGCCGCGCGGACGAATTCACAAAAAGCGGCGCTCCCGCCGATCTGGCGTTGCGGGCGGCGGCCTTGCGGCCGCTATCGAACGCGCTGGACGTCATGGAACTGGCTCGGGCCCGCAATTGGAATGCGCCCGAGACTGCGCGTATGGTGTTCGCCGTCGGCGAGACGTTCGGCTTTGCCGAAATGCGCGCCGGCGCGGATGCCGCGCATGCCGACCAGCATTGGGACCGTTTGGCCTTGCGCAAATTGCGCGAGGAATTGTTCGCGATGCAATTGGAGTTCGCAGGCGCCGCGATGCGCGACGCTGAAGCGCGCAATCCCGACGTTTCAGCGTGCGTAGCCGATCCAGCGGCCGCGCGCGTTCTGGTCGATGCGTGGCGGGCGGGACGTGGCGCCCGCGCTGGGTTGGTCGACGCGGCGCTGAGCGACATTCGTGGTTCCGGCGCGTGGACTCTAGGTAAGCTCACGTTGGCGGCGGCGCAATTGCGCACGCTCACCGCGAGCTAGGCCTGTCGTCCGGTTGTCCAGCCCTTCAGGCGGCGGCTGTCAGGAAGTTTTCGTAAAGGGCGTGCGCACGCTCCACGAGCGCGGCGTCGTGCCGGACGCGAACATCCCGCGCATCTGGTTCGTCAAACGCGTGCGTCCCGGTTTCGAAGAATTCGACCTGCACCTGCAGGCCCTGCGCTTTCAGGCGATCGAACGTTCGCAGCGGCCATTGCGATCCGACGATCTTGTCGTCGCCGCAAACGATGGCTGAAATCCGGGGCTTTTGCGCGGCCGGGCGCAGATGCGCCAGCGATCCAATGCCGGCGTAGGGATAGACGATGAAGGCCGCCTCCAGCCCTTGGAACGGATCGCCGGGAATGCCCTGCAATCCTGTATAGCGCTCGATTCGATCGCCCATGCACAGAGCGTCCAGAATGGTCCAGCCGCCATGACTCCAGCCCGCGGCGTAAAGTCGGGAAGCGTCCACCCAATCCTGGCGCCGCGCCCATTCCAGCGCGGCGATGAGATCGCCGGCGCGTTCGGCGCCTCGCAGGCGCATGCCGCTGCAGACGCCCAGATATGCGCCCCATTGCGAAATGCCGCGCGGAGCGTGCGAATCGACGACCAGCGCCGCCGCGCCGGCGCCGGCGGCGACTTGCGCCCATGTTTGCTGAAACGGCTTTTTCCCGCCGCAGCCCGGCAATTGCACTACAAGCGGATGCGGGCCGGGTCCCTGGGGCCGCACCACGTCCCAGTGCCTGGACAAGGCGGCGATGCGGTCTTCCAGGCGTTCGCGTTTGGGCATTCGTTCTGGACTAGTGGCGGAAGTGACGGATGCCCGTCATCACCATCGCGATGCCTGCGTCGTCCGCCGCCTTGATGACTTCTTCGTCGCGCATCGACCCGCCCGGTTGAATGGCGGCCGTGGCGCCCGCTTCGATCGCGGCGACCAGACCATCGGCGAAGGGGAAGAAGGCGTCGGATGCGACCACCGATCCTACGGCCCAGCTCTTTGTTTCATTCGCTTCGGCCGCCGCTTCCTGCGCCTTGTGCGCGGCGATGCGCGAGGAATCCCGGCGGTTCATCTGTCCTGCGCCGATGCCTACGGTCGCGCCATTCTTGGCGTACACGATGGCGTTTGACTTGACGTGCTTGGCCACCTTGAACGCGAACAGCATGTCTTTCATCTCGGCGTCGGTTGGTTGGCGTTTTGTGACCACGCGTAATTCGGCGGGATTGATGACGCCGTTGTCGCGGGTCTGCGCAAGAAATCCACCCGTCACGGATTTATAGGCGATCCCGCCGGCCGACGGATCGGAAATCCCGCCAGTCAGCAAAAGGCGCAGATTCTTTTTCGCGGCGAAAATCGCGCGGGCGTTCGCATCCGCGTCCGGCGCGATCACGACTTCGGTGAATATCTTGACCATTTCTTCGGCCGCGTTGGCGTCCAGCGGCCTGTTGCAAGCGATGATGCCGCCGAATGCGCTGGTGGAATCGCAGGCGAGGGCTCGCTTGTAGGCGTCCAGAATAGAGTCGCCGATCGCAACGCCGCAGGGATTTGCGTGCTTGACGATGACGACGGCCGCGTTCTCCTGCGGGTCGAATTCGGAAACCGCCTCGAACGCTGCGTCGGTGTCGTTGATATTGTTGTAGGACAATTCCTTGCCCTGCAATTGCCGGGCGGACACGATGCCGTAGCGGGACCCGAGATTGGCGTAGAACGCGGCGGACTGGTGCGGATTTTCACCATAACGCAGGGTTTGGATCAGCGTGCCGCCCATCGCGCGATAGGCCGGCGCGGTTTCGCCGATCGCTTGCGCGAGCCAGTTTGAAATCACAGAATCGTACACGGCGCAGCGCGCAAAAGCTTTCTGCGCGAGCTTCAACCGCAAGCGAGGCGTAACGCCGCCATGCGCGCGCATTTCTTCCAGCACCAGTTCAATGTCGCTGGGCTCAACGCAGACCGCCACGAAGTCATGGTTCTTTGCCGCGGCGCGGATCATGGCTGGTCCGCCGACGTCGATGTTCTCGATCGCCTCTTCGAAGGTGCAATTCTTGGCGATCGTCGATTCGAACGGATACAGGTTCACGTACAGCAGATCGATCTGCTGAATGGCGTGAGTCTCCATCGCCTTTTTGTGCGCTTCGTTGTCCCGCCGCGCCAGCAGTCCGCCGTGCACGCGCGGGTGCAGGGTCTTGACGCGGCCATCCATCATCTCCGGATATTGCGTAATCTCGGAAACGTCGCGCACGAACAATCCCGCGGCTTTCAGGGCGGCGGCGGTGCCGCCTGTCGAAATCAGGCTCACGCCCGCTGCAACCAGTCGTTTGGCGGCGGCTTCCAGCCCGGTTTTGTCGGAAACGGATATCAGGGCCCGCGTAATCGGGACGATTTGTTCGTTCATTGTGTTCTACTATTGTTGCATGGCGCTGGGCGCGCATGAATGAAAGCGGGCGATTAACACGCCTGCGCTTTTTGACCAAGCGAACCGGCGCGCTTTCTTGAGCGTGAATCTGGCGATTGCGGCCGCGGCCAAGCGTCGCCTGTGGATTTCTCAAAAGCCGGCGTGGAGACGTTCCACTGCGGCGTCGCAATGATCTTTGACGATGGCGTTGAGAATCTCGAGCGCTTCAGTGGTGTTGCGCGCGTCCGCCGCCGCGGCGCAGGCGCAAATCATTGAATCCAGTTCGGCTTTCAGACGGCCTTCGGCGGCGGCGATCATCACGCCGCTGACTCCTGAATCCCGCACCGCTTCGGCGCTGTAGAAAATTTCTTCGTGCAGCTTCTCTCCGGGACGCAGACCCGTGAACTTGATCTCGATGTCCTTGGCGGGCTCCAGACCTTTCAGTCGGATCAGCTGCTCGGCGAGATCGACGATGCGCACGGGCGCGCCCATGTCGAGCACATAGACTTCGCCGCCCTTCAGCCCCTCGCGCAGCGCCAGAGCGCCGGAAAGCTCTTGGCTTTGCAGCGCGTGCGCCGCCGCCGCGATGACGAGACGCGAGGCCTCCTGCACCGTCATGAAGTAGCGGGTGATTTCAGGGTCGGTCACGGTAACGGGACCTCCCTGGCTGATCTGGCGCTCAAACAGCGGCAGGACCGAGCCTGCCGATCCCAACACATTGCCGAAGCGCACGGCGGACCACGCAACGCTTGGATGCGCCTGGGCCATTGCGCGCACATAGATTTCGCCGGCCCGCTTGGTCGCGCCCATCACGTTGGAGGGGTTCACGGCCTTGTCCGTGGAGATGAAGACGAATGCGCCGCAGCCATGGGCGGCGGCCGCGTCGGCGACCGCTTTCACGCCGCAGACATTGGTGAGGATCGCCTCGTTCGGATTCTGCTCCATCAGGGGCACATGTTTCAGCGCCGCCGCATGCATCACCACTTCGGGCTGGTGCGCGGAGAAAATCTCCTCGATGCGCTTCAGATCGCGCACGTCGCCGAACGCGGCCAGTCGATTGAGCCGCGGAAAGCGTTCCGACATTTCCATGTCGATCTCGTAGAGATTGCGCTCCGAGGCGTCGAACAGGATGAGCTGCGCGGGATCGGCCGCCGCGATCTGGCGGCACAATTCCGATCCGATGCTGCCGCCGGATCCTGTCACCAGCACACGCTTTCCGCGCAGCAACGTTTCGGCGCTTGTGGCGGGAATTTCACGCGGTGGTCTGGTGAGCAGGTCGGCGGGCGCGACGGGCGTTAGATAAGAGGCGTCCGCGCCGCCGGGCGAAAAGCGATGGATCGTGGCGCCCACATGGCTCGCCGCGGCCAGTGCGACGTCCACGGCGCTCCGGTTGCTCAGGGGGCCCACGACGGCGATCTGCGGCAAGCCGCCGTAATCGCGGCGAAGTCTTTCGACGGCTTCGTTGATGCCGGCGGCGCCGCCAAGGACTTTCACGCCCGCCACGGCGCGTTCGATATGCTGGCCGTCCGTGGCGATGATGCCGGCGACGCGCGGCTGTTCCCGCTTGTTGCGGGATGCGGACTGGGCGGCGGCGAGCGCCGCGGCGGCGTCCGCAACGGACCCCACCAACAGCGTCACGGGTTTGCAATTGTCCTCCGGCGCAAACGCGAACACGCCGCTCCAGGCGATGAGATGCGAAGCGGCGATGCGCAGGCCGATGGTGAGGCCGGCGAAAAGGGGCGCTTCAAGCAAGATCGCTGAGCGCGGATAGCCCATTCCCTTGTCGGTGAAAAACAACGCCGGCAGAAACAGAAGATGCGCCAGGCCGATCGCCTGAAGGATGCGGCCCAACTCCGACACGCTTGAGTAGCGCCAGACGCTGCGGTGCACGCCGAGAACAAAGAAAGCCCCCGCGCTGGCTAACGCGAACGCCAGGGCCGACCCCAAGGCGGTGGCGGGCGAAAATGCGCCATTCTCAATTGCTTGACGGTTCACCACCGCCAAATACATCGCGACGCCGCCCAGGACGCTGTCGGTCAGCAGCGTCAGGGCTTTCCACAAACGCGGCGTCGTCACGAAGGCGAAGCGGCGATCGAGATTGCTCATGCGCTCTCCGTGGGCGTCAAACGCCACATTATACGGTTTGGCGCCGATGCGCCGTCGCCATTGGCGTCGGCCTCGCCGGAGAGGACGATTTGCAGTGATTTCCGCGGCGCGCCGCTGGCGAAATAGACGCTTTCCTGCAAACTTGCCTCGTGATCGCTGCGGAAGCGCCAGACGGCGCCGCCCGGCAACGCCAGAGTGACGCTGCGTTTGTCGGTGGAGAGTGCGGCTCGCACGTCCGGATGCAAGTGGAATCGCACGGCGAACGGTATTTTCCCGCGCGATGTTACCCCATCTGCAATCGGCCGGATCAGAGCGTCTTCCCCCCGGAAATCGTCGCCGCTGATGGCGACGTAAATGCGGCGGCGGTGCACCAGCCCGAATTCCTCGCGATAGCCGTCGTGCCGGGCCTCGATCCAGACGCCTTTGTCCTCTTCGGTCCGGCGGGCTGACACGCCGGGAGGGCCGAAAAGGGGCGGGTAGGGACGGCCGGGACGCCCGACTTCCACGGCGGCCGAACTCGCGCCGCCGAGCTCCAGCGTGGAGTGGGCCGCAGTGGTGCGGGAGGCGGCCCGCCATTTCAGGTCGTCGCCGGGGCGGGAGCCGCAGGAAACGAAAAGCCGCGCCGCCCCGATCGTCGCTTCGATGGCGAGACAACTGGCGTGGGCCTGGCCGGAAAAATCGGCGGGCGGCGCCGCGCCCACGTCCATCAACAGCGTGATCTGACCGTAGGCGACGCGTTGAAACCCGGAATAGGGCGCGTAGCCGAAGGGCCGCCCCGGCGCGCCGGCGGCGCCCAATACGCCCTGAAGGGCGGCGGGTTCAGTGCGGCCGCCGCCATGGAAGGTGGCGAGGTGGTCATCGCCAAGCGTGAAAAACCGCAACATGGGGCCGAGCCGGTCCATGCCCGAACGCAGCCACGGCGGGGGCGTCGCCCCGATCTTGATCAAGGCGTCCTCGACGCTGATGAGGTCCGACAGAGCCTCCGCGATGGCGTCCGGCCGCCGGCTGATATGGCCCCCATCCGGCAGGATCTGCGTTTCGACGGACTTCTCCAGAAGGTCCATCGCCGCATCGATCCGGCGGCGTTCCTCATAAATCACCGCCGCGCCGACGACGAGCGCCGCGGCGGCGCGCAGACGGTCTCCCGGTTCGGAGATGCTGGGCGCCGCCAGAGCAAGGTGGCGGAACTGTTTGACGAAGGATTCGAGCGCGCGATTGCGCCAATTGGCGTCTTCGTCCTCGAACACGGGCTGGCCGCGTCGCGCCCAGGACAGAAGGCGTTCGGCCATCACTGGCACGCGCCACGCGAATTGATTGTAGCGGCCGTAGCTCTCGATCCAGGAATCGACCAGACGCCGCGCTGCGGCGGCGCCCGGCGCTCCCACGGCGGAGAGATCGCGCAGCCAGCTGAACCCGTGCAGCGCGCGGGCGAACCGGCGCGACGGCGCCGCCACCGTCCAGGGATCGTTTGCGCGCGGACTTGAAAGATCCAGCTTTTCGGGACCGAAGCGCCAATGGCCGTCGAGCAGAGCCTCGCCGCGCGCGCTGTCGCCGCTCAGCGGATCGCGGGCATAGAACGCCAGTTTGTCGGGCGTCGGGCCACCGATGAAGGCGGCATGCATCGGCGTGCCGAACATCTCCTCGAGCGCTGCGCCCCGCAACTTGCTCAACAGAGACGTGACGCGCCCGGGTTCCATGGCGCCTCAGTGCGGGCGGAGCCGCGCGATGTTCGACGCATAGGCCGAAGGTCCGCCGCTGAAAACCGCCGTGCCGGCGACGAGCGCATTGGCGCCGGCGCTGATGACGCGCGGAGCGATTTCCGAATTGATGCCGCCGTCGACTTCCAGAATTGCGTTGGAGCCTGCGGCGTCCAGCCGTTTACGGACGGCTTCGATCTTGGCGAGCTGCGAGGAGATGAAACTTTGCCCGCCGAAGCCGGGGTTGACCGACATGATCAGCACAAGGTCGAGCATGTCGAGGATGGGATCCAGAATCTCCACCGGCGTGCCCGGGTTCAGCGATACGCCGGCTTTCTTGCCGGCGCCCCTGATCATTTGCAGCGTGCGGTGCACGTGAGGGCCGGCTTCGGGATGCACCGTAATGATGTCGGCGCCCGCGTCGATGAAAGCCTGAACGAAATTGTCCACCGGGGAGATCATCAGATGGACGTCGAGGGGCTTTTGCGTGTGCGGCTTGATCGCCTTCACGACGGGCGGGCCAATCGTGAGATTCGGGACGAAGTGGCCGTCCATGACGTCGACATGGATCAGATCGGCGCCTGCGGCGTCGATCGCGCGGACTTCTTCGCCGAGTTTGGCGAAATCGGCGGACAGAATCGACGGCGAAATGAGGACGGACGTCATGAGCGCGGACTATCAGCCGGGAGGTCCGTAGGCAAGCGCTCCAAGGGGCGGCCAGCGTGCGGCGCGAATTGGACCCAGGAAGCGGCAAAAAAAGAAGAGCGGACAGGCGCCGCCCGTCCGCTCTATCGTCCACTTTGCTTCGAACGCCTTGATTCGACTAGTAGTCGTTGATGATGACGTCCGCGATCAGACCGGTTGCAATCGCGATCAGCAGGAAATCATGGTCGGCGCGGACCCAGCGATATCCATGGGGAGGGCGCCGCAGGCCGTAATCATAATAATCGTCGACAATCCGCTCGCGGTAATACCGTGGAGCGTAATAGCCGCGCTCCCAATGCCGGTAGGCCGGGCGGTAATAGCGGTCGCCGTAATAGGCGCGCGGCGGCGGCCCGTAGTACCATTCGTTCCGATAATAATAGCCGTTGTGACGGCCGCGATCCCAACCGCGATAGCCCCAATCGTTATGGCGGCGGTCCCAACGGTCCTCACGCCGGTCCCACCGATTTTCGCGGCGGTCCCAGCGATCCTCACGACGGTCCCAACGATCTTCGCGCCGGTCCCAGCGGTCTTCCCGCCGATCCCATCGATTGTCCCAGCGATTGTCCGCAACCTGGCGGCGCTCAGCGCCTTCGTCATGCCGATAGCGCGCTTCACCCGCCGCGATGACGCCGTTGCCAGCCAAAGCGGGCGCCGCGAAAACCGGGCCCATAGCTGCAGCCAAAGCGGCAATGCTCAGTACAAGTTTTTTCATCTTCCGCTCCCTCCTTGCTGGGAGGCGTCCCGTCTCTGGGACTATCCATTGAAGCCATTATTTATCCGGGGCTTCCTGTATGGAGCCTGAATGTCCGCTTCATGTTCCTGGCCTAGTCCGTCGCAAAAACCGGGCCGTCAGCGCTTTTTCAGTCGCGCAATGTAAAAGCCGTCGCAGCCGCCTTGTTCCGACAGCATGAACGGAAACACGCGCAAGTCTCCATCCGGAAGAATTCCTTCCGCGAACGGCGCCGCTTCGAGCGCGCCGATGGGCGCCCGCTCGACGTCGCCTTCGGCGAGAATCTGCGCCGCGGCGCCGGGTCCTTCCTCCGGCTCGAGGGAACATACGCAGTAGATGATCGTTCCGCCGGGTTTGGTGAGAGCGATCGCGTGACGCAGCAGCCGCATTTGCGTATTTTGCAGTGCGGCGACGTCTTCGGGGCCCTTGATCCATGCGGCTTCCGGATGCCGGCGCAAGGTGCCCGTTGCGGTGCACGGCGCATCGACCAGAACACAGTCGAACGGTTCGGCGACCGTCAGCGCGGCGCCGTCGGCCTCGATGATTTCCGCTTCGAGATGCGTGCGCCGCAAATTCTCGGCCACCTGCTCCAGACGCTTTCCCGATCGATCGACTGCTGTGACGCGCGCGCCGGCTGCGGCGAGTTGCATGGTCTTGCCGCCGGGCGCTGCGCAAAGGTCCAGCACGCGCTTTCCCCTGAGATCTCCGAATAATTTCGCAGGCAGAGCGGCGGCGCAATCCTGCACCCACCAGACGCCGTCCTCGAAGCCTTCCAGCGTGACGATGTCGTCGTGTTCTACGGGCAAGCGCACGGAGTCCGCAGCGATCACGGCGCCGCCGAGCTTTTCGGCCCAATGCCCCGCATCCTCCGGCTTCGCCAAGGAAAGATCGATGCTGGGCTGATTGGCGTGGGCGTGCGCCAGTCTCGCTGCGACGGCGTCGCCATAGGCGGCGCGCCAGCGGGCCCAGAGCCAGGACGGCAATTCCACATCGGCGGGCGCGGCCGCGAGCAATGCCGGGCCTTTTTCGGCGACGCGGCGCAGCACGGCGTTGATCAGTTTGGCGAAGGGGCGAGCCCGGCCGTTCGCCAAAGCCACCGCTGCGTTCACCGCCGCGTAATCGGGGGTGGACAGCAACAGCAATTCCGCGGCTCCCGCAAGCAGAATGGCTCTGCCCCAGGCGGCGTTGTCCGGCAGAGGCTTTTGCAGGAAATGCTCAAGGACATGGTTCAGCGCGCCGTAGCGGCGGATGGCGGCGCTGGCGATGGCGCGGGCGAACGCCCGGTCATGGCCTTCCAGCCCCGCAAAATCTGGCGCGGTCTTGAGCGCTTCGTCGAGCGTTTTCTGGCGCTCGAAGACTTCGATCAGAAGCGCACAGGCTCCACGTCTGGGTGTGACGCCGACTTGCTGCGCGTCGGCGTCCGGAGATGCTTGCCTCAACCCCATGGGCCTCGTTTCTTGATGTCCGTTACAGGCACGGCCGTGCCGGATTGTGCGCGGGCAGGCGCCGCGTCGCCAAGCGTGAACCCATCCCCGCTCAGCTGCGCCAGAGCGCGCACGCGATTCTGCGTGGAGGGGTGCGTCGAGAACAGATTATCCGCGCCGTGGCCGTTCAGCGGATTGATGATGAACATGTGCGCCGTCGCGGGATTGCGCTCGGCGTAGAGATTGAGTTCGCCGCGCGCGGCGCGTTCGATCTTTTGCAGCGCGGAGGCCAGCCATTGCGGATTGCCGGCGATGCGCGCGCCTTCGGCGTCGGCGCCGTATTCGCGTGTGCGGCTGATCGCCATCTGGACGAGACCCGCCGCTATCGGCGCCAGAATCATGCCCGCCAGCATCACGATCGGATTGGGCCGGTCGTCGCGATTGCCCATCGAAAACAGCATACCGAAATTCGCCAGCATGCCGATCGCGCCGGCCATCGAGGCCGTGATCGTCATGGTGAGCGTGTCGCGGTTTTTCACATGGGCGAGCTCGTGCGCCATCACGCCGGCGATTTCCTCACGCGTCAGCGCGCGCAGAAGGCCCGTCGTGGCGCAGACGGCGGCGTGTTGCGGATCGCGGCCTGTCGCGAAAGCGTTCGGCTGATCCGTTTGCTGGATGTAGATTTTCGGCGCCGGCAGACCGGCGCGGCGGGCCAGATCCAAAGTGTCGTTCACATAGGTCCGGATCGCCGGATCGGGGTGGCTGGAATCCACCGCCTGCGCGCCGTTCATGCGCAGGACGATCTTGTCGGAATTCCAGTAAGAAAAGACGTTCAGGCCCAATGCGGCGACGAAAGCGATCACCATGCCCGTCTGACCGCCAAAGGCGTATCCGGCGGCCATAAAGACGCCCGCCAGCGCGGCGAACAGCATGACCGTCTTGATCTGGTTCATAAAGCGCTCCTAAGCCCCAGCCCTAAGTGCAGCCCTCTATATGGCCCCGCTTGGGCCGATTTGCAGGGGCGTTCAACGCCGTTTCGGGCGCACGAATTCCGCGATGAAGGGGCCGTAGGCCGGGTGCTGGGCCAGGGCGGGATCGAGCGCTATGGCGCGTTCGAGGTCGGCTTCGGCCTGTTCGGGGTTGCCGGCCTTGAAATACTCAACGCCCCGTTGCGCAAGAAGGGCAGCGTTATTGGGCTGCAGCGCCAGCGCCTTTGTGAAATCCGCCGCTGCGTCCTCTGGCTTGCCGACCTTGACGAGCGCGGCGCCGCGCTCGGCGTAGAGGTCAAGCGCGCCGTCCAGCCTGAGCGCGTAATCGAAATCGGCGATCGCCTGATAATATTCGTCGCGGGCGTTATAGGCCTTGCCGCGTCCGCCATAAGCCGCTCCCAATTGCGGCGACAGCCGGATCGCGGCGTTGAACGTCGCCAAGGCGCGCTCATACATCATGCCGCGCAGATAGGCTTGACCCTGTTGCAACAAGACCTTCACGCGGTCGTCTTTGGAAAGTTCGGGCGCGGCGAGAAGCGCTGAACAAGCGTCAATCTGTTTGTTCAGCGCAAAGCCCAGACTGGCGTTGGCGCATTTGTCCTGCACGCTTGCGGGATGCAACGGTTCGGGCGGCGCCGCGAGGCAGGGCCAGGCAGCGCACGCCGAAATAATGATGAATACGAAACGCTTCATGGCCCCTAGAAATCCACGCTGACGCTAGGCGTCGGGATATCGGGGCGCAATGCCGCTCTTGATATGCGCCGGGCGGCTTAAGCCTTCGATTTTCGGCGATCGCGTTCCCATGCGCGCCAGGCCGCCAAAAGCGGTCCAACGCCGAGGAGGTACCGGCGCCAGAGACGGCCGGGCTCGCTTGCGAGCCGGTGCAGCCACTCAAGGCGCATTTGCTGCACCCATTTTGGCGCACGTTGTTTCGCGCCGGCCAGGAATTCCAGGCTGGCGCCGATGCACAGGCCAATGCCGATGGCGTCGCCCCGGTCCTTGATGGCCTTGGCGACGATTTCCTGTTGCGGACAACCGACCGCGATGAAGGTGAAGCGGGCCTTGGCGCGCGCCGCGAAGGCGGCGGCGTCCGCCACGGCCTGGGTGTTGGAGCGCAGGCCCATTGGGGGCTGATGATGGCGCAGTTTGGTCAGCCGGTAGCGCCGCGCCACCGCCTTGGCCACCGCCGCGTCGCCGCCGATGAGCACGACGACTTCATCCGGGTCGATTTCGGACTCGAACAGGCGTTCGGTGAGGTCCGAGCCGCAGGCCACGGGCAGGGTCACGCCGGAAATGCCGCCGAGCAATTGCAGGATGCGGCTATCGTTCAGCACCAGGGAGGCGTTGTTCAGCAGCGGCGCGAACAGGTCCGGCTCCTTGCGGCGCGCCACGGCGATCGCGGCGTTCGGCGTCACAACATATTGGAAGGGATCACGGGCGCGAGAGCGGGCCGCGACGATGCGCACCGCCGCGTCGAGATCCAGCGGGTCGAATTGAAATCCCATGAAGTCGACATGGTTCCAGCGGGGCATATCCGTTCCGCCCGATGGGAAATGAGCGGCCTGAGCCGTTGCATTCTGAGACTGTTGGACGCCGTCCGCCATTGTGCACCTCTTCCAGGTGCAGCTGTTGCAAGGGTTAGGCCTCTCTGTGGCGAAACTGGTTAATGGCGCCTTTGGGCGGCGCGTAGCGCGAAACGGGCTGGATCAAGCGCGCGGGCCTGTTCGGGCGGCAGCGGCGACGGATCCCCGATCGCAAGCGCTGCAATGAACTCACCAAGCAGGGGCGCCGTGGTCAGGCCGCGCGCACCCAACCCCGCCAGAATGTACAGCCCTTCCTGGATGGGCGCCGTTACGGCGCCGCGGTCCTGCGCGCCGCGGGCGAGTTGCTCCAGGATGGGCGCCAAAGCGGTCCAGTCCGGCGCCGCGCCCGCCGCAGGCAAATGATCCGGGGTCGTTACCCGCATGCCGGCGCGCCCGCGCCAGGACTCGATCGGAGGCAGCGCCGAGGCGCGAACGGGCGATAAGGCCGCCAGATCCGCCTTGTTGCGCGCATGATCGCCGGCGTGCAGGGGAAGGGCCTGCGCGTCCAGAGGCGCGGGATCGAACGTGGCGCCGAAATAAAGTTCGCCGTTTCTCGAAAACGCATAGGCGCCGCCTGCGACTGCTGGAAGGTCCGGGCCCGCATAAGGCGCGATGCTGAGCGCGCCGCGCCGTCCCCGCACCGGCAGGTGGTCCGCGCCGGCGAATTCTATCACTCCCGCGCCCGCGGCGATGACCGCGATGCCGGCTTCGACGATGACGACGCCGCTTTCGTCCAACACCCGCCAGCCTCCGGCGCCGGGCTCCATGCGCGCCACGCGGCGCTCCGTGATGACGGCGCAGCCTCGGGTGAGGGCGGCGATCGCTTTTGTGGGCTCCAGCAGGCCTGCCTGCGGCAGGCGATACGCGGCCGGCGCTTCCAGTCCCGCGTCCGCCGGATTGGCTGTTTCAAGCCACGCTTCCGGCAGAGGCGGATCGGCGCGGATCTTTTCAGCTTTCTGCGCGTCCTTCTCGGCGCGGGTCAGACCGCACGCGTCAAAGGATGCGGGCGCATGCGCAGGGTAAAAGTCGGCGGCGTACAGATAGGCCGCGCGCAGGAAGCGGGCGGCCGGATCGTCGCCGGCGTCCAGCCGCGGCGACACGATGCCCACCGGATTGCCGGACCCGCCGGACGCAAGGCCGACGGCGTCGATGATTGTGACGCTCACATTCCGCCGCATCAAAGCGGCGGCCGTGCAGGCGCCTGCGATGCCGCCGCCGATGACGACGGCGGTCTCCGGCCGTTTGCCTGACCCTGTTTCCGTTGGTGCGCCGGCGAATTCCGCGATGAGTCTCTCGCGTTTCTGGGCGAAGCCCGGCGCGCGTTGCACGGTGAATCCAGCCTGCGCCAGACCGCGCCGCACTGCGCCCGCGATGCTGTAGGTCGCCGCTCTGGCGTCCGGCGCCGACGCGCGCGCGATCTGCGCAAGGACGTCCGCCGCCCACATCGCTGGATTCCGGGCGGGTGCGAAACCGTCCAGCAGCCAGCCGTCGACCGGACTCCGGACCAGCGGCAGAGCGTCTTCAGCGGTTTCGTGAATGAGCGTCAGGCAAAATCCGTCTTCAGGAAACCAGCGGCGGTGGATTCCCGACGCCCGGCAGGGCCAGCGTTCCAGCAGACTTTCAGCGCGGCCGGCCAATTCCGGAAAGAGGGCAAGGGCGCGCGCGGCGTCGGCGCGGTCCATGGGAAAGCCTTCGACGGAGATGAAATGCAAAATGGCGCCCGGGTCGCGTGAGCGGACCCAGAGATCCCAGGCGGCCAGTGCGTTCAGGCCGGCGCCGAACCCCAGCTCGGCGAGCGTAAAACGCCGCCGGCCGCGCCAGCGATCCGGCAGCCCCAGCGGCTCAAGAAAGACGGCTCGGGTCTCAGCCAGTCCTCCGTGTTTCGAGTAATAGACGTCGCCGAATTGCGCCGCCCGGGGAACGCCTTCGGGAGTCCATTCGATCGACGCGCGCGGCCTGAGTTTCATGAATCGCTATGTGGCTCAAACGCGAGGGCAAATGCAAAAGGGCCGCCCGGAGGGCGGCCCTTCGCAACCTTGACGCTTTCGCGCGAGATTAGTGGCCGGTGGCGGGCTCAGGCGTGGCCGGAGCGGGCGTCGCCGGAGCGGCCGGTTCGGCAGCCGGGGCAGCCGCATCGGCGGCCGGAGCGGTGGCGTCAGCCGGGACGTCGGCGGCAGGCGCGGGTTCGGTGACGGCGGCGTCGGCGGCTGGAGCTTCCGCTTCAGCAGCAGGCTTGTTGCAGGCGACAAGCGCCAGCAAACCAGCAGCAGCGACGGCGGCCAGAGCTTTCTTCACTTCGATCATTGGTTTGTCCTCTCGCCCAGATGAGCCTTTGCAGAGCAAGGCCGGGTCAATTTGGGGTCCCGGCGTTTGCCTGAATCCCTGAGTACGATTCCTTACAGGAATGCAATCTTGACCAGCAAGCGAAATCGGCAGCCCGACGGATATTGCGGCGCAGCAAAAATTTTCAATGAAATTATTGTTTTAAGTCAGATCGGTGGGCAGTGCGCCAAGGGCTTCTTCCAGCTTGGCGAAGCTCGGCTGGGCGGCTGAAGGCACCGAACCGCGGCCGATTTCAACAGAGATTTGCGCCGCGTTGCCGTGCAGATGCGCGACCAGAACGCTCTGGATGATCTTATAGAACTGGGCTTCTTCCTCGTAGACCTGGCCCAGACGCTGCGCCATCGGCGCGATCAGGCCGTACGCCAGGAACACGCCCATGAACGTTCCGACCAGCGCGCCGCCAATCATGCCGCCCAGAACGGCCGGCGGTTCGGTGATGGCGCCCATGGTTTTGATGATGCCCAGAACGGCCGCGACGATGCCGAGGGCGGGGAGCGCGTCCGCCATGCCCTGAAGCGCGTGCGCCGGCCCCACGGCCTCGTGGTGGTGCTTTTCCAGCTGCTTTTCCATCGCGTCTTCGACCTGGTGCGGGTCTTCCAGGTTCATGGTCATCATGCGCAGGGTGTCGCAAATGAAGTCCGTTGCGAAATGGTCGTGCAGGATTTTCGGGTAATTCATGAAAAGCTTGGATTCTGCCGGCTTTTCGATGTGCTGTTCCAACGCCACGACGCCGCGAGTCTTCATGGTCTTGGTCAGCAGGAAGAGCAGCGACAAGAGGTCCTGATAATCCTGCGCCTTCCATTTCGGGCCGGCGAAAATCTTACCGAAATCCTTCAGGACGCCCATGATCGTCTTGCCGGATTGGCCCAGCAGGAACTGGCCGATGGCGGCGCCGCCGATCACGATCATTTCGTGCGGCAGGGAGTGCATGATGACGTCAAATTTGCCCCCGGCGATCATGTAACCGCCGAAGACCATGACGAAAACGCAGATAATCCCGCCGATTTGAAACATCTTACCGTCCTGGTAATACCCCACCCGCCGTCTTCTACGGCGCGTGTTTGGCCAGCGACTAAACTTGATCGCCGCAATTCGACCGAATGCCTTTATGCCTTGGTGAGCTTAACGCACGGTTGCGGCAGGCGATTTAGGTGCGCGGCGCCGCAGGGTTTTTTGCGGTTTTGGGGTCGTCGGCGCCGGGGACGACCGCCCCCGCCGTCGCCTGCGGCTGGGACGTCACCGCCGCGACCACCTGCTGAAGCGCTTCGGCAGTAGGGAATCCGTCCGCCGGCAGATCATTAGCCATTTGGAAAGCATGCAGGGCGATCCGCGTCTGCGTTCCGATCTTTCCGTCCAGTTCGCCGGCCGGATAGCCTAACGCGGTCAGACCGGCCTGCAGTTTCCGGACCTGGTCCGGCGACAGGCTCGCAAGATTTTTCGGCCAAGGCGTAACCAGACCGGGCCGTCCGGCGATCGCCTCGCCCAGCAAAGCGACGCTCAATGCATAGGCCTCTGAGCGGTTGTATTCCTTAATGGCGTCGAAGTTCGGAAAAACGATGAACACGGGCCCGTTGCGGCCGGCGGGCAGAAAAAGCCGTCCCTGCCGCTCCAGCTCGTCCTTGGTCCAGGCCGCGCCATTGGCCTTCGTCACGCCGGCGGCGGTAAAATCAGTCATCGGGTGCGCGGCGCTGTCGGCGTATTTCAGGGCCTTGGCTCCTCCGAGCTGCACTTCGAGGCCCCAGGGCTGGTCCATGCGCCAGCCCGCGACCTTCATGAAATTGGCGGTGGAGGCCAGGGCGTCGTCCGGCGCGCCCCAGACGTCGCGGATGCCGTCATTATTCCAGTCGACGGCGCGTTCGAGATAGGTCGAGGGGATGAACTGCGTGTGGCCCATCGCCGCCGACCACGAGCCCTTCAATTGCGCGCGGGCGGCGTATTTGTGTTCGACGATGGCGATCAGCGCCTCAAGCTGCCGTTCCGCGAAGGTGCGGCGGTCGAGGTGGGTCGCCATGGTGGCGAGGGCTGTCGGCGCGTCGATGTCGCCGGTAAAGGCGCCGTATCCGCTTTCCATGCCCCAGATGGCGGCGACAATTTCCTTGGGCGCGCCGAAGCGCTCCTGAATGCCGCTGAACAGAGCCGCATTCGCGGTGACGGCGCTTCGGCCCTTTTGAATGGCGTAGGGCGACGTGCGGTCCTGAACATATTTCCAGAGCGGTTTGGTGAATTCGGCCTGGGTCGCCAGGTGGGTTTCAACCTTGGGCTCAAAGGAGACGTCGTTCATGATCTGCGTGATCGCGTCTTCATTATGCCCGGCGGCCTGCATTTTCTTTTTGAAGGCGTCGCGCCACGCAATGAAAGCGTCTGGACTTGGGCCATAGGCGGCTATGCCCACTGGCGTTTGCACCGGCGGGTTTTCGGGCGCGGCCAATTGCAGGAATGCAAAGCCCGCCAGCGCCATGATCAGGCGGTTCAGCATGAGTATCCGCATCGAATCATTCGGCTACCATAGTGCGGCGCAGCGAAGTCGGACAGCGTTGGGTCCGATCCTCATGGCCAAGAGCCAGTCCGAATGCGGCCAAATTACGAGGCGAACCCTGACTTTACAGAGATTTATGCCGCCAATGGGGTGACGTGAGTTTCTCAATCAGGCTGCAGGAGATTGCGGCCGGGCGTCCCCGGTGTGAACCGGGCGCAAATTCGGCTCCCCAGCCGAACCGTCGCACGTCGCAAAAAAGGGAATTTGCGGGCGCCGGCCGCCCGGTATCCCTTGACTTCTCAGCCGCCGGCCGATACCTCCAGCGCCTTCTTTGAGGGCGAAACCGCCCGTTAACTCGTTCGAAAAGCACCAGCGGCGGCAACGTCATGAAAATCAAGAGCTCTTTGAAATCGCTCAAAGCCCGTCACCGGGCATGCCGCGTCGTTCGTCGCAAGGGCCGTATTTACGTCATCAACAAGGTCGACCCGCGCTTCAAGGCCCGTCAGGGTTAATCGCGGCTTATCGGCTTGTTTGCAGCGCTGCGGGATCGCCTGCAGCGCTTTTTTGGTGTGCGCGTACGCCCCTGCTGCAGGGCGGTTTAATTCCCTGCTTGCGCTCATTTCGACCTTGAAGAAACGGCCGCCGGTTCGCATGATTCCGCCATGGGCACATGGGGCTTCCTTCGCGCTGTCGTCGCCGCCGCCGCATTGAGCGGTCTGGCGCGGCCGACTATCGCCGCCGATGAGGCGCAGACACATTGGGCCGAGCCCGGGCTGCAGGGATTTTTCGACGCGTTGCAGGACGCCCGGTCGCCGGAGGAAGCGCGGCGCATCGAGGACAATATCGAGCGGCGTCTGGCGCGCTCGCAAAGCCCGACCATCGACCTTCTGATGGATCGTGCGCGCGCCGCGCAGGGGCGTGGCGATCTGGACGCCGCGCGGGAGCTGCTGACGAAAAGCGTGGTGCTTGATCCCGAATACGCGGAAGCGTGGCGCCGGCGCGGCGATCTTGCCGCGCAGCAGCAGCAATATGTGCAGGCGATCGACGATCTGACGCAAGCCGTGAAGCTGCAGCCGATGCACTATCTGGCGCTGCAGAGTCTGGGCGAGATCTACGAAGGCGGGCGTGACCGCGAGTCGGCGATCTCCTATTACCAGAGCGCGCTGGCGCTCGATCCGTGGCTGGAGCCCTCGCAATCCGGCCTGAAGCGGTTGGGGCTTTCGCCGTCTCAAATCGGCGCAGCGAGCGCGTTCAAGCCTGGCGCGAAGGCCGCCGATTCAAAAGTGCGCGGACGCGGCGGCGTCTAATCCGCCGTTTGGCGGAGTTCGGTCGCTCTGAACCTTCCTCATTCGGGAACAATTCTTGCTGCGACGACTTATGCAGTGCGGCTTTCGCGCTACAGCATTTGTGCGGCCGCGCGCTTATGTCTGTCCCCCTGGGCAGGGCGATTTTTTGGAGCGGCGCTTATGGCGCGCAGGCCTTTGTTTACCCCCAGTCCCGACGAGCTGGTTGAGCATTATCCGTCGCGCGCCGAGCATCTCGCTGATTTTGTCGTGCATGGAATCGGTTTTTTCGCGGCTGCGTTCGGGGGCGGCGTTTTGTTCGCGCTTGCAATGCACGCGCGCGGCGCCAGCCTCGCCACCGCGGCGGCGTTTTACGCCTTATGCCTCCTCGTGATGCTGTCCTGTTCGGCGGCGTACAATCTGACGCGTCCCTCCTCGGCGCGGCGGATTCTGCGCCGGCTGGATGAGGCGTCGATCTTCTTTCTCATCGCGGGCTCCTACACGCCGTTCACCATGGGCTTGTTGGACGACAATTTGGCGGGGGCGGTGACCGCTGGCGTTTGGGTTCTGGCGATCGCCGGCGCGGCCGCGAAGATCTTCCTCGACAGGATCAGCGATTCCGATTGGTGCAAGATCTATCTGGCCTTCGGCTGGATGGCGGTGCTCCTGATGGTGCCCATGGCGGCGCGCATGCCGATGCTGGCGGTCTTCCTGCTGGCGATCGGCGGACTGATCTACAGCGCGGGCGTGCTTGTCTATTTACGCCACAGCCTGCCGTATCGCCGCGCCATCTGGCACGCCATCGTGCTTATGGGCGCTGGGGCGCATTACGCGGCGGTGCTCACCGGTGTGGTTCTGGCCTGAGGATCACAGCTTTCCGCAGGATTCAGGCCCGGCGCCGTTTCGCCGTCTCGGACTCGTCGCTAGCGTGCGTCGCTCACTGAGATTTATTGAGGCGACGAGACCATGGCCGACGGCACGAACGCGTTTGAAACGAACACCGCGCCGCAATCCCTGACGCCCACCAGCCAGGAAAAGCTGAAGCAGTTCGTCGCGCGCATCGAGAAGCTCGAAGAGGAAAAGAAGGCCCTCGCGAACGACCTCAAGGAAGTCTACGCGGAAGCCAAGACGCTGGGCTTCGACACCAAGGCGTTGCGCGGCGCCATCAAGTTCCGCAAACAGGACCGTCAGGAACGCGAGGAGCAGGAAGCGATCCTCGAGCTTTATCTTGCGGCCTTGGGCGATATCTGAATCCTGTTAAACAGGAAGCGTGAGCTTCCAGCGCAAACCGCCGAAAGACAAAAAGCCCAAGAGCAAAAAGCCTTGGGCGCCCAAAACGCCGCCCAAGGCGCTTGGGCGAAACGTCGAGGCGCGGAAGGCGCGCAAGGTATTGCGCGCGCTGGAGCGAGCGCGCGACGAAGCCAAGGCCGCGGGCGCCGATCTCTCCCAGTGGGAGAATGAATTTCTCGGCTCGGTCGAGGCGAAGATCACGCAATACGGGTCGGCGTTTCGCGATCCGCACAAGGGCTCGTTGGAGGAGCCCATCTCCAATATGCAGCGCGTTAAGCTGAAGGAAATCCAGGCGAAAGCCGCCGGGAAGGAAAAGAAACCGGGATTTGGCGCGCGTGCGCGGCCGAAAAGGCGGGTGGCCCCCGAAACAGAGGAAAAATGACGCCGCGATTTGCCTCTTCATCCAGCGCCAATTCAAGGGCAATCTAGGGGCGCTGGTTTGGAGGGGGCTGCGTCATGTACATTCCCGTTGCAAAGGTTGCTGAAATTCCGCCTGGAACCATGAAGGCGGTGGATGCGGGCGGAAAACAAATTCTGGTCGCGAATGTCGGCGGATCGTTTTTCGCCATGCAGCGCAAATGTCCGCACTTG
>CAYNCS010000008.1:0-42182 GCA_964395875.1 uncultured Caulobacteraceae bacterium | reverse complement strand
TCCTTGGCGAGGTCGAGCCCTTCAAGGCCTGACCAGGCTTTCGCCTGTTTCTTCAGCGCATCGAAATCGAAATTGCCGGAGGGATCATACGCGATGACGCCATTGGGCATGCCGTGTTCGCGGATGCGCCGGGTGAGGGCGCGTGTGTCGAGGCCGGAGAGCCCGACAATGCCGCGGTTCTTCAGCCAGGAATCGAAATGCTCGACCGAGCGCCAGTTGCTGGGCTCGGTGATTGGCGCCTTGAAGATCGCGCCGCGCGCGGCCTTTTCGGCGGCCTTGCTGGCTTCTTCATGATCTTCGGGATTGGCGCCGACATTGCCGACATGCGGGAACGTGAAGGTGACGATCTGGTCCGCGTAGGAGGGATCGGTCAGGATTTCCTGATATCCTGTGATGGCGGTGTTGAAGCACACCTCGCCCACGGCGACGCCCACATGGCCGCAGCCATGGCCGAGAAACACCGAGCCGTCCGCCAGCACCAAAGCGCCGGTGGCTTTCTTCGCAGGTTTTTGTTCAGCCGTTTTCGCGGCTGTTCCGGCCCGGGCCATGCGAATCTCCTGTCGAGAAAAATCGCCTGCATTTAGGGGCCAAAGCCCCGGGGTTCAAGGCAAACCCGCCAGCCGGGCGAAGATTCTGCTGCATCGCGGCGGCGCTCTTGGCGGGGGAGCGGGGCTTAGGCCAAACTTCCGCGCCGATTCAAGCGTTTCCTGATCCGGCATCTGGGGGCGTGTGGGGAGGGGAGAATGGGTAGGCGATGCGTTTTGGCGGCGGCGCTTATGGCTCTGGCGGGTTGCGCCAGTTCGCCGAAGTCACTGGTTTATCCCTATGGCGTCTTCGACGCGCCGGTGAAGATTGAAACCAAGCGGCTTCCGAAAGACCCAGTGAACCCGCAGATGAAGCCGCACATCACCTGCACCCGCTATTCCGGTTTTGCAATCAAGGAGGTCGACCGGGGCGAGAAGGGCGCGGAAAAGCTCGCTATCATTCCGGCGGAAGCCAAATGCGCCGTGGAGACGCCGGGCGAAATCGCCATACCCCTCGAAGGGTATTTCAAGGGCGTCATCGGCGAATACATTTTCTTCGACGCCTCGGACGGCTGGGACGGCGGCGTGCCATTCACTGTGTACTCGCCCAAGGGAGACAAGCTGTTTGAGGATTCCGTTGAGCGCGGCGAGTTCGCGCTGGCCAGCCGCGAAGGCAAGAATTTGCGCATGCACTATACGCGCGTCTTTCATGCGCCGTGTTCTCTCTACGAGCGCACGGCGCAATGCGATGGCGAGATCACGTCGTTGACCGGGCTCGGTGGTGAAGGCGCAAGTCCCGCGACCGATATTCCCGATTGTAAGGCCGCCTATGACGAGGAGCTCGGGAAAACCGCGCCGGAATATGTCGAGTTTCTGAAGAAGTCGCCGAGCGTGCTGCATTATGCTGTCGAACTCACGTTCGACGGCGCACAATTGACGATCATGCCTTCGGGATGGAGCCCTGCGACCTGCGGCGTGCCGAGTTAAGGCGCCGCCGCTTAGACGATCTCGACGCGGTAGCCTTCGATCACTGTGTTCGCGAGCAGTTTCTCGCACATCTGTTTCACGTCGGCTTCGGCGGTTTTGGCGTCCGCGCCTTCGAGGTCGAGTTCGATGACCTTGCCCACGCGCGCGCCTTTGACGGCGCCGAACCCGAGTTCGCGCAAGGCGCCGGCGACGGCTTCGCCCTGCGGGTCAAGGACGCCGGATTTCAGATGGACGTGGACGATGGCTTTCATGGATGCAGCCTTAGTCGAGCGCTCCGGGCGCTTCAAGAGAACAGGTTTTGCCCCGAGTGCGGTCTATTCGCCGGCGGCGGCGACGTCGTTGCTGGATTCGCGCATGATGCCCAGACGGCGCGCCACTTCGGCGTAGCCCTGGACCACATCGCCGAGATCCCGGCGGAAGCGGTCCTTGTCCAGGCGCTCGTTGGACTGAACGTCCCAGAGACGGCAGCAATCCGGGCTGATCTCGTCGGCCAGCACGGTGCGCACCATGTCGCCCTCGTACAAGCGGCCGAACTCGACCTTGAAATCGACCAGACGGATGCCGACGGCGGAGAACATGCCGAACAGATAGTCGTTGATGCGCAGGGTCAGCGCGATCATGTCGTCGATTTCCTGGGTCGAGGCCCAGTTGAAGGCCGTGATGTGCTCCTCGGAGACCATCGGGTCCTGCAGGCCGTCGTTCTTGTAATAGAACTCGACGATGGAACGGGGCAGCGGCGCGCCTTCGGGAATGCCGAAGCGCTGCGAGATCGAGCCCGCGGCCACGTTGCGGCACACGACTTCGAGCGGGATGATCTCGACCTGCCGCACGAGCTGTTCGCGCATGTTCATCGTGCGGATGAAGTGCGTGGGCACGCCGATGGCGTTGCGGCACACGACTTCGAGCGGGATGATCTCGACTTCGCGGATCAATTGTTCCCGCATATTCAGACGCTTGATGAAGTGTGTCGGCACGCCGACCGCATTCAGATTGTTCATAATGAACTCTGAAATGCGGTTGTTGAGGACGCCCTTGCCTTCGATGATCGCCTTTTTCTGAGCGTTGAACGCGGTGGCGTCGTCCTTGAAATACTGAACCAGGGTGCCAGGCTCCGGCCCTTCGTAAAGGATCTTGGCCTTGCCTTCGTAAATCTTCTTGCGCCGGCTCATGGACGCGCCTTTCTCGGAAATAGGTTTCGCGAACGCCTCAGGCCGTCCCAAGGGGGCAGAGGGATTCGCGAGAATGCATAGAATGTTACTTCATCATTTCGGCCGGGCCAAACAAGGCCTTTGAGCGGTTTATGGCGACTAGCGGCAAAGCAGTCGCGGGAAACCTTACCCCGCCGCGTGCCGCGCCGGACGCCGAACGCCGCATCCAGCATTTTCACTTTATTGTTTTATTACGATTTTTGTAGTGTTTGCTTCGTTAGACGCCGCAAGGCGGGGATTGAATTTCGATCTTTGACCCACTATCCCATTTAGGCAGGTTGAGCCGCCGTTTGGGCTCGCGGAGGGAAAATGTCTGGTTTCGACGATCGTGAGAAAGCTGAAGAATCGCGCTTCGCCCGCAAGGAAGAGGTCGAATTCAAAGCTATGGCCCGCCGGAATAAGCTTCTGGGTCTGTGGGCGGCCCAATTGCTGGGGCTCTCCGGGGGCGACGCCGACGCTTACGCCGCAACGGTTGTGAAGGCCGATTTCGAGAAGCCCGGCGACGACGACGTGTTTGAAAAAGTGCGCAAGGATTTCGACGCGAAGGGCGTCGCACAATCCGACCACCAGATCCGGCGCCAGATGGAAGAGCTGATGGTCGAAGCCCGCCGGCAGATCGAAACAGGGTCTTAAGCCTAAAGGCTGATGCCTGGCCAGCTGGCCGTTATGCTGCATCGCCGCTAAATCTCCTCCGCAATCAGGAGGTTGATTTGAAAACGACGTTGCTGGCCGGCATTTGCATCATTCTCGCTGGCGTCGTCGTGGGGCTGGTTTTTCCTGAAGGCTCGCTCCTCGCGGCTATGCGGGGGATGTTCGGTTTGGCGCCCCAGGAAGTGGCGTCGCAGGCGGTTGAACCGGTTTCGTCGGCGGCTGTTGACGTCGCGCCCGCTGTTTCCGAGGTCCGGGAAAAAGAAACTCCGGCGGACGCCACGGCCCTGGACGTGGGCTATGCGCCCGCCCAGCCGGGCGCTGTCGCGTCGTCTACGGAGAGCTCCACCGGGGGGGAGTGCCTCGTGCTGACGGAGGCCGCGCGGGAAGGTTACCTGTCGGCCGGGTACGCGACGCAGGAATTCGCGACCACATCGATCATGGCGGCGCAGGACAAGACTTCGCAAGCGGCCGTAACCGCGGCCCGTGACAGATACGAAACGGCGCTCAAAACCGCGCACGATCAGGTCGCCGCCGCATCGCGCGCACAATGCTGGTCGCGCACAGGGGCCGAGCCGCCCAACCTGGCGGCCTTTGAGTCCAGTCTTCCCAAGGCCGCGCTGCAGGCGCTGGAGCGCTAAGCGGGGTTGAAGAGGCCTTGGGCGCTCGCCATAACCGCGTGAACGGGTAGAGGGGGCCGCGCGGCGGCTTCATTTGCGCGGCAGCGGAGAGCGTCAGTTCATGGATTCCATCCCACCTTCGACGCCAACGCGCCGGCGTTTGCCCTTGCGGCTGTCGCTGGGGCTCGCAGGCGCGATCATCCTGGACACCGGGACGCAAGTCATGTGGAAGCGTGCGGCGTTGAGCTTGCCTGATAACGTCTTCGATAATCCGCTCGCCGGTCTGCTGCACATTCTCCACCATCCGATTTTCCTGGTCGTCGCCGTGCTTTTTGTTGCGCAATTGGTGAACTGGCTGAATGTCCTGCATGACGCGGATTTGTCTTTCGCATTGCCGATCACGGCGCTGAGCTATGTGACTGTCGCGGCGGTGTCGGCGTTCTGGCTGCACGAGCAGATCACCTGGGGTCGCGCGGCTGGCATGGCCTGCATTCTTTTTGGCGTTTTCCTCATTAGCCGGACCGACCACAACACTTTAAATCCGCCGGGGCCGCTGTGAGCGAAACGAGTCTGGGCGTTCTGTACGTCGTCATCTGCGCATTTGTCGAAGCGTTGGCGCAAATCGCGTGGAAGCGATCGGCTGACGACAAGCGCCGTAAGAGGTTTTGGATCGCCGCCGGCGCTTCGGCTTATTGCGTGGAAATCCCGCTTTACACAATTGCCCTCACCATGGTGGACGTCACCGTGGCCTTCGCCGTCAGCAGCATCAGTTTCGTGTTTGTGGCGTTGCTGTCGCGTTTCCTGCTGGGTGAGAAGGTTTCCGCGATCCGCGCGCTGGGCCTGGTGTTCATTCTCGGCGGCGTGATTTTGTCGGGCGATCACGCATGAGCTACGACATCCGCGTCGTCGGCAGCGCCGCGGAAGCGCCGGCGGAATTGTGGGCGCAGGGTTTTGCGCCGCCGCTGGAAGGGCGCTGGTGGTACGAATTGCTTGAGCGCTCTGGCCTCGAGGATCAGTTCACCTTTTCCTATGCGGTGATTTTCAAGGGCGATCGCGCCGTCGGACTCGCGCCGATGTTTACGGCCGACGTTCCCATGGAGATTGTCGTGCCGGCGGAGATCATGCCCGTGTTCCGCGCGCTCGGGAAAGTCTTCCCGCAAGTGCTGGCGCAGCGCACCTTGTTCATCGGCTCGCCGTGCGCGGACGAAGGGACGATCGCCATCGCGCCGGGTGAGGACAGAGCGGCCATCCTCATCGCTTTGGCGCGCACGCTGCCCGACCTGGCGAAAGCGCGGAAGGCGCCGATGATCGCCTTCAAGGATTTTCCGGCCAGCTATGAAAAAGACATGACGGCCATGTGCGCCGCCGCCGGCTATTTCCCGACTGTGTCCTATCCCGGCGCCGAAGTGCATTTCTCGACGTCGAACAAGGCGGACTACTTCGCCGGTATGAAATCGTCGCACCGGCAGCAATTGCGCAAGAAGCTGCGGCGCAGCAGCGAGAACGCCGATCTTGCCGTCAGTGTGATCCAGGCGCCCGATGCGCAGACGCTCGATGAAATATTCGGTCTCTTCATGCAGACCTATGCGCGCGCCTCCACCCAGTTCGAGCGTCTGGATCTGCGCTTCTTTCAGGAAGCGGCGATGCTGCCGGAATCGCATTTCATTATGTTGCGGAGCAAGGACGATCAGAATCTCGTCGCCTTCATGCTGTGCTTCTTTTCTCCCGAGGGCGTGATCAACAAATTCATCGGGATCGATTATCAGCGGCCGAAAGACTGGATGCTCTATTTCCGCTTGTGGGACGCCGCCGTGGACTGGACGCTGTCGAAAGGCGTCAAGAAACTCCAGAGCGGGCAGACCGGATATCGCGTGAAAATCGAGCTCGGGCATGCGCTCAATCCGCTGACGAATTACGCGCGGCACCGTTGGCCTTTGGTGCATTTGATTTATGCGCTGGCCAGCAAATCTATCTCCTGGCGCACTTTGGATCCGGATCTTGCGCATCATCTGAACGCGCACGGCGATAATCCGGAGGCCTCCGGCTGGAGGAAGCCCGCCGCAAAATAAAAGCGGGCCGGCCGGGGAATTCAGCCGGCCCGCTCTGGGCCATTCCGGAGATCGTCTTGCGCCGGTGAGCGGAAACATTCCGGCGCGAACTCCAGGGTTGCTGGCGAGGGACCAGTCTCCGGGAGGTCCAAACTTTGGCGCGCCGCCCTGGGGAGACGGCGCGCCGCGGCCTGGGAAACAAGCGGCGTTGGGTGGGGTAGGCAGCACGCCGCCAGTTCCAAGGGTCCAGATTCGTTAAGGTTTCAACTCGTCCAATTGCGAAGCGCCCGCTTGGGGCGACGCCTCTTACGCTGAGACTTTTGCGCCCGGGCCATCACGTTCGCCTCTAGGCCGTCTTGCAATTTTGTGAGATTGCGCGCGCCTCGCCGCAGGACTTTTCCGCCATTCTCAGGAGTATTGGATGTCCGCCTGAGCAACTTGAGAGCGGCGGAGCGCCCGAGGTGCTATATGGTTGAAATTCACAGTGCGACCGTCGAGCGGAGCGAGGGTCTTTTCGGAATGAGCGGGAAACTGCTTCTGGTCGAGGACGACCCGGAGGCCGGCGCCTATGTGGCGAAGGGCCTGCGGGAGGCTGGCTATGTCGTCGAACACGTCAAGGATGGCCGCGACGCGCTGTATCTGGCGACCTCGTCCACATTTGACGCCGTGGTGCTCGATCGCAATCTGCCGGGCATGGACGGCTTGTCCGTGCTGAAGGCGATGCGGGCGGCGGGCGTGCTGACCCCGGTGCTCATCCTGTCCGCGCTGGGCCATATCGACGAGCGCGTAAAAGGCCTGCGCGCGGGCGGCGACGATTATCTCCCCAAGCCTTTCGGCTTTTCCGAACTTGTGGCGCGCCTCGAAGTTTTGTTGCGCCGGCGCTCGCCGGGCCGCGCCGAGGTGACGCATCTGACGTGCGGCGACCTGGATATGGATCTGTTGTCCCGCCGTGTGACTCGCGCCGGCAAGCCCATCGATCTGTTGCCGCGCGAATTCAAGCTGCTTGAGCATTTGCTGCGAAACGTCGATAGGGTGGTGACTCGCACGATGCTGCTGGAGCAGGTATGGGATTATCGCTTCGATCCGCACACGAGCCTGATCGACACCCATATCAGCCGCTTGCGGAAAAAGATCGACGAAGGCTTCGAGCCGCCCTTGCTGCACACGGTGCGTGGGGCCGGCTATCGCCTGTCGGCGCAGCCTTAGACTTGCAGGTCGCGTTTTGAACAACGCGACGCACAACCCTTCCGAACGCAATAGCTGGACCGGCCGCAATTTCGCGGTGGTGGCGATCATTCTTGTGATCGCCACTTTGGGCGCGGCGCTGATCTTCGCCGACCTCAGCACCGAAGCCATCGTTACGCGTGTGCAGAAGGAGGCCATTTCGGACGAACTGGAAGCGCTTGTCGCCATCGCCAATGAGGAGGGCTCCGAGGCGCTGCGCGACGCGCTGGAACTGCGCAGCCGGCTCACCTCTCAGCATTTCATGCATCTTCTGGTCAATCCGGCGGGGCAGCGCGTCGTCGGCGATCTCGACGCCTGGCCGCGGGAATTGAGCGACGACGGCTCCTGGACGAAGTTCGAATTCAGACGCGGCGGCGGGGCGCCAGAAACGGCGTTCGGTCTGTCCTCTACCTTGCCCGACGGTTCCCGCGTGATGATCGCGCGCGACGTTGAGGCGCTGGCGCGCGTGCGCGGCGACGTTTTGCGCGCGTTTGGCGCGGCGTTGCTGTTCGCTGTCGGAGTGAGTCTGGCGATCGGCTACGCTCTTGACCGCCTGGTCGTCTCGCGTGTCCGCGCTTTTGTGACGACGGCGGAGAACGTCATGGATGGGCGCCTCAGCGCGCGCGTGCCGATTGGCGACGAGCGCGACGAATTGGCGCAATTGGGCCGTACGTTGAACGTCATGCTGGACCGCGTGGAAACGCTGATGACGGGCCTGCGCGCCGTGACGGATAGTCTGGCGCACGATTTGCGCACGCCGCTGACGCGTCTCACCGGCAATCTTGAGGCGGCGCAAAAGGGCGGCGAGCAGGAGCGCGAGGCCGCCATCGCCGCCGCCTACGCCGAAGGCCATCGCCTGAAGCAGACCTTTGAAACCCTCATCGACATCGCGCGCGCCGAAACGGGTCTCTCGCGCGAGGCGATGCGTCAGACCGACCTCGGTGAACTCGTCGCGGACATGGTCGATCTGTTCGAGCCGCTGGCGGAAGATCGCGGCGTTTCCCTGTTGGGTAAGACTGAGCCGGTGACGATGCTGGCGCATCGCGCGTTGCTGGGGCAGGCGATTGGTAATCTGATCGACAATTCCATCAAATATGCGCGCGTTGACGGCGCCATTGACGTCAGCCTGAAGAAGACGCCCACCGGCGCGGAAATCATCGTGTCCGACAATGGTCCAGGGATTCCGGACGAGGAGCGCTCGCTGGCGTTGCAGCGTTTTCAGCGGCTCGCGCGCGACGCTGACGCGCCGGGGGCGGGGCTCGGCCTGTCGATTGTGTCCGCCGCCGCGCATTTGCACGGTGGGCGGCTGCGGCTGGAAGACAACGCGCCGGGCCTGCGCGCCGTGATCGAATTGAACGACGCGCCCGCGGATCAGCCGAAGCGATAGCCGGACAGCGGCGAGCCCATCACGAAATCGTGGTAGTTTTGCGCGCCCGCATCGGCGCCGCCGGCGCCTGCGGCCACCATCAGGGGCAAGAGATGCTCTTCGCCCTGCACCGGGTGCGCTTCGCGCGCATAGGGTGCGCTGTCCCACCGCATCAGCGCTTCGTTACGCGCTGCGCCGGTTTTACCGGTCAGCGTCGTGTTCAGCCAGTCGTCGAACACGATGGCGTGGCGCCGCAAATCGGGAATGTGCACGTGGCCCATGAACGCCGCCATGTTGTGAAAGCTCATGCCCGAGCCGACGATCAGCACGCCTTCATCGCGCAGCGGCGCGAGCGCTTCGCCTGCGGCGATATGCAGCGCGGGGTCCATGTCGGCCTTCAGCGACAATTGCACGACGGGAATTTCCGCGTCGGGGAAGATCAGCAGGAACGGAATGAACATGCCGTGATCGTAGCCGCGGACTTTGTCTTCTCCTTGCGGCAAACCGGCCTTTGACAACAGATTCTGCACGCGCGCCGCCAAATCCGGGTCGCCTTTGGCTGGATATTTGAGTTCGTAAGTGTGCGGCGGGAAGCCGTAATAATCGTAGATCAGATCGGGTTTTGGGTTGGTCCCGACGACAAAGCCGTTTTCCATCCAGTGCGCGGAGATCAGAAGAATCGCCTTGGGTCGTTCCGGCAAGGTGGCGGCGAGGCCGCGCAGATAGGCTTCCATGGAATCCCAGGCGTCGCGCGGGTTCCATTCCATGAAAAAGCACGGGCCCCCGCCATGCGGAATGTAAAGCGTGGGCATTTTGGCGGACATGGCGGCTCCGGATGGACGCAAGGTGCTTCACCGGAATTGGGGCGTTTGGGGCCTTGGCGCAAGGCCGCTTTTTCTGGCGCGGCGGGTAAAATGGTTTAGATACAGCAGCGGCGCAGCAGCAGAATCAGGAGCCTCTTTTGGCGCACGAATTCGATCTCATCGTTCTTGGGTCCGGACCGGGCGGGTATGTGGCGGCGATTCGCGCCAGCCAACTGGGCCTGAAGACCGCGATCGTGGAGCGCGAGAACCTGGGCGGCATCTGTCTGAACTGGGGCTGCATCCCGACCAAGGCGCTGCTGCGTTCGGCCGAGATTCTGCACTACATGAAGCATGCCAGCGCTTACGGCCTGAAGGTCGACAATCCCGGCTTCGATCTCAAGAAGGTGGTGGAGCGTTCGCGCGGCGTCGCCAAACAGCTCAATATGGGCGTCACCGGCCTCATGAAGAAAAACAAGATCACGGTCTTCATGGGCGAGGGCAAGCTGATCGCGAAGAACAAGCTCAGCGTGACCAAGGATGGCAAAACGGAAGAGCTGACCGCGAAAAACATCATCGTCGCCACCGGCGCGCGGGCGCGCGATCTGCCCTTCGCTAAGGCCGACGGCAAGCGCATCTGGAACTTTCGTCACGCGCTCGTTCCCACCGAAACGCCCACTTAATTGCTGGTGATCGGCTCCGGCGCCATCGGCATCGAGTTCGCCAGCTTCTTCAACGATCTTGGCTCGAAAGTCACGATCGTCGAGATGCTCGACCGCATTCTGCCCGTGGAAGACGTTGAGATCAGCGAGTTCATGACCAAGGCCCTCACCAAGCAGGGCATGACCATCATGACCGGCGCGGGCGTGCAGAAGATCGAGGCTTCGGACAAGTCCGTGAAGGCTGAGATCAAGGGCAAGGACGGCAAGATCGTCGCTGACGAATTCTCGCATGTGATCGTGGCCGTCGGGATTGCGCCGAACACGGAAAATCTTGGCCTTGAAACGGTGGGTATTGGTCTGGACGAGCGCAAGCACATCAAGACCGACGAATTCTGCCGCACCTCCGTGCCCAACATTTACGCCATCGGCGACGTCACGGGCGCGCCTTGGCTGGCGCACAAGGCGAGCCACGAAGGCGTGATCGCGGTGGAGCACATCGCGGGCAAGCATCCGCATCCGATGAACAAGCTCAACATCCCGGGCTGCACATACTGTCATCCCCAGGTGGCGTCGGTCGGCTTGACCGAAGCGAAAGCGAAAGAGGCCGGCTACAAGGTGAAGGTCGGCAAGTTCCCTTTCATCGGCAACGGCAAGGCGATCGCCTTGGGCGAGGCTGAAGGCTTCATCAAGACGGTTTTTGATGAAGCCACGGGCGAGCTTCTAGGCGCGCACATGGTCGGCGCCGAAGTCACCGAACTGATCCAGGGCTACACGGTCGGCAAGACGCTGGAGACCACCGAAGCGGAATTGATGGAGACGGTGTTCCCGCACCCGACCTTGAGCGAGATGATGCACGAGAGTGTGTTGGCCGCTTACGGGCGCGTGCTGCATATGTAGGGCAGCTTTTGCGCTGCCCACATCTTTGCCCCGCTCAGCCCGGCGAAAGCCGGGATCCAGGGGTTGAATGGCTCGAGTCGTCAACTGGACCCCGCCGTGCGGCGGGGTGAGCGGCTCAGGGGGTGAACGCGCTCAAACGGGATCGATGACTACGACCGGAATTTCGCGTCCGCCTTTGTCGGCGAGCGTCTGGTAATCGTTATAGGGCGGATAGACCTTCGCCATGTCGGCCCATATCTTCGCGCGCTCCGCGCCGGTCGCGACGCGCGCTTTGCCGGTATATTTTTTCGACGCCACCTGAATCTCGACGTTCGGATCCGCCTGAAGGTTCAGGAACCAAACCGGGTGCGTCATCGATCCGCCTTTGGAGGCGATCACGGCGAAGCTATTGCCTTGCGGCGAATAGATCAGCGGACGGGTGAGGCGCTTGCCGGACTTGCGGCCCGTCACTGTCAAGAGGGCGGTCGGGACTGGGCCTGGGCCGCCGAACGGGGCTGAGTCCCACATGTGCGCGGCTTCCGGATTGGTCTTGTATTCGGCCACATGCTTTTTGATCCAGTCCAGCATTTCCGGTTCATCGCTCATTGCGTCTCTCCCATTCGATCCATTGCGCTTAAAGTGGCGTTCGCGCCGGCGCCTTCAAGCCGCGCCGGCGCGCCCTTCGCTTCAAGCGTTCTTGCCGTGGTTCTTCGCCGGCTTGGTGGCGGTGGTGTAATCGTCGATCAATTGTTCGGTGATCGCACCCGGCTTGTATTTATGTTCGAGGATGCTGGCGACGGGCGTGAGTTCCGCCGCCGTGCCGGTGAGGAAGCACTCGGTGAAGGTCGGCAGTTCCGTGGGCATGATATGGCGCTCGAGCACTTCCAGGCCGCGCGCTTTGGCGAGGCGGATCACGGTCTGACGCGTCAGACCGTTGAGGAAGCAATCCGGCGTCGGGGTATGGATGGCGCCGTCGCGCACGAAGAAGATGTTGGCGCTGGTCGCTTCGGCGACATAGCCGCGATAGTCCAGCATCAAAGCGTCGCCATAGCCTTCCTGCTCGGCCCAGTGCTTGGACAGCGTACAGATCATATAGAGGCCGGCGGCTTTGGCCATGCAGGGGATCGTGTCGGGCGCGGGCCGCCGCCATGGCGACATGGTCAGCTTGATGCCCTTCATTTTGTCGGCGTAATAGCCGCCCCATTCCCAGCAGGCGATGGCGACGTTGATGCGGTTCTTCTGGGCCGAGACGCCCATCATCTCCGATCCGCGCCAGGCCACTGGACGGACATAGCAATTCTCAAGACCCATCTTTTTCATGGTCTCAAGCTTGGCGACGTCGAGTTCTTCGGCGGAGAAGGGAATGTCGAAGCCCAGCATCTTGGCCGAGCGGTGCAGACGTTCGGAGTGCCGGCGGCCTTCGAACACGACGCCCTCATAGGCGCGCTCGCCCTCGAACACGCTGGAGGCGTAGTGCAGACCGTGGGTCAAGACGTGCACCTTCGCGTCGCGCCAGGGGACAAATTCCCCATTCATCCAAATCCAGCCGTCGCGATCGTGAAATGCTTGGGTGCTCATCCGGGTCTCTGAAGGTTTTAATGGTCCAGGACGGGCGCGGCGCGTCCGTCCTGGGATTGCGCGATAGAGTTGAAGTGTTCATTCTCAGGCTTGGCTTGGGAGTGTCAACCAGACCGCAGCTCCTTCCGGCCGCCGCAACGGGATTTTAGCCGTGCGCGCAGCGGGGGATGGGTGCGGCCGCTGGGGACAAATGGGTAGATTCAGGCCGCAGAGGGCAGTTCTTGAACGTTCCCGCAGAAGACGATCCGCATCTGTTGGTGGTCGACGACGATGACCGTATCCGTGACCTTCTAAAGCGTTTTTTGTCCATGAAGGGCTATCGGGTGACTGCCGCGAGCGACGCAGAAGCGGCGGCGCGCCTGGTCGACGCCCTGGATTTTGACCTTCTGATTTTGGATGTGATGATGCCCGGAGAGGACGGGGTAAGCCTCACCCGCCGGTTGCGGGCCAAATCGGATGTGCCCGTGCTGCTGCTGACCGCCCGGGGACTGCCGGAGGACAGGATCGAGGGCCTGGCCGCCGGAGCGGATGATTATTTGGGCAAGCCGTTCGAGCCGGAGGAGCTGGCCTTGCGGGCCGCCGCCATCCTGCGCCGCCGGCCCAAGCGCGCCGAGCGCCGGGAAATTTCCCTGGGCGCCTGCAAGTTCGATCTGGAGCGCTGCGAACTGCGCCGGCACGGCCAGATCGTGCGCCTCACCGACAGCGAAGGCGCTCTGCTGAAGGCGCTGGCGGTGCGTCCGGACGAAGTTGTGCCGCGCGAGGAATTGGTGAAGCTCACGGCCGCCGCGCTTGAGCGGTCCGTCGATGTGCAGATCACGCGGTTGCGCCGCAAGATCGAGGAGGACCCACGCACTCCGGTCTATCTGCAGACGGTGCGCGGTTCCGGCTATCGCCTGTCGCCGGATTGACCATGGGCCTGCGTTTCCGAGATTTCATGCCGCGCGGCCTCTACACCCGCGCCATGGCGATCATCATCCTGCCGGTGGCGATCATGCAGATCGGCATCGCCTATATTTTTCTTGACGATCTCTGGAACGTCATCAGCCGCCGCATGGGCACAGCCCTGGCGGGCGAGATCGCAGTGAGCATTGCGCTCTATGACCGCGACCCCAGCCCTGAAAACCTCAAATACGTCGCTGACCTCGTCTCGCGCGAAGAACAATTGGGCATGACGTTTCTGCCGGGCGAAAGCTTGCCGGTGGAAAAGACGCGCGCGCCGTTCTCGCTGCTGGATCAGATTCTCAAGCGCGCAATGCAGGACCGGTTCGGCGACAGGTTCTGGTTCGATGCGCGCAATTATCCGCGATATGTGGAAGTCCGCGTTCCGGTGCAGGGCGGGGTGATGCGCTACGTGACCAGCGGCAAGCGCGCGTACGTGACGAGCGGACACGTCTTCCTGCTCTGGGTGTTGAGCCTGACGGCGCTGCTGACCACGGTGGCCGTGCTCTTCATCCGCAATCAGGTGCGCCCGATCCTGCGCCTCGCACGGCTGGCGGAAGCCTATGGGCGGGGCGAGGACACGCCGGAAGACTTTCGCCCCTCCGGCGCCGCCGAGGTGCGCCGAGCGTTCTATTCCGTGCTGAAAATGCGCGAGCGCATCAAGCGGCACGTCGAGCAGCGCACCCAATTGCTGGCGTCGGTCAGTCACGATCTGCGCACGCCGCTGACGCGTCTGAAGCTGCAGACGGCCCTGCTGCCGGACAGCGAGGACCGCACCGCCATGCGCCGCGACATCGACGACATGGAGCACATGCTCGACGAATATCTCAATTTCGCGCGCGGGCAGTGGACCGAGGAGCCGGACCCCGTCGACGTCGGGGCCCTGTTGGCGGACGCCGCGGCGCCGTTGAAGGACAAGGTCACGACCGAGATCGCGGACGGCCTTGTGGCGAACGTGCGTTCGGGCGCCATGAAGCGGGCGTTTTCAAATCTTCTTGAGAACGCCGCCGCACACGCCGCCCACGTGGAGGCGAAGGCGTACAAGGATCATGACGTGGTTGTGGTGGTGGTCGACGACGACGGGCCGGGCATTCCGTCCGAGCAGCGGGCGGAAGCGCTGCGCGCCTTCACGCGGCTGGACGCCTCGCGCAATCAGAACGTGAAGGGCGTCGGGTTGGGGCTCGCCATCGTGCGCGACGTGGCGCGCGGGCATGGCGGCGATTTGACCTTGGACACAAGTCCGCTGGGCGGGTTGCGCGCCGTGGTGCGTATCCCCGCAGCGATTGAGGTTTAGGCGGCGGTCGGCGGCGTCTCGGCGGCTTCGTCGCCGGTTTTTGCGCCGGGGCGTTTGAAGAGCGGGAAGCGGTTTTCCAGATCGCGCAGGCCGCGATCCAGCGCCGACATTGTGCGGGACAAATCGCCGTGCACGTCTTCGCGCCAGGCGCTGCGGGCGGTGTGCAGCGCGCGCAGAAGCGCGCCGATCTCCAGCGCCGCCATCGCGCCGCGCGGCTCCACGCCGGCGACCGTCATCAGCCAGCGCGCGGTGCGCAGGCGAAGCGCGCCGGCGAAGGCCATGGCGGCGGGGGATTTGGCGGTGTCGGCGTCAATCGACAGCAGACCCGCGCGGTGCGTCTCCATGGCGTCGAACCGGCGCATCGCGGCTTCGAACAGCCGGTCGCGTGGGCTCAGGTCACGCTCCGTCGCCTTGGAATCTTCCGCCGCGGCGCGATCCAGAAGGGCCTCGATCTCGGTCAGGACGGTTAGCTTGCCCCCGCTCCCGTAGAATTTGGCGAGGGGCACGTCCGCAGCTGCAGCGATGTCGGCCAATGTCACGTCGCGCCACGGGCGGGCAGCGGCCAGAAGCAGGGCCGCTTCAGCAATCTTTCTCCGGTCTCGTTTGCCTAAGGTCATGACGCATCTCTAAGCCAGCCTACAGGCGGCTTCTAACATGTGTTGCCGAGTCGTC
This sequence comes from uncultured Caulobacteraceae bacterium, assembly GCA_964395875.1. Taxonomy (GTDB): domain Bacteria; phylum Pseudomonadota; class Alphaproteobacteria; order Caulobacterales; family Aquidulcibacteraceae; genus JBEVJO01. The sequence goes on along the minus strand of CAYNCS010000008.1, from coordinate 26,736 downwards.
TGATTAAAAGGCCTCAATAATTGCTGCGGGCGAGCGCCCGGGACAACATTCCGCCCCGCTGGCCCAGGGTCTTCTGCGCGGCTTTCGCCGCCCCGTTGCAGCTTGGGTAGCGGCTCTTGTTCGCGGTGTAGCCGTCATTGAAGGCGTTAATCATGCCCACGCGCAGGGGTGCGCCGGGAACGCCCTCCCGGTCCAGAAGGCTCTGCATGTTCAGCCGCCAGGTCTGGTCGTTGGCGTCGCCGCAGGTCGTGCGCAAAAAGTGCAGGCCGCCCATCACCTCGGCCAGCCCTTTGACGTTCTGTTCGTATTCGGGCGACCGCATTGGGGGTTGGGGGGCTGCACCCGGTTCGGTTTGGGCCAGCACCGGAGCGGCGGCGATCAGCGCGACGGTCAGCGCGCCGGCGGCGGCTGCGGAGGAACGGAGGCGACGCAACTTTGGAAACGCCATACGGAAGACGCCTTTCGCCGGTGAAGGGGTGCGGACACGCCGATTCTTTGGAACTCTATAGCACGGCGTTTTAAGCCCCGCTGAACGGGTTTGCGCAGCAGCCGTCAGTCCTGTTCCGGGGTGAGGCCCGCCATCGCCGCCGCCTTCAGAATAATTCGGTGGGTTTCGCTCCAGAGCCGAAACCGTTCCAGCTCGGACAACGGGGCGAAAAGCGCTTCGGCCGCGTCGCATCCGGCGCGCGGCTCGCCGGATATCCAGCGTCCCACATAGTCGATCAGAACATAATGGCCTTGCGGCGGATCGCCGGGTCCGATGGCGTCGATGATTTCGATCAGCGCGAGCGCCTCCACGGTAATGCCGGTTTCCTCCATGACTTCGCGCACCGCGGCTTGAGCGGTGGTCTCGCCCCATTCGACGTGCCCGCCGGGGATGGACCATTCGCCCTTGCGCGGGGCCTTGCCGCGCTTGATCAGCAGAACCTGATCGCCGCGAAAGCACACCATGCCCGCGCCAAGGCTGGGGCGGCGCGGGGGAACTTCTGGTTCAGAAGGCATGGCGGACCGCTTTACTCAAAGGCCTGCGCATTGCGATAAGGCGCAGGTCGACGAGAGCATCATCCGATCAATCGACACCAGATTGATCGGTGAATGATGCTCTCCATAATTAAATAGAGCCTTTCTCATCCGATCGACCAGAGTTGATCGATCGGGAAAGGCTCTGGCGAAACGGGATGGGTGATGGCGTATTGGCTTTTCAAATCCGAACCTTCGGCGTGGTCCTGGGACGATCAGGTCAAAGCTGGAGCCAAGGGTACAAGTTGGAACGGCGTGCGCAACCACACCGCCAAGCTCAATCTCATGGCGATGAAGAAGGGCGATCAGGGCTTCTTCTATCACTCCAATGAGGGCAAGGAGATCGTCGGGATCGTCGAGGTGATCAAGGAATATTACCCGGACCCGACCGATCCGAAGGGCGTGTTCGGGATGGTGGACATCAAGGCCGTCGAGCCGATGCCCAAACCCTTTACGCTCGAAATGGCGAAGCACGATCCGGCGCTGGAGAAGATGTCGCTGATCACATCGTTCCGGCTTTCCGTGCAGCCGGTGACGGCGGCGGAGTGGAAGCACATCCGCAAGGCGGGTGGGCTGAAGGGCTAAAAGCGTCGTGCGTTCAATGCGACTGACCGCTCGATGCAAATCGTGAGTCGCATTGAACGCACGAAGACGCTTTAGATTCAAAAACCCCTAAAGCAACTTTGGACTTTAAATTCGCTCATCGACCGCCATCAGGCTGAGGCGAATTTAAAGTCCGTTGCTTTAGACGACGCGGCCCGGGTTGAGAATGCCCTTAGGATCGAACGTCCGCTTCAGCGTTTTCATCATTTCTATTTCGAGCGGCGATTTGTAGAGCGGCAGCTCGTCGCGCTTGAGCGCGCCGATGCCGTGCTCGGCCGAGATCGAACCGCCAAGACCGACGGCGACAGTGTGCACGGCGTGCTGAATCTCGGCGTGTCTGGCGAGCAGCTCCGCCTCGGTGATCCCGCCTGAGGCGGAGGGTTTCACCGTGAAGTGAATGTTGCCGTCGCCGGCGTGACCGAACGCCACGAAGCGCGCGCCCGGCGCCAGTTTTGACGCGGCCTCCATGGCGCGGCGGATGAGGTCCGGCACGGCGCCGGCGGGCGCGGAGATGTCATGGTGCACGCCGCGCGCGATCTTCTTTTCGGCGGCGGAGACGTTTTCGCGCAGGCTCCATAGATCCGTCGCCTGCGCGTCGGATTGCGCGATCACCGCGTCCTGAATCAGGCCCTGCGCCATCGCCGCCGCCAGCGCCGCCTCCATGGTTTCGCGCGCGCCGGTTTCGCGGCCGAACGACATTTCCATCAGCAGCGACCATTCCGGCGCGGTGGGGAAGGGCGATCGGGAGTTGGGTATGTGTTCCAGCACAAGCTCGAGCCCGAAACGCCCGATCAGTTCAAACCCGGTGACGGCGTCGCCCGACAGCGCCTTGGCGATGGGCAGCAGCTTCACCACCGAATCCAGATCGGTGAGCGCACACATGGCTGTGACGCGCGCGGCGGGACGCGGAAAGAGTTTCAGCGCGGCGGCGGTGACGATTCCGAGCGTGCCTTCGGCGCCCATGAAAAGCTGTTTGAGGTCATAGCCGGTATTGTCCTTGCGCAGCGTGCGCAGGCCGTTCCAGACGCGGCCGTCCGGCAGCACGACTTCCAGCCCGAACACCAGGTCGCGCATCATGCCATAGCGCAGAACCGCCACGCCGCCGGCGTTCGTCGACACCAGGCCGCCGATCGTCGCGTTTCCTTCTGAGGCGAGACTCAAGGGAAACAAGCGGTCCGCCTCCTTTGCGGCGTCTTGCACGCGCGCCAGAACGACGCCCGCTTCGGCGACGATGAAGTCGCTGGCCGGATTGACTTCACGGATGCGGTCCAGGCGCTTCGTGGAGAGGATGATTTCCTGTTGCGGCAGCGCGCCCATCACAAGACCCGTATGGCCGCCCTGGGTGACCAGCGGCACGCGCGCCTCATTGGCCAGCCGCACCACGGCGGAGACCTGTTCGGTGGTGCGCGGCAAAGCGGCGAACGGCGTCGCGCCGTCCCGACCGCGCCAGTCATGCGCAAAGGAATCCAGATCGATGGGCGCGTCGACATAGCCGCCGGGGCCCAGCAGCGCCTTGAGTTGTTCGGTGAGATCGGCCGGTTGAGTCATTGCGGCGACCATAAAGCAGTTCGCGCCGGGGAAAACCCCGCTCTGGTTCGTTCAGGGCCTTGGCGCGGCGGCGCGCGCCAGCCGGTCGTTGATCGCTTCGCCCAGGCCGTGATGCGGGATCGGCGCGATTGCTATCTGTGCGGCGCCCTGTGAATCCAGCTTTCGCAGATAGGCGTAGAGATTGGCCGCCGCCTCGACGAGATCGCCGCGCGCCGACAGATTGAGCGCTTGGGCGGGCGCATCCGGCCCGAACGCGAGGAACGCTTCACCCGCGCCCGGCGCGGCGGCGGTCAGGCGTAGACGCGCTTTGGGCGCGTAATGGCTCGACAGCATGCCCGGCGCCTCGATCCCGCCGCCGGGCGCGGCGAGTGGGCCGACGAGCGCCTCGATGTCTTCGCGCGCCACGCCGCCGGGGCGCAGCAAACGCGGCGGTTCATTGGGCGCCAAACCGACGATCGTGGACTCCACGCCCACCACACATGGTCCGGAATCCAGAATGATCGCCAGTGCGTCGCCCAGGTCCGCCGCGACGTTCTGCGCCGTCGTCGGGCTCAGGCGGCCTGAGATGTTGGCGGACGGCGCAGCCACGGGCTTGCCGAAGACGCGCAGCAAATCCTGCGCGACCGGATGGTCGGGCGCGCGCAGGGCGATGCTGGAAAGTCCCGCCCGCGCCAGTTCGCACACGCTTCCATCCGTGCGGGCGGGAAGCACCAGCGTCAGCGGTCCCGGCCAGAAGCGCGCCGCCAGAGCTTCGGCGCGAGGGTCGAACACAGCTTCGCGGCGCGCGGCCTCGATGTCCCGCACATGCGCGATGAGGGGATTGAAGTGCGGCCGGCCCTTGGCGGCGTAGATGCGCGCCACGGCGGCCGGATTAGTCGCGTCCGCCGCGAGGCCGTACACCGTTTCGGTCGGCATGCCGACGAGCGTCCCCGCGGCCAGGGCCTGGGCGGCCTCCTGAAGGCTGGCGGGATTAATGGGGCGGATCGGCATGCGCCTATGTCGTCCGCGGGCGGGGCGGAGGCAAGCTTTGGCTTGGCTTAAAACGATTTCAGCCCGCTTTGTGCGCCGAAACGTGAATGTCCAGATCGACCTTATCGCCGACCCACTGGGCTTCCGGATCGGAATTGACGCCGATTTTGAAGTCCAGACGCTTTAAGCTCAGCTTGCCGTCCATCGTCGCCCTGGCGCCGTCGATCTTCAGCGTGAAGGGCAGGGTCACAGCTTGCGTGATCCCGTGCAGGCTCAATTCCCCCTGCGCTTCGTAACGGTCGCCGCCGAGGCTGCGGAACGATTTGGACGTAAAGGTCGCTTGCGGCGTTTTGGCGACGTCGAACCAATCGGCCTGCGGCAGCGTGCCGTCATAATAGGAGCTGCTGGTCCTGGCGCTGGCGAGGTCGATCGTGACCACGGCTTTGGCGGCGTCTAGTTTGGCCGGGTTGAAATTGATTTGCCCGTTCCAACGCTGAAATGCGCCGGTGAACGCATTTCCTTCGTGCGTGCCGCCGAAGGCGATCTTGCTGTCCGCCGCTTCGACGACCCACGCGTCCGGGCCAAGTTGCGCTTGCGTCGCCGCCGGCAAAGCGGGCTTCGGTTTTGTGCCCGCCGCGCCGATGCCCGCCGTCAGCGCCAGAACGCCAATCAGGGCGCCGATGGTGAGCGCCGCGCCGCGGGGTTTTCGGGCTGGGCCCGCGCTCTTGCCGAACAAGCCAGGCAGCATCCGCACGAGATAATGCTCCTTATCGATGAATTGGTGTTTCAAGGCTCCCGCTACATGAAGCGCCAACAGCGCCAGAATAACCCAGGCGGCCGCGCCATGGGCTTGCCCTAGCGATTCCTGCATCGCCTTTTTCGCCGATAAAGAGGCGTCGGCGAGCGGCGCGATATGCGGCCATTGGAACAGACCGAAGAACAGTGTCGGAATGCCGGTGGGCGAGGCGGACACGATCATCCAGCCGACGAGCGGCGTGCCGATCATCAGCACATAGAAAAGAGCGTGCACGCCTTCGGAGAGCGTGCGCTCCCAGCCTTTCATGGAGGTGGGCAGCGGCGGCGGCGGATTCATGATCCGCCACAGTAATCGGCCCACGGACAACACGAGAACCAGAAGGCCGATCGATTTATGCAATTGAAAAAGCGCGAAGGCCGTCGATTTATCGATGCTCCGCGATCCCATCGTCCAGGCGATAAGGATATTGCCGAGGATCAGGGCCGCGATCGCCCAGTGAAAGGCGATCGCGATTCCCGAGTATCGATTGACGGACGAGCCGCCGGTCACTTGGCGGCCGGCGCTTGATGGAATTCCGCTTCGATCAGCACCTGGACGTCGTCACCGACATAAGGCGCGCCGGCGGTGAACCCGAATTCGGAGCGCTTGATTGTGGTGACGCCCGAGAAGCCGACGGCGGCCATTGGCTGGCCCATGAAGTCCTTCATGCCGCCGTTGAACGTCGCGTCGATCACGATCGGCTTGGTGACGCCCAGCATGGTGAGGTCGCCCGTGACTTTCGCGGTCTTTTCGCCAGTGCGTTCAACGCCGGTGGACTTGAACGTGATGGCGGGGAACTTCGCCGAATTGAGCATGGTCGGATCGGCGGCGATCTTCTTGTCGAAGTCTTCCGCCTTGCCGTTCGGGCCCTTGGTCTTGGCGAACGGATAATCAGTGCGCACCGAATTCGGATCGATGGTGACGGACACGGAATTCTTGGCGGGATCGGCCGGGTCGAAGTTCAGATCGGCGTCCCATTTGGTGAAGCGGGCGGTGTAATTGGAAAGTCCGAGGTGCAATACTTTCCAGGTGATGCTGGCGTGCGTCACATCCAGTTTATAGGCCCCGGCGGGCGCTTCGGTCTGGAGGGTGGGGGACAAAGCCGGCGCCGCTGGCGGAGCGGTCTCGGCCGGTTTCTGACTGCAGGCCCCCAGTGCGGTGAGAGCGGCGAAAGCGACGACCAGGCTGCGCATGCGATCCTCCTTAGAACGATTATCGTTCGCGCATATGTAGGGGAGTGCGGAGGCAGCGTCCACGCCAGCCGGGGCAACAATCTTCTAAGGTCTTGGCTAGGTGAAGATTTTACCGCGTCAAATAGAGCTGGCCCTTTGAGGGCGCGGATTGCCGCCAGGTGACGCTGTCGCCCCGTTGAAACGCCGCCACCTGCGTTCCCGTTGCGTCGAGCAGCGACAAGGTCTCGCCATTCTTCTTGAAGGACTTCACGCCCTTCAGGATCGACGGTTTCGGGCAGGGCGCCCCCAGGGCCGCCGCGCCGGACGTCGCGTTCTCATCCGCTGGCTTGAGTTCCAGAGAACATTGGGTCACGCCGCCAAGAATGTTGATCGACCAGTTTCCTTCAATTTGCGCGCGCGGAGAGGGCAGTGCGAAGTCGGATTCATCCTGGTTGACCAAGGCGTAGGTTTCCTCGGCCGGTGTCGTGGAAACGTAATATCCGTCTTCTTGTTGGGTAAAAGTCAGGATGACGTGGCGGTCCTTGTCCGTGAGCGTGATGTCGCCGACGCCATTGACGAGCCAGCCCGACACCTTCTCCAGCATCGGGAAGGCGTCGCTGCAGGTCGGGTCCTTGGTCAAAGCGAAAGAGCCGGTCTGCGGGGTCGCCGCCAAGCGAATGCGGCAGGTCGGATCGCCTTTTATGCCGCTGAAATCCCAAGGTCCTGCAACGTCCTTGACGGTTTGATCCGCCTCCAAAGCCTCGTCGGAATCATCGGCGGCTCCGGCGGATTGCTGCGCGCTGGCGGCGGGTTTGGGTTCGGGCTTCGTTTCTTTCTTTTGACCGCACGCCGCCAGGGCTCCGGCGACAAGGAGAACAATTAAGCGATGTGACCGCATCAATCAGGAACCCCAATTTTGCGCGCCGTTCAGACCAGAACTGGATCTGGAACGATTTTACCCCCCGCGCCGTCGCCCTTATATAACGAAGCCATTGTGAGGATCGAGGATTCGATGACGTATTCGCCGCCGCTCAAGGACATCCGGTTCACGCTCGATGAGGTCGCCGCGATCGGGGGACTGAAGGCGCACAGCGTCTATTCCGAGTTGTCCGATGACCTCATCGAATCCGTGCTGTCCGAGGCGGGCAAGATCGCGGCCGAGGTCCTGGCGCCGCTCAATGCCGCCGGCGACAAAACGCCCGCGCGGCTGGTTGAGGGCGGGGTACGCACGTCTCCGGGGTTCAAGGAAGCCTATGGCGCATTTTCGTCCGGCGGCTGGCTGGGTCTGACGGCCGATCCGGATTTCGGCGGCGCGGGTCTGCCGCACGTCATCGCCTGCGCGGTCTATGAGATGTTCAATTCGGGCAATGTATCGCTGACGCTTGGCCCGATCCTGGCGATGGGCGCCATCGATGCGATCTCCCATCACGCCTCGGATGAACTGAAGCGGGCCTATCTGCCGCGCATCGTGTCCGGCGAATGGCTCGCGACCATGAATTTGACCGAGCCGCAAGCGGGCTCGGACCTCAGCGATCTCAAGACCCGCGCCGTACCGCAGGCGGACGGTTCCTATCGCCTGTTCGGCTCCAAGATTTTCATCTCCTGGGGCGATCACGATCTGACGGACAACGTCATCCATCTTGTGCTGGCGCGGACGCCTGACGCGCCGGAAGGGTCGCGCGGCATTTCGCTGTTTCTGGCGCCGAAGGTGCTGGTGAACCCGGACGGGTCGCTGGGCGCCCGCAACGATATCCGTTGCACGCGGCTGGAAGAAAAGATGGGGCTGCACGGCTCGCCCACCTGCGCGATGAGCTACGGCGAAAAAGACGGCGCCGTCGGTTATCTGATCGGCGCAGAAAACAAGGGTCTCGCGGCGATGTTCACGATGATGAACGCCGAGCGTCTGTATGTCGGCTTGCAGGGCGTGGGCGTCGCCGAGCGCGCCTATCAGGCCGCCTTGGCCTATGCGCGCGACCGCAAACAGGGCCGGGCCGATGGCGTGCAAGGCGCGGCGCGGCTTATCGATCATCCCGACATCCGGCGCACGCTGTTCGCCATGAAAGCCAAAATCGAGGGCGCGCGCTCTATTTGTTACATGACCGCCATCGCCGCCGATGAAGCCGCGATCGAAGAGGATTCCGAAGACCGCGCCTTTGCGAAGCGCCGCGAAGAATTTCTCACGCCCATCGCCAAGGCCTGGAGCACGGACATGGCGGTGGAGGTGACGTCGCTGGGCCTCCAGGCGCATGGCGGCATGGGCTACATCGAGGAAACCGGCGCCGCACAATATTGCCGGGATGCGCGCGTTTTCGCGATATACGAGGGCACCAACGGCATTCAGGCCATCGACCTGATGAGCCGCAAATTGACGCTGGCGGGCGGATCCGCGCTGCGCGAAATCATCGAGGATATCCGCCAGAGCGTCGAAGACTGCGCCACGTCGTCGTCCGGAGAATTGCGGCTGATCGGAGAGCGCCTGGGCGCGGCCGTTGCCGCGATGGAAGGCGCGGCCCAGTGGTTGCTGGAGCAACAGGCGGCGGACCGCCGCGCGGCGCTGTCCGGCGCGACGCCGGTTCTCGCTCTGGCGGGCGACGTTTGCGCCGGGTGGGGGCTGTCGATCGCCGCCGTGGCGGCGCACCGGCGCCTGAAGGAAGGCGATTCCGATCAGGATTTCCTGCGGGCGAAGATCGCGCTGGCGCGTTTCTTCGCCGAGACGGTGCTGGTGTTGGCGGAGGGAAAAGCGACTGACGTGCGGCTCGGCGCCGGCATTTTGTTCGGCGCGTCGGAGGAATCGTTGAGCAGCGTCTGAATCAGGGCGCGAATTGCTCGGTGAGGATGCGTTCGTCGAGCGCTTTATCCGGATCGAACAACATGGTTAGCTTGATCGAACGGTCTTCGCGTATGTCGACAGCCACGACATCGCGGACCTCTTGATTGTCTGCGACGGCTGAGACCGGGCGGCGCTCGGGCTCGATCACTTCAAAGCGCACCAATTGATCGTGGCGCAACAGCGCGCCGCGCCAATGACGCGGCCGGAAGGCGGAGATCGGCGTCAGCGCCAGAAGCTGCGCGCCCATCGGAATGATCGGTCCGTGGGCGGATAGATTGTACGCCGTCGAGCCCGCTGGCGTTGAAACCAATGCGCCGTCGCACGCCAGTTCGGGTAAGCGTTCGCGGCCGTTCACGAACACCTTCAGAAGCGCCGTCTGTCCGGTTTGCCGCAAGAGCGACACTTCGTTGATGGCGCGGCGCTCGACCACGTCGCCGTTCTTGCGCTGGGCTTTCATGTGCAGCGGATGGATGGTGACCGGCGCCGCGTTCGCCAGGCGATCGAGAAGGTCGTCTTCGGAGAATTCGTTCAGAAGGAAACCGACCGTGCCGCGGTTCATGCCGTAAACAGGAACGCCGTCTTCCATTCGGCCGCGCAGCACTTCCAGCATGTGGCCGTCGCCGCCCAAAGCCACGACGACCTTTGCATCCGCGAGGCCGCAATCGCCATAGATGTCGCGCATCTTCCGCAAGGCGCGCTGCGCCTCGGGACGCTTGCTGGCCGTGAAGGCGATGCGTCCGGCCAAGCCTGTACGGCGGCGCGCCTTGGCGGCGCGCGCGGGCGTCGATTTAGCCTTGGCTTTGGGTTTGGCCATGCAGGAATTCTAGCTCGATCGTTCTGAAAGAAGCGTTGCCGGTTACGGTTACCGCGGTCTTCACAGATTAAGGAATGGACGCGTCAGCATTTTGGGTCATGCAAATCCTATCAAATCTCAATCGCTTGTTGCGCCCAATACCTCCGATAGGCGACCCTCTCTCGCGGGGGAGGCGTGTCGGTGGGCGGGCGGAGGCTGCGCGCGAGGGCGCGCATTAGTATCGCATTCACCTTATGGGCGGGCGCGTCCGGCGCCGCGCAGGCTGGCGCTTGGGGGCAGGCGCCAGGGGCCACCGAGATCATCGCGACCGTCGCCGCCAAGCGGTTCGATTCTATCCGGGAGCAGGAATTCGACGTCTATGCGGAGCGTGGCCTGAACAAGCGCTGGACGGCCATCGCTGGCGTGCGCGGATGGAGCCGTTTGGACAGCGAGCGGACCTTCATCCAGATCGGGCTCCGCCGAGAAGCCAAGCCGGTCCTTGGTTTCGTCGCCGCGACGGAAGGGCGTCTGCTGCAAGGGCGGGACTGGAATGAATGCGGCGGCTGGGGCCTGGAGTCGCGCGTCCTTGCCGGGCGGAACGTGGACGTCTCCGGGCGGCGCGTGTTCATCGATGCGGAGGCGGCCGCGCGCAGTTTCTCGGATGGTTGTGCGGAGGGGCGATTGGAGCTGACCGCTGGAAGCATTAACGATCGGGGGCCTGGCGTTTTGCTGCAGGCGAACGCCGAGAAGTTGTTTGGCGGCACTCGGGGGAACGCCGCGGTGGAGCGTGTGCAGGCTCAGGCCTCGCTGGTGTACGGTTTGGGGAATGGTTTGAAGATTCAAGCGGGTGTTCGAGCCGGCTTCGAAAATACCGGCAAGCGTGAAGAGGCCGTTTTAGTGGGCCTCTGGCGAAAATTTTGAGTCCTTGAGTCACAATTCTTTGAATTGTCACGCATCGCCAAGAAAAGGCACAAGCTACTCAAGAGAAACGGAAAATTCAGTCCTTTGGGCTTATTGTCCCTAATCTGTCGGTGCAGTCCGCTTGGCAAAAATGCGGACAGCTCACAAATGATGTAAACAGATTTACAAATTTCGGGCGTTTAAGGCCGCGGATGGCGAATTCGCGGGCTGTCCTGACATTACGGATAGAGAGCAATTGATGTTTTCGGCGGCCCGGAAATACAGCTTTGCGGCGGTCCTCGTCTGCGCATTGCTGTTCATGGCGGCGACGGCGGGTGTGAAAGCGCTGGGCAAGGCGTTTTCGGGCGGCGCCAAGGGCGGCGGCGACATGGCCCCCGTTATGGTCGCCAAGCCGGAATGGCGGACCTTTTCGGATGAGGTTCAGGCGGTCGGCAACGCCCAGGCGAATGAATCCGTCACGCTGTCCAGCAAGGTCACCGACGTCGTTAAGGAAATTCCGTTCGAAAGTGGCCAGAAGGTCCAGAAGGGACAGGTGCTGGTGCGCCTCGCCGCCGTTGAGCAGGCCGCGGATCTGGCGCAGATGCGCGCCGCGCTCGTCGAGGCGGAGCGCAATTACAAGCGCTACGCGGAACTCGAGCAAAAGGGGTTTGCTCCGCGCGCCATGAAGGATCAGGCCGAGGCCGCGCGTGACAAGGCGCGCGCCGACGTCGACGCCAGCGCGGCACGCCTCAGCGATCACATTATCCGTGCGCCGTTCACTGGCGTCGTCGGCCTGCGCAAGGCGAGTCCCGGTTTGCTCGCTTCGCCGGGCATGGAACTCGCGACGCTGGACGACACGTCGCGGCTGAAGCTGGATTTCGACGTGCCGGAGACAGCGTTCGCGCGGATCAAAAAGGGCGATTCCTTCGATGCGCTCTCCAGCGCATTTCCCGGCGAAATCTTCAAGGGCGCAATTGCGGAGGTCGACACGCGCGTTTCGCCCGGTTCGCGCTCGGTGACGGTGCGCGGGTATTTGCCCAATCCGAAGGGCCGTCTGAAGCCTGGCATGGTGATGAACGTGCGGCTTGGCCTCGCCGAGCGCCGCTCGCTGTCGGCGCCGGAGACCGCTTTGGTGGAGAAGCCAAATGCGGTGAGCGTTTTTGTCGTGCGGCAGGGCGCCAAGGGGCCGACCGCGTTTCCTGTGGAGGTCAAGATCGGCGTCCGCAAGGACGGCATGGCGGAGATTCTGTCCGGGGTTTCCCCGAATGACTCCGTCGTCATTGACGGCCTCACGCGCGTCCGGCCGAAGGGCGCAGTAAAGATCATCGAGGCGAAAAACGACGCCGGCGCGGCGAAGGTTCAGGAGCGCTAGGTGGGCTTGTCGGACCTCTCCGTTCGCCGGCCTGTGCTCGCCATCGTGGCGAGCCTTCTGATCATCGTTTTCGGCGCCATCGCCTTCACGATGCTGCCGCTGCGCGAATTGCCGAACGTCGACCGTCCGACGGTCACCGTCACCACCACGTATCGCGGCGCGGCTGCGGAAATCATCGACACGCGGATCACGAAGCCGATTGAAGATCAGCTCTCCGGCATGGAGGGCCTGGACCTCATCCGCTCGCAAAGCCGCGACGGTCGCTCCCAGATCGCCGTCGACTTCAAACTGACGCGCAATATCGAAGACGCGGCGAACGACGTACGCAACGCCGTCTCGCGGGCGCAGCGTTTGCTGCCCGACGACATCGACCCGCCGGTGATCAGCAAATCGGACGCGGATTCCGATCCGGTTATCTGGCTGGCGCTGAGCTCGCCTCAGCGCTCGCGGATGGAGCTGACCGATTATGCGACCCGCCTGATCATCGACCGTTTTTCGAATCTTGAAGGTGTGGCGACGGCGGCGATCATCGGCGGCCTCACGCCATCGATGCGCATCTGGATCAATCCGGATGCCCTGGCGGCGCGCGGTTTGACGATCGCGGACGTGAAAGACTCGCTGACGCGTGAAAACGTAGATTTGCCGGCGGGCTATGTCGAAGGCAAGGAACGCGACTACACCGTCCGCCTGAGCCGGAATTACAAGACGCCTTCCGACTTTGCGCGTTTGCCCGTCACCCGTGGCGGCGCGCAGGGCGACGTGCGCCTCGGCGACGTCGCGCGCATCGAGGAGGCGCCGGATGAAGTGCGCCGCATCGTGCGCGCGAACGGTGTGGAAACCCTGGGCATCACAATCACCCGTCAGTCCAATGCAAATGCGCTGGATCTGGCGCGGGCGGTCCGTGCGCAGGTTAAGGCAGTCCAGCCCACGCTTCCCGCGGACATCAAATTCAACATTCTTCTGGACAACACCACCTTTGTCGATGCGGCGGTCAAGGAGGTCTACAAGACCTTGATCGAGGCCGTACTTCTTGTGGTCCTGGTCATTTACCTGTTTCTGGGCACGGCGCGCGCGGCGTTCGTGCCCGCGGCGGTCATTCCGGTCTGTGTGATGGGGGCCTTTGCGGTTCTCGCGGCGTTCGGATTCTCGATCAATCTGCTGACGCTTTTGGCTCTGGTGTTGTCGATCGGCCTCGTCGTCGACGATGCGATCGTCGTCCTGGAAAACATCCAGCGCAGGGTGGACGAGGGCGAACCCAAGCTCATCGCGGCCGAGCGCGGCGCGCGGCAGGTCGCGTTCGCCGTCATTGCGACCAGCCTGGTGCTGGTGACGGTGTTCATGCCGCTGCTGTTTGTCGGCGGCTATGTCGGCAAATTGTTCGTGGAGCTGGCGATTACCGTCGCCGGCGTCGTGCTGATCTCGGCCTTCTGCGCGCTGACGCTGACGCCGATGATGTCGTCCAAGCTTCTCAAAACGGTTGAGCCTGGAAAGGGCAATGTCGTTGTACGAAAGATGGAAGCCGGGCTTGAGAAGGTTCGCGCGTCCTACGAAACGTCGTTAAAGGGGGCGCTCGAGCGCAGAGGATTCGTCGCCGCCGGTTTTGTCGGCGCGATCCTGCTGGGCGTATTTTTGTTGCGCGCGGCGCCGGCGGAACTGCTCCCGCAGGAAGATCGCGGCTCGCTGGTGTTCCAATACAGTGCGCCGGAGGGCACGGGGTTTTCCGCGACGGTGCGCGAGACCGAAAAGGTTGAAGGCGCCGCCGAAGATCTGCGCAAGGAAGGCGAAATCGCCACGACGATCATCGCGGTGCCCGGCAATAACAATGCCGGCGTCAACGCCTTCAATCAGGGCGTGGGACGCGTGATCCTGACCGACTGGAGCAAGCGCCATCGCAGCGCGGCGGAGATCGGCGACGAGTTGAACAAGCGTCTGTCGCAATCGACCAGCGGCACCTTCCGTTTCCGTCAGCAGGGGGCGTTGCCGTCTCCGGGCGGCGGCAATGACGACGTTTCCATCACCCTGTCCGGCTCGGAATATGCCGACATCATGCCTGTAGCACAGCAGGTGCTGGATAAGGTGCGTCAGTCGCCGCTGTTCGTCCGGCCAAGGATCGACTACGACCCGACCAACCCGCGCGTCACCGCGCGCGTCGATCGCGAGCGCGCCGCCGCTGCGGGCGTTTCGGCCGATGAGATCGGCGAGACCCTCGAAACCCTGATGGGCTCGACGCAATTGGGCACCTACGCGTCCAATGGCGAGGAATATGACGTCATCCTGCAAGCCGATCGCGCTGAACGCTCAAATATTGCGGACATGGACGGCATCTATGTCCGGTCGACCCGCACCGGCGAACTCTCGCCGATCGCCAATTTTGTGACTTTCGATAATTCCGGCGGCGCCGCCACGTTGCCGCGTTTGAATCGTCTGCGCTCCATCACGATCGGTGCGGGCTTGCCGGCGAACACGCCGATCGGTCCGGCGCTGAAATTCATGGAGGTTTCCGCCAAGGAGGCGATCGGCGGCAAGCCGATCATCATCGACTATCAGGGAAATTCCAAGCAGTACCGGGAATCCTCCGGCGCGTTGCTGTTCACGTTCGGTTTTGCGCTGCTCATCGTTTATCTGACGCTGGCGGCGCAGTTCGAAAGCTTCGTGCACCCGGCGGTCATCATGGTGACCGCGCCGCTCGCCATGGCCGGCGGCGCCTTCGGGCTTTATATGTTCGACGGCACGTTGAATATCTATAGCCAGATCGGGTTCGTCATCCTGATCGCGCTGGCGGCGAAGAACGGCATTCTGATCGTCGAATTTGCGAACCAGTTGCGCGACGAGGGGCGCGACGTGCGCTCCGCCATCGTGGAATCGGCGCAATTGCGTCTGCGGCCTATCCTAATGACCAGCATCGCCACCATCGCCGGGGCTCTGCCGCTTGTGTTCGGTCACGGCGCCGGCTCGGAAAGCCGCGCGGCGATCGGCGTGGTCATTGTGTTTGGCGTCGGCGTCGCGACCTTGTTCACGCTTCTTGTGGTTCCGGTCGCGTATGACTTCGCGGCGCGCTTCACCAAATCGCCGGAAGCGATCAAGCGCGAAATAGAATCCTATGAGCGCGAGGAACAGGCACGGGAAGAGCAACAGCGCCGCGCCGCCGAATAGTCATACCCGGCGGAAGGCGATCACCTTGGTGAGAAACGACACGACCTCGCGCTCCGGCGTGAACCCGGCTTCGGTGAACAGCGCCTTCAGATCGGTGCGCAAATACGACCGGTAATAGGGTTCGTGGAACAGTTCCGGAAAGCGTTCGATCGAGCGCGCGAAGGCTGGTGCATCCTCCACCTGCACAGAATCTGCGAAGACGAACAGGCCGCCGGGCTTGATGACGCGCGCGAGTTCCGCGGCGGCCCGGCGGCGTACTTGCGGCGGCAATTCGTGGAAGAGATAGACGTTGGCCGCGAGATCGAATGCGCCGTCCGCATACGGCATGGCTGTGACGTCCGCCGCGCAGACCTTCGCACGCGGCCAGTCGCGCACGGCCTCGCGCGAGGCTTCGCAGTAAGATGGGGACAGATCGAAGGCCTCGACATTGAGGCGCGGAAAGGCGTCCAGCGTCTGGCGCAGGAAGCGGCCCGATCCGCAGGCGGCTTCGAGATAATGCATGGCGCGCTGATCGCGACCGCGCAATTCGCGCCCGATTTCCGCCAGCGCGGCGCGACGCATGACGTCCGCCGCACCGGTGAACAGCACCTCGACCTGCGTATCGTACAGGCGCGCGCTCTCCTCCGTCAGCCAGCCGCCGCTCTGAAAGTGGAAATTCTGCAGATAGTAAGCCGGCAGGTCCGGCGCCGAATTCGGCCGCTGCGGGACTTCGCGTGCGCCCTTGCGGCGGCGGCGGGCGTCCACTTCCCAGGCGTCCTTCAAATAGAGGCGGGAGGATTCGATGGCCCGGATCATCTCGCGCATCGAAAAATCGCGTGGCGCCGGGTACAGGCCATCCTCGATATTCTGCAGGTCCTGCTCGAACGCTTGCAGGAAGGCGCGCCGCGCGCCTTCGGGATCAGGGCTCTGCGGGAAGCCTTCCGGCGCGGCGGGCGCCACTTCTTCCTTGCGTTCGCGCACCAGGCCTTTGGTGATGGAATAATGCGCCATGTACCAGGCGACGCGGGCGCTTTGAGCGGCGGCGTAGCGCGCTTTGGCGGCAAGGGAGCGAGGGGACGCCATGACAGTCTTCCCAACGTTCAGCGGCGAAACGCCGCCATCACCTCAATATGATGCGACCAGCGGAATTGGTCGAGAGCCTGGGCTTGTTCGAGTTTGTAGCCGCCGGCGAGCAGGATCGCGGCGTCGCGCGCGAAGCTTTCGGCGTCGCAGGCGATGAACGCCACAGTTTTGACCTTGGATTGGGCCAAGGCGCGGGCCTGTTCGCGGGCGCCAGCGCGGGGCGGATCCAGAACGACCGCCTGATAAGCCTCCAGCTCTTTCGGGCCCAGCGGATTGAGGTGCAGGTCGCGGCGCGCGATCGTGATCGGCTTCAGGCCCGAAACATGGCGCGCGGCGGCGGAGAGCGCCTCCAGCATCGGTCCCGCTTGTTCAACCGCGTGTACAGCGGATTTTTCGGCGATGCGCAGCGCGAAGGGACCGCAGCCGGAAAACAGATCGGCGACGTTTTTCGCCCCCTCGACGGTGCGTACGGCGAAATCGGCGAGGATCTGTTCGCCCAAGGCGGTGGGCTGCAAGAATGCGCCCGGCGGCGGCGAAACGACGGCGGGGCCCATGCGCAGACGCGGCGGCCGCAAGGCGGCGATCGGTTCGCCGCCGATCGACAGACGCGCGAAATTCAATTCCGCCGCGCGCTGCGCCAGCTTTGCGCGCAGATCCGCGTTCAGCGCTTTGGCGCCGCCGGGATAGCCGATGACGTCCAGATCGACGCCCGATTCCGTCAGCGTCGCCAGCGCGCGGATGGATTGCGCCTTGCGCAGGAACACTTCGGCCAGCGCGCGGATCGCGTCGACGCGCGTCCACAAACCAGGCTCCAGCACGCGGCACTCAGAGAGATTCACGATGGCGTGCGAGGCGCGCTCCGAGAAGCCGACAATGGGTGCGCGTTCGCCGCGGCGGATGTTGAACGTCGCGCGCCGGCGCCCCGCGCCGTGCGCGTCGATCACAGGCGGCAGGTCGCATTCGATCCCGTGCCGCGCCAGCGCCTTTTGCAGATGCTGGCGCTTGGCTTCATGCGACTGTGCGAGCGGCTGGTCCTGCGTGGCGCAGCCGCCGCAGGTTCCGAAGTGCCGGCAAAGCGTTTGATCGTCCATGTCAGACGCCGAATTGGCGCCGGTCGTTCTTCAGAATGATGGGTTCGATCATGCCGTCGAATTCGGAATCGGAGATCGCGAAGGCCTTCTGGCAGAGATGGACGAAGGCGGTTTCGTTCGAGTCCGCGTACCCGTCGACGAAGGCCAGATCGACGAGGTTCAATAGGATGGTGATCCGCTGATCCTTGTTCAGGAGCGGCGTCGCAGCGCCCAGAAATTCGGAAACGTCATGCTCGCGGCAATATTCCAGAGCGGCGCTCAGGGTCGCGATGGCGGCCTCGGCCCGGCCGGCGAGGTCTAAGCCGGATTGTGGGCCGGAGAGGGCGATCGCGAGGTAGGATTTTTCGGTGGAGGTCAATTCCCGGTCCGCGCCGGCGCAATAAACCAGGGCGCACGCGAAGGCGAGGCGGGGCGTCAGATTGGCTGGGGCGCCGGCGGTCATGGGCTTTCCTTGTAAAAACTGAGCATTAGCAGGCCGCCGCGAAATCCCGCATCGGCGTATGCTCATTTAGGACGCGAACGCGACGGAAACCAGCGGGCGCCGCGTTAAACCCACTAAGCAATCGGACAACGCAAGCGAAATCCATGCTTCAGGTTCGGTTCAGGCAGCTTTTGGTTTTATCGCGGTCAACCTACGGGGAGACCTAATCGAGGCCCGTCGGAAAAGGAGGTTGAGATGAAGAAGCTTATTCTCAGCGCCGGTCTGGCGGCAGTGGTCGCCCTGAGCGCTATGCCTATGACCGCGCAGGCGGGCGATTATTATTCCCGCGATCCCTATGACCAGTGCATGAGTTCGCGCCGTTCCAACGGCATGACGGGCGGCATTCTGGGCGCGGTGGCGGGCGGTCTGGCCGGCTCGGGCATCGCGTCGAGCAAGAACCGCGAAGAAGGCGCCATTCTGGGCGCCGTCGTTGGCGCGGTGGCGGGCAACGCCATCGGCAAGTCGAACTCGCGCTGCTCGAACGTCCAGAGCTACGGCTACTCCGATGAGTATCGCAGCGAGCGTTATTCGGATTACCGCAACGACCGCTATTACGATGACGACTATGACCGCGGCTATCGCGAGTCCGCGTACCGTGATGACGATTATTACGAGCCGGCGCCGCGCCGCTCGTCCTATGGCGATTGCAAGGTCGTGTATTCGACCACGCGTTTGCCGGACGGCATGACGGTGCGTGAACCGAGCACGTATTGCCGCAGCAGAGATGGCGCCTGGACCCGTCGTAACTAACGCTTCCCTCCCCCCGACGCGTATTTGCGATCAGTCCAGCTCCGCCGCGGGCCCGGGTCTTCCCCCCGGGCCCGCAGTCTTTTTAGGGTGGCGTGATCGCGCTGTGCTCAGAGCGTATCCAAGGGCGGGAAGGCGGACAGAAGCGCCGCGTCCACCAATTGCGCCTGGCCATTGACGCCGGCGGCGGCCGGGCTGAGCAGGAACAGCACGACTTCGGCCACATGCTGCGCGCTCATCAAGCCGCGATCTTCCGGCACCGGCAATTGATCCGAAGGCAGGATTTCGTCGTTTTGCGGCGCGCCGTTCAGCGGCGTGGCGATCTGGCCGGGGCATACGGCGTTCACGCGGAGTTTCTTGTGGGCGAACGCGCGGGACGCCGACTTCACAAGACCGAGCGCGCCATGCTTGGCGGTGGAATAGCCCGCCGCGTCAGGAAAGCCCAGGAGACCGGCGGTCGATGCGTTCACCACCGCCGCGCCGCCCGGCCGCAACGTCTTCAGCGCTTCGCGCAGGCCGAGATAGGGACCGCGCAGATTGAGAGCGATCATCTTGTCGAAGACCTCGATCGTCATCTCTTCGAACGGTCCGTATTTCTGAACCGCGCCCGCGTTCAGGAACGCATAGTCGAGGCCCCCGAAGGCTTTCACAGCCGTTTCAAAGGCGCGCACATTGTCGGCCTCGGAGGTGATGTCAGCCTTGATGGCGATCGCTTTGCCGCCCTTGGAATTGATCAGATTGGTCACGCGCTCGGCGTGCTCCTGATTGAGGTCGGCCACCGCCACGGAGCAACCCCGGGCGCCGAGCAACAGCGCCGCGGAGGCGCCCATGCCAAGGCCGCCGCCGGTAACCAGGGCCGCCTTGTTTGCAAACATCGTCATACTTTTTCCTCCCAAAGATGTGTCTGGCATGCGCGTTTATCGGGATTGGGCGCTGGCGGACAAGATTTACTTGGTTCCCAGCCGCGTCGCGGATTCCGGCGGCGATGACAGCATATCGGCGGCGGCGAAGCGAGACCTAGTCGATCACGGAAAGCGCGGCGCATTCCCGCAATCCTCTCGAATGTAGGGAAAATAGCAGCGGCGGCGCGTCCGGGGGCCGTTTGGCCTCCGTCTTGGGGGCGGTCTTTTTAGGATTACAATTCCCGGCGCGATTGACGGGGCGGGGGAAACTCCTTAACTGCCCCGCGACCCGGCCAGTCGGGCCGGTTGGGACTGCCCTGCAATGCGACGACGCCGCCTTCATATATCGCTTGCCGTTTCGCGGCAGCCGGCGCGTCTTTCGCTGAGGGGGTAGGACGGCCAGCTGCCTTTGTCTTTCGCAGCCGGAGCTTTTCATGTCCCGTCCCGCGCTCGCTTCTCAATTATCCGAGGCCGGCATCAGCCTTGAGCCGGATTCTCCAAAATTTCACGACGCCATAGAGGCGTTGTTCGATCAGGGCTTCGGTCCGGGGCGCTTCGCCAAGACCGCCGAGCGTCTGCGTGAGGGCAATGTCGAGCGCTTCGACCTGTCGCGCGTCGCGCTGAGGGACGGCGAACTGGTTGGCGCCGGCAAGGTATGGCCGATCGCGATCGGCGGCGCGCCAGCGCTGTTTTTCGGCCCCTTCGCCGTGGACCTGGACGAACGCCATCACGGCCTCGGCCGGATCATCATCGATTCCTGCGTGGAGGCGGCGATCGCCGCCGGCGAGAAGGCGATGCTGCTGGTCGGCGCGCAAAGCTATTTCGCGCCGTCGGGCTTTGAGGTTGCGCCACGAGGACTGCTCACCTTGCCGGGGCCCGTCGATCCGGCGCGTCTGCTGTGGCGGGCTTTGCAGCCGGGAGGTCTGGACGGGCTTTCCGGCGCCGTCACTTCGCCTCGCGCCGCCAGGCCATAATCAACAGAAACAGGATGACCGCCGTCGCCGCCCATGCGGGCAGGAGCGACACGGATTTCGCGGACGCCACCGCGTAGGCCTTGTTCGCGACCAGTGGAATGGAATCGCCAGCGCGTTCGCCGCGCGCAACGCGCTTGGTGTTCGGCGCGCCGCTATTGGAATTGACGATGGAGCCGTTGGTCGCGTCGGCGGCGGGCTTCAGAATGTCGCCGGTGGCGCGCACGTCCGCCCATTCGGTCGGGTTCAGTGGTCCGCTGGCCGCGAGCGCGGTGAACTTGTCTTGCCGCACCGTGTAGAGCCCTTGTTCGGCGGCGGGCGCGCGGCCGGTGAAGAGGCCGGGACTCGTCTGCTGCATCGCGAGGCCTGCGCGACCGCCCGACGGGCTGGCGATTTCGGCGTTCGGCGTTTGGGCGGACAGGGTGCGGCGCTCGACGATCAGTTCGCCTTTCTCGACGCGCGCGGTGAGGCGTTCCTCCTCGAGTTCAGGTTCGCGCATCAGCCAGTGCGCCATGCGGCGCAGCAATTCGCCATGCGGGCCGCCGCCCTCATAGCCGCGCGCCCACAGCCACATCTGGTCGGAGAATAATTGTGCGGTGCGGCCTTGCCCGACGCGGCCCAGCACAAGCAGCGGTCCGCCCGGGCCCTGCAGCAGCGTTTGTCCGCCATTGGCGCTCGCCGACACCGAACTCAGCCAGCGGCCCCATTGCGCCGATTGCGGCGCCAGCGGCGCCAGCACCGGATGGCGGCGGCCGAGATCGCTGGGCGCGGGGCGGAAGGGCGTGCGCGTGATCGATCCGCCCGGCCGCGCCGGCAGGATGCTGGAGAGCGGCGTGCGATAGAGGCTCCGCTCGGTGACGTCCGGCGGGCCGCCGACGACGAGCAACGCGCCGCCTCCGCGCACATAGGACGCGACGTTCTGGAAGTAGTATTCCGGCAAAATGCCCAGATCCTTGTAGCGATCGAAGATCACCAGATCGAAGCTGTTCAGCTTGTCCTGAAACAGCGAGTCCACGGGGAAGGGGATCAGCGCCAATTCTTCCGTGGCCGTACCGTCCTCCTTTTCGGGCGGGCGCAGAATGGCGAATTGTACGAGGTCCACGCTGGGGTCGGACTTCAGGAAATCGCGCCATACGCGCGCGCCCGCATGCGGCTCGCCGGTGATGAGCAAAACGCGTAGACGGTCGCGCATCGCCGAGACTTGCGCGAAGACGCGATTGTTCAGGCCGGTCAATTCGCCGGGCTGCAGCGGCGTCGAAACTTCGATGAGATGCGCGCCGGGGCGGGAAAGATTGAACGGGATTTTCTGTTTCTCGCCGGTGGCGACGGAATATTCACGCGGATCGCCCCCGTCCACGCGCACGACGATGCTGGCCTGCCGGCCGTTGCCTTGAGAATCGTCCACCTGCACTTCCAGCGCGCTGGCTTCGTCCGCGATGACGAAACGCGGCGCGGACATGAGGCGCAAACGCCGGTCGCGCGCTTTGGAATCGCCCACGATGACGGCCGAAATCGGCCCCATATTCTTCAGCGTCTTGAGATCCTTTGGTGCGTCGCGCACCTGGCCGTCAGTGACGAGGATCGTGCCGGCGAGGCGTTCGCGCGGCGTGTCGGAGATCGCTTCGGCGATCGCGCCGAACATCTCGGTGCCGTTTTCGGTCTGCGCCACGTCGCGGACTCGCACTTCCAGCGTCGGGTCGTTCTTCAAACGTGCGGCGAGGGCGCGCGCGATTTTCTCGGCTTTTTCCATGCGGTCGCCGAGACGCATGGAATCGGAGCGGTCGATCAGAATGGTCGCGACGTCCGGCAGGGAGGCGCGCTCTTCCGTGACGATGGACGGATTGAAGATGGCGAGCAGCAGCACGATGCTGGCGCCCATGCGCAGCAACCGCGCCGGGCCGCCGCGCCGCCAGTAGAACAGCGCCACCAGCAACGCCAACACCGCAATCGCCGCCAGAAGCAGCGGCGGCAAAAGCGGCGCGAAGGAGATACGCGACATCATTCGTTGCCCAGCCGCTCCAGCAAAGCGGGCACGTGAACCTGGTCGGCTTTGTAATTGCCGGTCAGCGCGTACATGACCATGTTGATGCCGGTGCGGAACGCCATTTCGCGCTGGCGTTCGCCGCCTTCGACGGGCGCGACGGGTTTGCCCGCGCCGTTGATGGCCCAGGCGCTGGCCCAGTCGTTGGAGCCGATGATGAGGCTGGAGACGCCGTCAAAGGCGGAGGCGCGGCCGTTCGCCGTCGGCGCCTCGACCCAGACCTTGCCGGACGAATAGCGGCCTGGAAATGACTTCAGCAGAAAGAAGGCGCGGGTCAAAACGTGGTCTTTGGGCGTCGCCTGCAAAGGCGGCGCGTCCACGCCGGACAGCAGATTCTCCAAAGGCCGCGCGCCGCTATCATAATTGCGGTCTGCGTCGCGCGTGTCGATCACGAGGCAGCCGCCATTGCGGAGATATTTCTGCAGGCGTTCGGCGGCGCGGGGCGAAAGCGAGACGGCGTTTTGCGGCGGCCACCAGAACAGGATCGGATAGAAGGCGAGTTCGTCCGCCTCCAGATTGACGCCTGTGGGCGCCGCGGGCTCGATCGCCGTGCGCCACGTCAATTGGCGCGAAAGTCCCGCCAATGCGGCTTGCGATAGATTGTCCGTGCGGGAATCGCCGGTGCGCACGTAAGCGAGACGCAACGCCGACGGGTCCGCCGTTTGCGCGCGTGCGTCATGCGGGGCGGCGAGCCCCAGCGCGCAGAGCGCGATCAAGCCCATCGCCTTTTGCGTGAATTTGCGGCGGGCGGCGTTCTTGAGTTTGGTTTGCGCGCCCTTCACTTCGTGCGGGGACCAGCGCCCCAGCGCCGCGAGAGCAATGAGCGCGTCGATCAGGATCAGAAGCGCGGCCAGCCCCAAAAATTGCCCGGCATAGGAGATGCTGGAGCGTTTGCCGAAACCCGCGACGCTGGAGTTCGGCAAGGCGGAGAGCGCCTTTAGATCGACGCGCGCGCCCGCGTTCAGCGCCACGGCCATGCCGGCGCGTTTGTAAAGACCCGGCGGATTGCCGGGGCCCGGCGTCAATCGCGCCCAGTCGGCGGCTGGGATAGGGCGCACTTCGCCGGTGGGCTCCTTCAAGGCGCCGAAGCCGTCCATCACGCGATCCGGTTCGTAATAGCCGCCGCTGAAATTGGCGGCGCCGTCCTGCGCCGCGCCGGCCAGCGCGATCGTCCGGCGCAGCATGTCGACATAGAGGCCGGTGAGCGGCAGGTCCGACCAGGCCGGTCCCGCCGTCACGTGGTAGAGCACAATCAGCCCCTTGCCCCGCGCGGCGGCGGTGACGAGCGGCGCGCCGTCCGCGAGCCGCGCCCAGGTCTTGTCGGAAAGGTCCGGCGCTGGCTGGGCCAACGCCACCGAATTGATCTTGATGTCTTGCGGCGGCGTCAGACCGCTGAACGGACTGCTTGGGTCGAAGGGCGCAATGCCTTGCGCGCCCCAGCCCATGGCGCTGTTGAGCGCGCGCATGCCGCGCAAGGGCGTCGGCGTGAGTTCGTCCGCCTGCGCCGACAGACGCGGACCCGCGAAGCGGATCAGCAAGCCGCCACGCTCGACGAATGTCTTCAGCGTATTGCGATCAGGCGCGGGCAGCATGCCGGCGTCGGCGAGAATGACGACGGACACGCCTTCGCGCGCCAGCGAGGCCGGATCGCCGCGGCGCAATTCGGCGTAAGGCGAGAGGGCGCGTTCCAGATAATAGAAATCCGACAGCAGCGGTTGATTGGTCTCCGCTTCGGCGAGGCCCACGAGAGGACGGTCCGTCGCGCCGTCGAACAGGAACGATCCTCCAGCGCTGGTCTCGTTTTCAACTCGGACGCGGCCAATGCGCGCCGACAGCGCCGGCGGCAATTCGATCTCGGCCTTCGCCGCTTGCGCGCCCGCTGGAAACTGAACGTCCGCCGAGCCCAGGGGAAGGCCGCTGCGATCGACCGCCAGAAGCGTGAGCTTTTCACCGAACGCTGCGCGCGGACGCGCCACGGAAATCTCGATCCCTTCGCTGCCGGCGCGGGCTTCGCGGATGGCGTGCGGCAGGCGCAAAGGCGCGCGCACGTCGATCGGGCCATAGCGGCCCAGCGCGCGCGCAAGGCCTGCTTCGCCCGCATCCTCCAGGCCGTCATTGACCCAAACGACGCGTCTGGCGTGCAGCTTGCCGCTTTGCCGGCCAAGTTCCAGACGCCGCGCCGCGTCCTGCGCGTTGGTCGTCCAGGATTTGGGAACGCGGGCCTGGATAAGGCTGCGCGCCTGATCGGGCGAAAGGCCCTCGACCACGGATTGCGAGGCGGCCTCCGGAGCGGTGAACAGCACGCGCACCACGCCGCCGGTGCGCTCGGCGTCGTCGATCGCCGCGACGGCTTCGTTTTTCATCGCGTTCCAATTGATGGCGCTGGGCCAGCCGTCATCTATCACCAGCAAGAGGTCGCCCGCTTGCCCCGGCGCTGGCGCGGCGGCGCGGCGCGGATCGGCGAGGCCGATGCAGATCAACGCCGCCGCCGCCATACGCAGCAGGATGATCAGAAGCGGAGTGCGCGCCGGCGTTTCCTCCGGCGACTGCAGGCCCAGAATGATGCGGGCCGGCGCGAACAGCACGCGTTTGGGCGCCGGCGGCAGCGCGCGCACGATGAACCAGATCACCGGCAACGTGATCAGGCCAAGAAGCGCCCAAGGTTGAGAAAACGCGAAGGGCCCCAGGGTGAACAACCCGCCGCTCATTCGTCCGCCTTCTTGCTCCCGAGCGCGGCGGCGATCGCGGCGAGCGCGTGGCCTGCGGGGTGATCGGTGCGGCAGCGCACGGTGACGAAACCCAGACGCGCCGCTTCCTGTTCCAACGCCTGGCGATGGGCGTGAAGGCGCTCGCGATAGGCGTCGCGCATCAATTCGGCGCGGCCGAGCAGCGCGCTGGTCTTGCCGCCGGGGGCTTCGAATTTTGTGCGGCCGGAGAAGGGAAAGTCTTCCTCCACGCCGGCGGAGACACTGAGCAGGACGCCGTCCGCGCCCGCCGCCGCGTGGGGGCGGAGACGTTTGATCCAGACCTCCACCGGCTCATAGAAATCGCTGGCGATCAGCAGCACCGAACGGCGCGGCTCCACCACCGGAAAATCGGCGCCGGCCGTGTCGTAATCCAAAATCATGCGGTGCATGTCGCAGCGCGTCGCGGGCACGCGGCCCGCGCCCAGCGCCGCCACGCGTTCGCCGCCGCGCGCCGCGATCGAGGATATGGCGAGCGCGAGGGCCGCGCCGCGACCGGCTTTGTTGAGCGCGTTCTTCTCGCCCGCTTCCATACCGGGGCGGAGATCCACCCAGGAATAGAGCGTCTTCGCCACAGACCATTCGGTTTCGCGCACGAACAAGCGATCGCCGCGCGCGGAACGGCGCCAATCGACGGCGCGCGGCCCTTCATGCGCTTCGCGCGGACGATATTGCCAGAATTCATCGCCGCTGCCGGCGCGCCGCCGTCCATGCGCGCCCGAGGCTGCGCCCGCCGCAAGGCGCGTCGCCTCCAGCATGAGGCTCGGCAGATGCGAGGCCAGCTTCAGCGCTTCGGGTTCCGCGCTGACGAGGCGCAGATTGGCGGCTTTGGCTTTGCGCAGCAGCGCCATCAAGCGGCCTCTTCAGCGAGCCTGTCGATCAGCGCGTCGACGGTCATGCCTTCGGCGCGCGCGTTGAAGTTCAACGCCATGCGGTGCGCCAGCGCGGGCCGTGCCAGCGCTGCGACGTCATCGAGCGACGGCGCGATGCGGCCGCGCAGCAGCGCGCGGGCGCGGCAGGCCAGCATCAGCGCCTGACCGGCGCGTGGGCCGGGGCCCCAGGAAACGTTTTCGCGCGCCAGCGCGGAGCCTTCCTGATCGGGCCGCGCCGAACGCACGAGGCGCAGGATGGCGTCGACGACCTTTTCGCCGACCGGCAGGCGGCGCACCAGATGCTGAATGGTCTGCAGGCCGCCTGGCGGCAGAGCGGGGCCGATGGCGGAGGTGTTCGCGCCGGTCGTCTCGATGAGAATGCGGCGTTCGGTGTCGCGATCCGGGAAGGGCGTTTCGATCTGCAGAAGGAAACGGTCGAGCTGCGCTTCCGGCAGCGGATAGGTGCCTTCCTGCTCGATCGGGTTCTGCGTGGCAATCGTAAAGAACGGGTCCGGCAACACATAGGTCGTTTGTCCGACCGATACCTCGCGCTCCTGCATCGCCTGCAACAACGCCGCCTGTGTCTTCGGCGGCGTCCGGTTGATTTCGTCGGCCAACAAGATGTTGGTAAAGATCGGGCCTTCCATAAAACGGAAGTCGCGATGCCCC
>CAYNCS010000007.1:8149-42712 GCA_964395875.1 uncultured Caulobacteraceae bacterium | reverse complement strand
CCCAGACGCTGGCGCAGATCCTCTACGCCGCCGCGACGGACAAACTGAGCGAAGCGCCCAAGGCCGTCTTTGATTCGCGTCCGGCGGTGACGGTGGTGATGGCCGCGGAAGGATATCCCGGCACGCCCCAAAGCGGCTGCCCCATCCGCAATCTGGATGCGGCGAACGCGCTTTCCGGCGTGAAAGTCTTTCACGCCGGCACAAGCATGAAGGATGGCCAGCTGGTGGCCAGCGGCGGCCGCGTGCTGAACGTCACGGCCATCGGCGGCGACGTCGCGGCGGCGGTGCGCCAAGCCTATGCGGCCGTGGACCTGATCGACTTCAAGGACGGATTCTGCCGCCGGGACATCGCTTGGCGGGCGCTGGCGCGCTGATTTATCCCCGCCCCTCAAACCCCGGCATATAACAGCGTGCCCGGCGTCAGCATCTCGAACAGCGTGTCGCGATCCTTGTCGGACGTGACGAAGCAGCCGTTCGACCGGCCCATCTTGCCTTGCTCGGCGACGAAGTCCGGCTCCGCATACCACGCGGAGTGCACGATGATCTGCCGCGCTTTCGCCTGATCGTTCGTGGGCTGCAGGCCTTCGAGCAACAGGTTCGGCCCATGTTTAGCGCCATAGCCCTGCCCAAGGACGCGATAAGCCCCCAGCGAAGAGGCGCTAGAATTCGGAACGTTGGAGAACACCGTCGCGTAGCCGGAATGGCCCTGATCCGAGCCAAGACCGTGCGCGCACAGCATCGACTTCATGGCGCCGGTTTCAGGCGTGACGACGAACAGGCGGGGCTTGGACGAATGCCATTTGAAATCAACCACAACCATGCGCGCGCCAGGATCGAACCCCATGGCGGCGGAGGATTGCATGGCGGCTTTCAGAAGTTCCGGCCGGAGGCCCCCTTCGACGTCGATTGCAGCTTCAGGGGCCGCCGCACGCACCGCCGCGCCAATGCTCGTGGCGACGCCGATCAGCGCCAGAGCCTCACGCCGGCACACGCGCAACCTTGCCGCCATACGGCGCCTCCCCCGTCGGTCCATCGCCCATCAGAAATTGCAGCGGAAACGCTAACGGCCACAATTCGTCATCCAGGCGAGGCGGAATTGTGGCGCATAGCGAATATGGATAACCCTTAATGAATCAAGAACGCTGAAAGGGTCGAATCATGACGGAAACGACTGTCTCCGAACCCGAAGATCCCCGCCGTCCGCAAGGCTCCTGGCCGGGCGTTGTGTTCATTCTGGGATTGCTCGCCGTGGGGCTCGTCACCTGTTCGCAGCCATCCTCACCCGATCTGGCCGTGAAACCTCAACCCGCAGCGGCGCCTGTCGCCGCTCCCACCACGGGATCGGGTTCCGCGCCGGCGGCGGCCGCGCCGCCAGCCGCGCAGGCGCCCGCCCCCACGCCCGGCGACATCAGCGACGGCGCAAAAAAGATTCTGGCGGCCCTCGGCCAGTCGCCCAGCGCCAAAGCCTGCGAAGCCGGTTTCGCCAAGCTCGTTCGCGGCGAACCGTTCGGCTTCCGGCGCAGCGCGGCGGAGCTGAGCGACAAGGCCAAGGCGACGTTGAAAGGCGCAGCCTCCATCGCCAGCGTCTGCGGCGCGCACAAGATCGAAGTGGGCGGCCACACCGACCGCAGCGGATCGCGCGCCTTCAACCAGGCGCTGTCGGAAAAGCGGGCGCAGGCCGTGAAAGACTATCTGGTCGCACAGGGCGCGCCCGCCGCTGCGCTTTCCGCCAAGGGCTACGGGGAATCGCGCCGCCACAGAGGTTATCGCGCTTCAGCCAGCCGGCGCATCACTTTCGCGGTCGCAGACTGATCGCGGCGCGTGCTAGCCGTGATGCTCCGGCGCGGGAGATTCGATGATCCACGTTTACGCGAAAGGGGCGGACGGCAAACTGATCCTTGCGGACACGACGGGACGCGCCGCGTCCAGCGGCGCCTCCGTCTGGGTGGATTTGCTCCATCCGTCCCCTGACCAGGAACGCGCCGTCGAAAGCGCCCTGGGCATCGACGCACCGACGCCGGAAGAACGCCGCGCCATCGAGGATTCGGCGCGCCTGTTCGAGGAAAATGGCGCCCTCACCATGATCGCGTCCGTGTTGCTGCTCAACACGCACGAGCGCCCGGAGATCGACCCTGTCGCCTTCATACTCTCCAAGGGCAAGCTGATCACGGTGCGCACTATGGCCGCGCGCGCTTTTCAGATCGGCAAGGGCCGGGCCGCCGCGCGCATCGAAACCGCGGCGAACGGCGGCGAGGTTTTCGCCGCGCTCATCGAGGGCATCGTCGAACGCATCGCGGATCTTCTGGACCGCGCGCGCGACGAAGCCGACGCTCTTGCCAAGGAAGTATTCGAGACCAGCGAAGGCGAACCCAACCTGCGCGCCGCCCTGCGCACGCTCGGCGCGCAGGGACGCATGGCGGCGAAAGCGCGCGACAGCCTCTCCAGCCTGCAGCGCCTCGTTCAATTCGCCGCGACCGCCGCCGAACGTCACGGCCTGGACAAGGAGCGCCTTTTGCGGATCGGGGCCGATCTGCGCGAGCTTGACCGGCAGAGCGAGGCGCTCGCCTCGAACCTGACCTACATTCTGGACGCCACATTGGGCCTCGTGTCGTCGTCGCAGAATTCGGCGATGAAGATCATGGCGATTGTGACCCTCTTGTTCACGCCGCCGATTTTCATCGCCTCGATCTACGGCATGAATTTCGAATTCATGCCGGAGCTTCACGCCGCGGCGGGCTATCCCACGGCCTTGCTGACCATGATCGTGGCGGCGAGCTCCCTGTTCGTGATCGCGAAATGGCGGCGCTGGTTTTGAGCGGCTTTGATTCCTTCGACGAGGCGTGCATGCGGCGGGCGCTGGCTTTGGCCCAGGAGGCTGCGGCGCGCGGCGAAGTGCCGGTCGGCGCGGTCATCGCCGACCGCGCCGCTGGGACGGTCGTTTCCGAAGGCGCCAACGCACCGATCGCGCATTGCGATCCGACGTTGCACGCGGAAATCGCCGCGCTGCGGGCCGCGGGCCAGGTTCGCGCCAATTATCGTCTTACGGATTTATCGCTCTATGTGACGCTGGAGCCCTGCGCCATGTGCGCCGCGGCGATCGCGCACGCGCGGATCAAGGACGTGACATTCGGCGCGGACGATCCGAAAGGCGGCGCCGTCATTCATGGTCCAAAACTGTTTGAGCAGCCGACCATTCACTGGCGTCCCGCCATACGGGGCGGTCTTCTGGCCGGCGAGGCTTCGGCGTTGTTGAAGGCGTTCTTTCAGGAGCGGCGGAAGAGCTGATTCAGGCGCGGCGCGCGGCCTCTCGCTGCCCGTAGAACGGAAAGGCCGCGGCCTTGCCATAAGCGTAACCCTGACCGTAATCGCAGCCGATGTCTCGCAAGGCGCGCGCCGTTTCAAAGTCCTCGACGCCTTCGGCCGTGACGACGAGGCCCAGCGAACGGCCGAGACCGACAATTGCGTTCACGATCGTCGCGTTCTCTTTTTCCCGCAGCATGTTCGTGACGAACGAGCGGTCGACCTTGACCTTGTCGATGGGCAGAGACCGGAGCAGCGCCAGCGAGGAATAGCCCGTGCCAAAATCGTCCAGGGCGATGCGCACGCCTTGATTCTTCAGGGACACCAGAACGTTCTTGGCGCGTGCGGAATCGGAGATCATCGCGGTTTCCGTCACTTCGATCTCCAGACGGTGCGCGGGGAAACTCACTTCCTGCAGCTTGCGGATCACCTTTTCCGGGAACCACTCGTCCCGGATCTGTGAGGGCGAAATATTGACGGCGATCGGGAAATCGCCCGGCGATTTCAGCGCAGCCGCGCAAGATTGCGTAAGCAGCGTCCAGAAAAGCTTGTCGATCAGGCCAGCCTCTTCAGCCGCCGCAATGAATTCCGCAGGCGGAATCATGCCGCGCTCCGGGTGCGGCCAGCGCGCCAGCACTTCATAATAAGCAAGACTTTCGTCCGCGAGGCTGACCACGGGCTGGAAATACGGGACGATGACGCCGCTTGGGATGGCCAGGCGCAATTCGCTTTCGAGCGCGGCCTTGCGGCGCAGCTCCTGGTCCATGCGCATGTCGTAGCGCAGGCATT
Source organism: uncultured Caulobacteraceae bacterium (assembly GCA_964395875.1). Taxonomy (GTDB): domain Bacteria; phylum Pseudomonadota; class Alphaproteobacteria; order Caulobacterales; family Aquidulcibacteraceae; genus JBEVJO01. The sequence goes on along the minus strand of CAYNCS010000007.1, from coordinate 38,623 downwards.
CCTGACCGTCCGCCTTGGCGCGCAACATGGCGGCGTCGCTGCGCTGCAGGAGGTCGTCGGCCGTGACGCCGTCCTCGGGATAGATCGCCGCGCCGATCGAGGCGCCGACGGTGAACCGGAGACTGTTGATGATCATCGGTTCATTGAGCGCATGGACAAGCTTCTGCATCTCCGACTGCAGATAGGCGTCATCGCCCACGCCCATCAGAATGACGGCGAACTCGTCGCCGCCCAGCCGCGCACAGAAATTATCGTGTCCGACGAAGACGGACAGCCGGCCCGCAATGGCCTGCAGCGTTTGGTCGCCAACGGCGTGGCCGTGGACGTCATTGATAGGCTTGAAACGGTTGAGGTCTATGTAAAGGAGCGCGAAGGGCGTGCCCGTACGTCGCCCCAACGCCAGACGCGCGTCGAGCTCCTCCACGAAGTGGCGGCGATTGGGCAACCCCGTCAATGCGTCCTGCTGGGCGGAATCCAGCGCGCGCGTCTCGGCGGCCTGACGTTCCGCAATCTCGGCCGACAGGCTTTTGTTGACCTGCAACAATTCGCGGGTGCGCTCCTGGACCGTGCGTTCAAGGTCGAGCTTCGCCGAATCCAGCGCGATCACAGCAGCGCGGCGATCCAGATGCGACCGCACCCGTGCGATCAGCACGCGGATGTCGATCGGCTTGGAGACGTAATCGTTGGCGCCCCCTTCCAGAGCGCGTTCGATGGAATCGCCGCTGTCCAGCGCCGTCACCATGATCACCGGCAGGCGCTCGGCATCGAAAGTCTGGCGCAACGCCACGAGCGCGTCGAGGCCCGAGCGCTCCGGCATCATCCAATCCAGAAGCACCAGTTCGATGCGCTCCTGGACGACGACGGTCTCAATATCGATGGCGCTCTCACGGATCACCACTTCGTAGCCGCGGCGCTCCAGACGGCGCGCGAGGATGTTCCGGTTGTCCGGCTGATCGTCAACGACGAGGATTCTGCCGCCAGCCCCCTCCTTCGCGTCCGTATGATCGCCCTGCGTTTGCATTATTACCGATCCCGATGCAGCTTTAGGTATGTATCAGCGCGAGGTTTCCCGTCGCCTAACAAAACGGCAGGCATTATCTTTTCTGGCAGAGATTGGGTCACCTTAGGCGCCTGCACGCCCCACGGTCACAGCCTCGATCGTGGTTAACAAAGCCGGAAAATCGAGCGGCTTCGTCGCGAAACCGTCGCAGCCCGCGGCCTCGCACTCATCGCGCACCGATTGCAGCGCATGGGCGGTGAGCACGATTACCGGAATGCGCGCCGTCTCGGGGTGCGATTTTAGCAAACGCGTCGCCTCAACGCCTGACATGATCGGCATACTGACGTCCATGAGGACCAAATCGGGCTTGACGAGATTGGCGATCTCGACGGCCTGCGCCCCGTTCTCGGCCAGATGGAGCTCGTGACCCTTGCGCTCCAGGCGCCGCACCAGGATGTCGCGATTGTCTGGCTGGTCCTCAGCGATGAGTATCCGCATCTCCGCCCCCTGTTTCTTAAGACGCCGCGCTCAAGCCGAGCGCACCCGCGAGCGGCGAATCCGCCTGATGACGGGCGTCGCCATGGCGGGCGAACCGCGCAACCGCTGCCGCCAGCACATCCCGATCCGCCGGCTTCACGAAGTGCGCGCAAGCTCCCAGAGACAAAGCGCGGTGCTGATCGTCATGCACCGAGTGAACGATGACGGGGATTTCTCTGGTGCGTTCGTTCTGCGCCAGGTCTTCCAGGACGCTCCAGCCGGAGCGATCCGGCAGATTGATGTCGAGAAGGACCAGGCTCGGCCGCAATTTCTCAACGGCGCGCATGCCGCCCATGGCCGTGCGGGCCGACGCGACGCGAAAGCCCAGACGGTTAATCGAACGGCGCACCAGATCCGCCACATCGTCTTCATCGTCGATGACGAGAACAAGCGGACCTTCGTCGGTGTCGACGACGCGCACGGTGTCGTCGTGCGCGTCCGCATCGAATTCAAGGTTCAACGGCACGCTCATGGTGAACACCGAACCGACGCCCTCGGCGCTATGCACCGAAACGTCGCCGCGCATCAATTGCAGCATACGGCGCGTGATCACGAGTCCAAGACCCGTACCGCCATATTTGCGAGTGACGGAAGCGTCCGCTTGCGTAAACGGCTGGAAAAGCCGCCCGACCTGCTCCTCGTTCATGCCGATGCCCGTGTCCTGCACGGTGATCGTTAACCAGTCCCCTGAACGCTGACGCATCAGGTCCGCGCGCACGTCGATCCTACCGTCCTTCGTGAACTTTGCGGCGTTGGAGAGCAGGTTCAGCAGACACTGATTGAGCTTGAAGGCGTCCGAACGGCCATTCTCAAGACGTGGATCAACCTCCACATTCAGAACGTTCCCGTTCTTTTCGGCCATGAGGCGCACCGTCGCCGCCGCGTCTTCGATCAGTTTGGCGACGGAATAGTCGCCGATCGCGACCTCCATCCGGCCCGCTTCGATCTTCGACAGATCCAGAATTTCGTTGATCAGCACCAGGAGCGACCGCCCCGCCGCCAGCACGCGCTCGAGGTCGCGAATATCGGACTCGCGCTCGTCGTCCTTGGCGTCCTCCATAAGAATTTCCGAATACCCGATGATGGCGTTCAGCGGCGTGCGCAATTCGTGGCTCATATTGGCCAGGAATTGCGACTTCGCCATGTTGGCCGATTCGGAAGCTTCCCGCGCCTTGCGCAGGGACGTTACGGCGCGGCCGAGAGCTTCGTCGCGCATCTCCACTTCTTCCAAAAGGTTCTGGAAGCGCACCACGATCTCGCTTACGCCGACCGCGGCCTCAAGCGCTCTCGAACCGACCTCGATGCTGCCCAGATCCTCGAATTCAGAATTTTCATCTAGGCCGTTCTCATGCGCCAGATCCGCCAGCAGCGAGCGCTTCGTCGCCAGCGATTGACCCGCGCGGCGCAACGCCTCAAGCAATTCCTGCTCTTCCCGCTTCTTTTGGGTGATGTTGGTGATTTTGTAGATCAGCCGCTGCCGTCCGCCGAACGAGTCATAATTATATTTGGCGTGCACGCTGAGCCAGCCGATCTCCGTCGCGGAAACTTTGTAGGGATAGCTGAATTCCGCTTGTCCGAACTCCCGGGCGTCGTGAATGCCGCGCTTCAGGATCGCGACGGAATCGGGCGGGAACATGTCCGGATCGAATTTGTCCAGCATCTCATCCGTCACGTGCCGCTTGTAAACGGCGTAGACGTCGCCGATCCAACGGCGCTCACCGGTGGTGAGATCCCGCTCGAGCACGACCGAATTGGACGCATGCAATGCAATGTCGAGGCATTCGAAGCTGCGCATCATGTTGCGTTGAGCGACGACGCGTTCGGTCATGTCCCAGGAGAAACACACAATGCCGACGATCGCGCCGTCCGGTTCGCGCCAGGGCGCCGTCTCAAAGCCCGCAAAATAGACTTCACCGTTCGGCGAATGCATCTCCACGTTCTCTGACCGCACCGTTTCGCCGGCAAGCGAACTTGCAAACTGCTGGGACAAATCAACGCCGAAGCCATTCAGGTAATCCAGATAGCTCCTGCCGATCGGCGTGCCTTGTCCATAATATTGCTGGAACGCCCTGTTGACCCGCACGCAACGAAATTGCTCATCCAGCAGGGAGATCACCTGAGAGGACGTATCGAACATCATCCGCGTCAGCGCTTCCTGTCTCTGCACCTCGGCAAATTGACGTCCGGCGTCCAGCCGGCTTCTGACGGCCACCATGCGCGCGTGCACGACCTGCACCACAAACATGAGAGACCCGAATGCGCAAAAAATATAGGGGCTCCATTCCCCCTTTGGATCATTCAATCCCATGACAAGCGGTGCGAGCACGAGCGCACTCGAGAATACGCCAATGACGACGCCCGTCGTCTTGTCGTCATGATCGAAACTTGAGACCATCACTGTATTGGCCGCAAGGTACATCAGGCTGATGGCGACCCCGGCGAAGTCGCCTTGACCGCAGATAAAGAGCGGCAACGAAGCGGAGACGAGCGCACCCGCTACAATTGCAATCCGCCAGGGCGCAAATACGCCTGTATTCTTCGAGAAATCAGTTTTCGCCAGGATCGCGCTCACGCCGGCGTTTGCGAGCAACCAAGCCACCGCTACAAACGAATGCTCATACCAAACCAGTCCAGCCGCGAAGATGCTCATGAGCAACATCACGGCCTTGATCTGGGCATGCATCCTCGTTTGCTCACGTTGGTCGCGATCGGACACCTCGAGCGAGGTCGTCTGCGGCGCGTTTGATTGCCCCATCATTTGTTATTATCCTTACTCTCCCATTTATTCAGTTTAGAACAATCGACTAAATACTCCGTAAACAGAACGTTATTTTCAGAGGCGCCTTCAAAAACACCCCAGCCTAGCCCGACATCTAATATTGTTCGCTTTTTGAGTGAGCGCCGGGCTGCAAACCGAGATCAGAGGTAAACGCTTGGCGTTCGCGCGAGAACCACGCTCGCGACATCGTTCTCGGCCAGCGCCGCGCCCGAAGGAGGAAGCGATGCAAGCGCGACGAACGTCTCACCCGCGGATTTGATGACTTTGCGTGAGCTTTCTGAATGCAGCTTTACGCAAGTTGACGCTGTACGGGTCACGTATGGTGGCGCCGAGAGGTCTCGCCGCGGTCCGGCGGTTTTATTTCAGTCAACCCAAGAGATAGCGCGTTGCGTCCGCCAATTACTTCCCGGTGACACCCGCCGATCCCGTGGGATTGAGAAGCCCGACAACATCCTCGATTCAGTCTGAAGGCGCTATTTCAGCAGCGCCTTCAACTGCGCATCCAGACGGTCCGGCGGCGTCTGATAGCCGGCGATGTCAACGACGCGTCCCTCGGCGTTCAGCAGATAAGCGAGGGTCGTATGGTCGATCGTGTAATCGCCGCCGGCGGTCGGCGCCTTGCGATACATGACGCGGTAAGATTTGGTAAGTTTCGCCAGATCCGCAGGGTCGGCGGTGAAGCCGCGAAATTGCGGTCCGAATCCAGAGACGTAGGCGTGAAGCGCCTCCGGCGTATCTCTTTCCGGATCGACGGACACGAAGTCCACCCGAAGATTTTCCGCAGACGGACCAATCCGCTTGATGGCCGCGGACAGATCGCTGAGCGTGGTTGGACATATTTCCGGGCAATGCGTGAAGCCGAAGAAAACCACGCGCGGCGCGCCATTCAAGCTGCTCCACGGCACGCTGGCGCCGTCGCCGCCCCGCACCAGAACAGCCCCAGAATCCCGCCCCACGGCGTCGAACATCCCGGTGCTCTGGGCGACTTCAGCACCGGGGCGCTGGAAATACAGCGTCGCGAGCAGGACGCACAGGCCCGCCGCCAAAGCGGCGAGCCCGATGATCAATCCGCGCGGCGGCGCACCTTTCCCTGAAGCGGGGGGGGCCATGCTCCTAGTGTCCTTCCATCTTCATGCCGCCCATATCGCCGCTCGCCGCCGGCGCGCCGGCGGGCGCAGCTTTCGCAACGGTGAGAGACGCATCGACGGCGCCGGCCTTTTCAAAAGTCAGCGTAACGGGAATCGTCTGGCCTTCGGCGAAGGGCGCATCGATGTCCATGAACATCAGGTGATAGCCGCCCGGAGCGAGCGTCACCGTCGCGCCGGCCGGAATTTCCAGACTTTCGACCGGACGCATGCTCATCATGGCGCCGTCCATCTTCATTTCATGAATTTCCACTTTCTTGGCGCGCGGGCTGGCGACGCCGAGCAATTTGTCCGCCTCACCCGGATTGGCGATGGTCAGATAACCGGCGCCCACCTTCGCGCCCGTCGGCGTGATCGCCGCCCAGGGCAGCGAAACTTCCAACTTCGCCACGGCAGGCGCCGGCGCGGGCGGCGGATTCTCGACCGCCGAGTCCGGGGCTTTCGAGCAAGCCCCAAAAGCGAGCAAAGAGATGAGCGCAGCTTTCACGAGAGTCTTCATAATAGCATTCTCCTTCACATCCGGACTTCGCCGGAAAAACGCGCCATGGCTGCAAGGCGGTCCGCGCTGACGTTCTTTTCTTCGCGCGCCAGTTCCTTGGCGATGGCTACAGCTTGATTGTCGGGCACGCCCAGGCGCATCAGGCCCTGCACGGTGCGCAATGAATCGCCGCCGCACAGAACCAGAAGCCATCCCTTGGCGCCTTTCTGCAAAAGCGCGCGGCCGCCGGCGGATCCTTGCGTCCAGTCGGCCACGGCGAATGCGCCTTCGACGGCGACGGGATCGACCGTCAACGGCGCATCGGGTTTTTCGAGTTGCGCTTTAACCCGAGCCCTGATGTCGGCTTCGGAATTGCTGGCCAACGGAGCGCAGGCCACGGCCATCAGCGCCATCGCGATCATTGCCGGGGACTTGTGAACCATCGCTGCCCTCCATGGTAAAAGCGCGCGTCAAAGCGCGGCCAGCCGGACACTGATCCGGGCGGCCGCGGCTAAAACCCATTCAATGGCCTTGAGGAGGGCCGGTCGCCCAGGGAGGCGGCGCCGCCAATCCCAGTCGCTGCGGCGCCGCGACGGGTTGGAAGACGAACGTCATCAAAAACGCCGCCTGCATGCCGGGCTGCGCAAAGACGACGGGCGTGGCCATGTGCGCCATTGCGGCGAACACGCATGGTGCGTCGGATTGCGGCGCCTGTTTCGGCGCATCGCGCTTCAGGCCGGCTTTGGAAGTCAAGACGCCGCTGGCGGGATCGAGCACGAAGTCGACGGCGCCATGCTCCGAGCACAGACGAACGTTCAGAAAGTTCTGACCGCCGTGTACGGGCGTCAGCATGAAACCGGGAGGCAACAATGCGCGCAACGCCATCGCCAGCAGCGCGAGCGCTGCGAGCGCCTGGGCGAACCCAGTCTGGCTTTGTCGCATGTGCTTCAGCATCGATCCCCGCCCCGATCGGGGCGCAATGTTCACGGGCCTTATAGGATCATTCCTTCAAAGCGCAAATTTGCGGGACTGCGGCCAAAAAACTCTTTGCGGATTCCGGAGCGGCGCCGTCCGGCCAGGTCTATTCCATCCCCAACGTCATTTCCGCGGCCTCAGCTGTCAGGATGGGCTCCAGTTCGACAAGTCGTTCGAACAGGGGGGCAATGCTGGCTTCTTCGACCAGCCGCACAGCGTCCGCCGCCAGCACCCATTGTCGCTCGCGGGCCGAACGTTCCGGCCAGTCTTCAAAAATATTGGTCACCCGCATGAGGAAGACCTCCACCGTGACCGGACGGCTCTGACCGGAAGCCGTTCGCTTGAGATAATTGAAGAAACCCAGCGGCAGGGCGCCATGCACCACGCCGCTGACGCCAGCCTCCTCGAACGCCTCGGCCAGCGCGGCGTCTTCCGGCGTCTGGCCCGGCTCGATATTGCCTTTGGGGATGATCCAGCGCCGCGTGCCGCGAGAGGTCTGAAGCAGGACTTCGACTTTTCCATTCCGGACCAAGAAAGGGATGGCGGCGATCTGCCGGCGAATTTGCATCATTCCAAGGCGCTTCTGATTCTGCAGGTCCCTGCTGCGTGTTTCGATTCCCGAATCAAATTCAAGAACCTGGAATTTGGCAAGCCAATGGCAGGGTGGGTAAGCCGACAAAAAACCGGCGCAACGCCAGTTTAAGAGGCAGCGGCCTACATCCGCCGGGCGACGGCGAGCACGGCGTACCATTCGGCCGGCAGTGTGGCCGTGCGGCGGTCCTGCTTCGCGATCGCGCGCAGGTCGCTGCGAAATTGCTCCACCTTTTCACGGACTTGCGCCGCGCCCACTGGCGAGACTTTCACCATCTCAACCCCGAAAATCGTATCAGGCCGGCCAAAATCCAGAGACAGGAAATAGTGCTTGAGGTGGCGCTCGAAGTGCCGGCGCATCGGCTCGCGCTGCCAGACGTAAGCCGGGTTGAGCCGCGCCCGCAAACGCCCGCTGGGCAGGCGGTCGATCAGAGCCAGGCGGATCAGCCGTTCGACATGGCGCTCCACGTCTTCAGGCCGCAGATGAAAGGCGTCCACAGCCTCTGACGGCGGCCATTGATTGAGCACCAGAAAGAAGACCGTGGACAGCCCCGGGTCCTCCGTCATGGCCGCCTCCTGCGCGAGGGTAAGCGAATTCAGGGCGTAATCGGGCTCCCGGCTTTCCTGGAGAAGATCGGACAAGCCGAGCCCCGCCAGAGCGCACAGGCGTTCCAACGTCTGGAAGGACAGACCCTTGCCATGCAGCCAGCGTTTCATGGTGGCGCTGCCCACGCCCATCTCCTCGGCGAGGCGCGCCTGCGTCCAGTTCGCGGCCCGCAACGCCCGTCGAAGCGCGGCCAGCAGCGCCTGCCCCTCTTCCTGAGAGGGGTCTTTAAAAGACTCTTGGGGTGTCGGCTGGTGATCCATCGCCCCATTAGGGGCAAAGCGGCCGCGGGCCACAAGAGCTTTTGGAGGGATAGACCCAATGCGTTGCGGAGCACGCGCCCGAACACATTAGCGGCGGCCCAACAGCCGCCGCTTCCTTAGCTCAGCCCCGGCGCCTTACTCCGCCGCAGCCTGCGTGTTCACCATCTGCGCCGATTGCGCGCCTTCGCTGAAATAATCCGACATTTCCCAGGTGTCGATTTCCTGCACGGCCTTCATGCCGATGTGCTGGCGCGCCTGTTCCTTGGTCATGTCGAACACCTCTTCGAACTTCGTCAGGAACCAGGGCTCGGATTCACGGCCGACCAGAATGCCGTTGGAAATGTGCTGCGACAGTCCAGGCCAGGCTTTCGGATAATGGATGATCGTGCGCATGATCTTCGGCAGACCCATGATGGCGAGCAGCGTCGACAGTTCACCCGCCAGCTCCGGATCGTCGAAATACGCGAAATAGGCTTCGATCCGCATGAAGAGCGGAGACGTCTCACCGAGAAAATCGAAGCCCGCGCCGCCCAGCAGGTGATCGAGATCGTGGGTCTGGCCGGAGCGCAGATCCCAGTAATCGAGAAGGCTTTGCGGCTTCCAATTCGGGTTCCGCTCAATGCGCGGATCGAGCACGATGTCGAAATTGTTCGCAGACAGATAATGATAATAAATGCCGCCGCAGGTGTTCGGGCCATATTTGGCCAGATCCTCGCGCGTGAACGTCGAGATATATTGCTCCTCGAACCACGCCGCGAGCTCAGGCTTGGTCTTGCACTGATCCGCCAGCATCTCGTTGATGCGCTTCTCGTCACGGAGCTCGTACAGCGCCTTGAACAGATTCGGCAGCAGATAGGTCATCGGAAAATCGCGCCCGTTCCGGCGCAGCGATTCCTGCATGACATATTCGCGGATCGTCGGGTGGTTCAGGAATTTGGATGAAGAGACCAGACGCGATGACGCGGTCGGAATTTCCTGCAATCCCCGCATGAAATACGGAATGTAATCGTCAGCCATCTCGGCCTCCTCCTCAAACGAGGCCCTCTGTGGGGCCCTTCGTCTTTTGTTGTTCGCGCATAGTGCCAGCGCCGCGCTCGCCTGCAAGACTTTTAAACGCGGAGCGCCCGCCGCAAAACAAAAGCGGCGGCCCTGTCAAGGCCGCCGCTTGAGCAATTCGGATCTATCCGGCCGCCGCCTATTCGGCGGCTTGTTGAAGCTGGGCCGCCTGGGCGCCTTCGCTCCAAACGTCGGATTCCTTCCAGGTGTCCGTTTCGGTCACGCCCTTCATGCCCAGAAATTCGCGGGCTTCCGGCTTGGTCATGCCGAAGATTGGTTCGAACTTTTTCAGGAACCAGGGGTCGGACTGCCGGCCCACCGCCATACCGTTCGTGATGTGGCGCGACATGGCCGGCCACGTGGACGGGTAGTGGATCATGGTCCGCATGAAGGTCGGGAACGCCATGATCGCGAGCAGGGTCGACAGTTCGCCCGCCAGTTCCGGATTGTCGAAATAGGCGAAATAGCCCTCGATACGCATGAACAGCGGCGTTGTTTCGCCGAGGAAGTCAAAGCCGGCGCCGCCGAGAAGGTGGTCGAGGTCGTGGGTCTGGCCAGTGCGCAGATCCCAGTAATCGAGCATGCTCTGCGGTTTCCAGGACGGGTTCATCTCGATGCGCGGATCGAGGACGATCTCGAAATTGTTCGACGTCAGATAATGATAATATTCACCGCCGCAGGTGTTCGGGCCATATTTGGCCAGATCCTGACGGGTGAAGGTCGAGATATAGCCTTCCTCAAAAAACGCGGCGAGTTCCGGCTTGGTCTTGCACTCTTCCGCCAGCATCTCGTTGATGCGCTTCTCGTCACGGATCTGGTACAGCGCCTGGAACAGGTTCGGCAGCGCGTAGGTCATCGGGAAATCGCGGCCGTTCTTCCGCAGCGATTCCTGCATCACATATTCGCGGATGACGGGGTGGTTCAGAAACTTGGAAGAACTCACCAAACGCGAAGACGCGGTCGGGATGTCCTGCAGCCCGCGCATGAAATACGGAACATAATCGTCAGCCATTCGCACTCCTCCTCGGCTCTCTGGGCCGCTTTTACTTACCTACAATCCGTGATGCTCCTGCCGCTTATTCCGCGGCTTGGGCGTTTTCCATCAAGGCGCCCTGCGCGCCCTCGCTCCAGATGTCGGACTCTTTCCAGCTGTCCGTTTCCGAGACGCCCTTCATGCCGAGATATTCACGGGCTTCCTTCTTGGTCATCGGGAAGCACGGCTCGAACTTCTTCAGGAACCAGGGCTCGGACTCACGGCCGACCTTCATGCCGTTCGTGATATGCGCGGACATGGCCGGCCATGTGGACGGATAATGAATGATCGTCCGCATCAGCGTCGGCAACGCCATGATCGACGACATCGTGCAAAGTGCGCCGGCGAGTTCAGGGTCGTCGAAATAGGTGAAATAGGCTTCGATGCGCATGAAGATCGGCGTTGTCTCGCCGAGGAAGTCAAAACCCGCGCCGCCCAGAAGATGGTCAAGATCGTGGGTTTGGCCCGAGCGCAGATCCCAGAAATCCAGCATGGTCTGCGGCTTCCAGGACGGGTTCATTTCGATGCGCGGATCCAGCTGAATCTCGAAATTGTTCGCCGTCAGATAATGATAATAAATCCCGCCGCAGGTGTCCGGACCATATTTGGCCAGATCCTGACGCGTGAAGGTGGAGACATAGGCCTCTTCGAAAAATTGCGCGAGTTCCGGCTTGGTCTTGCACTGATCCGCCAGCATCTCGTTGATGCGCTTGTCGTCGCGGATTTCATAGCAAGCCTGAAAGAGCCCCGACAAAGCATAGGTCATCGGGAAATCGCGGCCGTTCTTACGCAGCGATTCCTGCATGACATATTCGCGGATGACGGGATGATTCAGATATTTTGATGAACTCACCAGACGGGAAGATACCGTCGGGATGTCCTGCAGTCCGCGCATGAAATACGGGACGTAATCGTCAGCCATGCACTCTCCTCCCGGATGCACAAACGCGATCAAACCGTCTCGGTTTGATCGCTGATTGCGTTTAATAGTTATGTAACGGCCTATGGGGCCGCCTCACTTCCTCTAACTTATCATAACCCCGGATTTAGCAAATCCTGAAGTTACGCCGCAGAGGTAAGACCAGACGGCCCGCCTAGACTGTTAGTCCGCCGCTTATTCAGCCGCGGCGGCGTAATCGAACTTCTCCGCCGGAGCCAGGAATTCGCCCGGACGCGTGCCCGTCGCGCCTTCCTTGTCGAAGGTCGGCGTGCCGTTCACCAACGTCAGGCGCATCGGGGCCGGATCGCGGGTGTAGCGCCAGGTGATGCCGCCCATGCCGTCCGGCGCGTCGAAGACCTTGCGCTCTTCGCGGCGCGCGATCTCGTTGATGTTGAAGACGGTGATGTCGGCTGGATTGCCCACGGCCAGAACGCCGCGGCCTTGCAGGTTGAAGTGCTCGGCCACCTTGCCCGATTGCACGTGCACGGCTTCTTCGATGGTGATCTTCCCGCGCTTATAGAAGTCGGTGAAGAGCAGCATGTTCTCGCCCGGTCCGCAGAACATCTGAGCGTGCGCGCCGGCGTCCGACACGTTGCCCAGCGACTTCGGATCGCGGATCAGATTGATGATGACTTCTTCGTTCATCGGGAACGGCGCCATGTGCACGGTGGACTTCACGCCATTGCGCAGAATCCAGTCGGCCATCGCGTCCGAACGGTGCTCGATGCCCGTCATCTTCATATAGTCGACGAGGGTCAGGTTCATCGGGCCGACGCCGTTGTCCGAGTTGCGGAGCAGCAGGCGGTCCGGATTGTTCATCGGCGCGTGCGCCCAGGCTTTCGTGTCCCAGCTTTCGCGGGCGCGGGCGCGCCATTCCGGATCGGCGAGCAGACGCTCTTTTTCTTCCCACGATTCAGCGGCGACCACTTCGTGCCACGCGAAATCACCCGATTGCGCGAAGATCAGCGACTTGGTGAGCGACAGCGTGTTGGTCGGCGACACGTGCGTGTAAGCCGGCCAGAAATCGCGGCCCTCGGCCTTCAGCTGATCATGAATGGCTTGCAGTTCACCGAGGATCGGCTTCTGGAATTCCAGGGTCGGCAGACCGCCCCACTGAACGCGCACGTTCAGGCCTTCCGTCAGACGCACGAAGCGCTTCAGCGCATCGGCGCAGGTCAGACGGATAAACGTATCCATGACCACCTGGCACATGGCGCCGGGGTTGCGGTCGAGCACTTCGAACAGCGCGCGGAACTCCTTATCTTCGGCCGCAAAAGTCGGCACCGGACGCTCATCGCCGTCGAAGTCCAGTTGGTTTGTCGACAGACCCAGCGCGCCGGCCTTGCAGGCGTCGTCGAGCAATTCGCACATGCGCGCGATCTGTTCGTCCGTGGCGGCCTTCGTCCAGGCGTCCATGCCCATGACGGCGAGGCGGATCGCGATATGGCCGACGAACATCGCGTAGTTCAGCGGCAGCTGCACCTTCGAGGTCATCGAAGCCTTGTATTCGGACCACTTGCGCCAATCCCACGGCAGCTCGTTCACGAAGGCTTGCTTATCGATGTCTTCGAAGAAGGCGAAGATGCCGACGATTTCGTCGCGAACCTTCTGATCGTCGGAGATCGGCGCGGCGGAGAAGCCGCAATTGCCCATGACGACCGTGGTCGCGCCATAGCCTGGCAGCGGGTTCAGATCGTTCTGCCACCACATCGTGGCGTCGAAGTGCGTGTGCGATTCAATGAAGCCCGGCGTGACGAAGCAGCCCGTGGCGTCCACCACGCGCTCGCCAGCTTTTTCCGTCAGGTTCTGACCAATTTCAGAGACCACCGAGCCGGTGACGCGGACGTCCGCCTTGTAGGCCGGACGCAGAGTGCCGTCGACGACCGTGCCGCCGCGGATCAGAATGTTGGACATGGTTTCTCCCGAATATCTCCGGCCGGGCGTTCGAGCACGCGACCGTCGCTTATGGCATATAGAAATAGCCAGAAATCGAGCGCGTCCAAGCAAAATGGCAGATTAGGGATCATTAAACGATCTATTAAGGATCATTCCACGATGCCGCCTCAAACGTCCCAATGGCCGCCCCGGCAGACAAGCGCAGCGACCCGCAGCGGAGCAAGGCGCCGCCGCGCCGAACCCGCGAACGGCAGACGGCGGACGGAGCGCCTCATGACCATAAAGCCGCGCGCACCAATCCAGCCCGCACCTTATGTCCGGTATTGAACCAGGTGTCCCGATTTCAGCGTGGAATTCGAACCGTCAAAGACTAGATTCGAGACGCGTTACGGAGGCGACGCGAACGCCGCCGTAATTGCATCCGGACAGGACCAGGTCCGAACACAAGCGCCGGGCGGAGCGACGCGATGACTTACGATTGGAAGGCCCTGGCGATCCTGCTCGCCACCCTGTTCTTGGTGTCCACCCTTGGGAGGTCTCTGGTCTATCGCGTCCCTGCGCTCAAGGCCCTGCGCGACAAGAACACCGAGCTGGATAAAGTCCGCGGCGCTGAACTCAAGGAGCCCTGGGTCATCGAGTCCGGCAAGAAAGCCGGCGCCGTCCTGAATACTGTCTTCGCGCTGGGCGTCCTGCCTTTCTTCATGACGCTGCAACCTGTGCCGGCGTGGCGCTATGCGGTCGACGTCGTCGCAATCCTGATGGTCTACGATTTCTATTATTACCTCACCCACCGGTTCGCCTTTCACGGCGTTGGCTGGCTGAAGCGCGTGCACGGCGTGCATCATCAGGCGCTCGATCCGGTCGCGATCGATTCCTTCTACGTGCACCCCGTAGAGACCGCGATAGGGATATTATTGTTCTTCGCCGGGATCCTGACCTGGGCGCTCATCATCGGCCCGATCCATGTGACCAGCGTGATCGTGTGCTATCTGGCGTTCGTGTACATCAATACGTTCAACCACATTTTCTTCGACCTGAACAAATTCCCGTACCGGATGCTGCACTACGCCGTCGCAAAGCATCACGTGCATCACAAGCACATGTATATGGGCAATTTCGCCACGCTGACGCTGTTTTACGATTTCCTCTTCGGTACGCTCGATAAGGATCTCCGCGTGAAGACGCGCGCGTAAGGTCGGCATCGCGCACGCTGAGGGATGCGCAGGCATTTCTGTAAACTGGGCACAAAAAAGCGCCGTCGCACATCATTGCGACGGCGCTTTTGCATTCCGCTTCTTACTCCGCCGCAGCCGCAATATCCGTCTTGTTCGGGGCCAGCCCGATATATTCGCCCGGGAACCTGCCCGTGAACGCGCCGCGATCGAAGGTCGGCGCGCCATTGACCATGGTCAAACGCATCGGCGCGGCGTCTCGGGTATAGCGATAAGTGCGTCCGCCCTCGCCGTCCGGCACGTCATAGAGCTTGTAGATGTCGCGGCGCTCGATCTCCTGCAGATTGAACACGGCAATGTCGGCGCGCAGGCCGACTTTCAGAAGACCGCGATCGTGGAAATTGAAATGGCGCGCAATGCGGCCCGTCAAAACGCGTACGGCCTCCTCGATCGTGAGCTTCTTTTCGTCGCGCACATATTTGGTGAGCAGGAACACATTATCGCCGACGCCGCAGAACATTTTCGCATGCGCGCCCGAATCGGAAATGTTGCCGATGGCCTGCTCGTCCTTGAGCATCTCGACCATCAGCTCTTCGTCGTTCGGCCAGTCCACGATCTTCAACGTGGAGCCGATCCCGTTTTCCAGAACCCAGTCCGCCAAAGCGTCGGACGGATGTTCGGCGCCGGTCTGCTTCATATAATCGGCGATGGTGCAGCCGGTCGGGCCCACCATGGTTTCGCTTTCGAACAGGAAGATCTGATCGGCGTACAGCATGGGCGATTGCGGGAACGTCGCGTCCCAGCCGCCGCGCGCGCGGACCCGCCATTCCGGATCGGCCAGCAGTTTCAGCTTCGCCTCCTCCCCGGCCGCGGTCACGATCTCGTTCCAGACGTAATTGTTGCTCTGCGCAAAGACGAGCGAGGACAGGAAATTGACCACCGTCGTCGGCGAGAGGTGATGATACCCGGCCCAGATGTCCAGACCTTCAGCCTTGCGCTGGTCGTGCGCCGCCTTCGCCGCCGGCGCGATGAAGGACTGGAATTGCAGGGTCGGCACGCCGCCCGTGATCTGCACGCGCAGTTTCCGGCCGCGCGCCAGATTGGTGATGCGCTCGGCCGATGGCAGGCCGGTAAAGCGCATGAAGAAATCGACGATGACCTGCAGCACGGCCCCTTCGTGCCGCTCCAGAACGTCCATCAAAGCGCTCCATTCGGCGTCGTCGGCGTGCATGGTGGGGATCGGACGATCCCTGCTGTCGTGATCCAGAAGGTTCGACGACATGCCGATGGCGCCGGAATTCAGCGCATCCTCCAACAGCGCGCACATGGCCGTCACCTCATCCGGCGTGGCGGCGCGCTCCCAGGCCTCCATGCCCATCACCGCCAGGCGGATGGCGATGTGGCCGACATACGCGGCGAAATTGACCGGCAGCTTCACGTTCCGCTGCAGCGAGGCCTTGTACTCGCTCCAGGAACGCCAATCCCAAGGAAGCTCCTTCAGAAACGGCTTTTGCGGGATGTCCTCAAAGAAGGAGAAGATGTCGACCATCTCCTTGCGGATGGCGGGATCGTCATGCACCGGCGCCGCGCTGAACCCGCACAGGCCGTTGATTGACGTGGTGACGCCATAAGCCGGCATGGGGTCCATGGTCGGCATCCACCACATCGGCGCATCGAAATGGTTGTGCGTCTCCATGAAGCCCGGCGTGACATAGCAATCGCTGGCGTCGATCTCCCGCTCCCGATGACCGCGCGCAAGGTTGGGCGCAATCTCCACGATCTTGTCGCCCCGCACGCGCACATCGGCGCGGTACGCCGGTGCACCGGTTCCGTCGACCACAAGGCCGCCCTTGATCAGATACCCTTCAAGCATCGTGCACTCCCGTTCGTTTTATGTTGCCGCCGAACGCGTTCAGCCCGCCATCGTTTCCTCTGAGATGAACCACGCGTCGCCAGGGCCGCGGTCGAAGCCGAGATCGGCGGTGATGTCTTCCAGCCGCCAATCGAAATAGGCCGAGTAATCGATCATGAAGAGCGGCTGCTTGATCTTCTCGCCGGCGGCGATGCCGAGCTTCAGAGCGTCGAACAGCAGCTCCACCCCGCCCGGATAATTGAACAAGGTCCGTGAAAAACTGGCCGAGGTGACGAAGGAATTCGCGACGTTGATGTAATGCGCCAGCTCCGCCGACATGAAGCGCGGGAACGAGCGCAGGTTCAGCGTGGAAAGCGCGATCTCCCCGGCAATATTGGGCCCGAAGCCCGTCACAAGATGCTGAATGTCATGCGTGTGCCCGATCTGCCGCATGAGATAATCGTGGTCGTTCTTCGCCTCGTAATTGTTGATGAAGAACATCTCCATCCCGGACGAAACGATAAAGTCATACAGCACCCTGCCCAGCGTTCCCGGCGCGCATTTTTCCATGCGCGGCAGATCCACGCCCAGCCCGCGCCGCTCGTCGAGCCAGCGCGCGAATGCCGGATTGCGCCCCCGCTCCTCGGCCACCAGGCGCGCGGCCTCGCCATAATCGGTGACGTCGCGGATGCCGCGCGACATGTCGGGAATGTCGTAGGTGTTCGCGACGTCCTTGCCGAAGCGCCGCAGACTCATGGTTGCGAAGGCTTCCTTGAACAGAACGCTGTTCAAATATTTCGAGGTGCTATGCGGCACACTGCCCGCCGCAGGCGCCGAAGGCCCGCGCATATAAGCGATCTCCGCCGGGCTCATGCCGCGGGAATGTTCAAACTCCACCTGATCGGCGGCCTTCGTGGCGGTATCCATAAGCTATCCTCCCTGTTTCGTGGCCTGCGCTGCCGGCTCTTGATTATTGCACCGCCGCCTGCGCCTCGACCGGATAGAATTTCTGCGCGTAACGCCGGTATTGATAGATCGGCCCGTCGCCCATGCAGAGTTTGGGCGCCGGCAGATGCTTCTTGTAGTTCAGGACGTTCAGATCCTGCTCCACTTCGAAAATGAAGCGTTCGGAGAATTGCTGGCCGACGATTTCGTCGAAAGCTTCGTGCGCGCTTTTCTTCACATACAGGCGGACGCGCTGCAGCGTGCGCTCCTCGTCGATCGGCGTGAAGGACGCGATCGTCGCCACCTGGAAGCCCGTGCCCTTGGTGATCTGGTACGAATAAGACAGCCCGGCGAAATTGAACTCGACGCTTTCGACCGGGAATTGTTCGCCCTCGGAAAAGCCCAGCCGGATGTAATAGCCGTAATCCCGCTCCTCGAGCTTTTCGTAAACCGGCATGATCGTGGTCGGGTGCAATTGCGTCAGGTGCGCCGGATCGAAAATGTTTTCGACGAATTCCTGCGCGTGCGCATAGATGATCCACGATTTGTCAGCCGATTTCTTCCACTCGGAAAGCTTGAACTCGTCCGTGTCGAAAGTCGGCAGGTCCTCGGCCGGACGGTCCGACGGATCGAAATACATCAGCACAAGGCCCAGTAATTCCTTGGTCGGATAGACCTTCAGGCCAACCTTTCCGGCTGGCGTATCGGAATAGGGAATCGACTTGCAAAGGCCGGTGTCGCCAGCGAAGCGCCATTTATGAAACGGGCACACGATGTCGCCGTCTTCGATCTTGCCGTCATGGCTGGCCACATGGGCGCCCAGATGCGGACAGAAGGCGTTAGCCACGCGCGCCACGCCGTCTGGCGTGCGGTACACCACGAACTGGTCGCCGAAAAATGAGACGGCCTTCATCTCCCCCTGCTTCACCTCGTCGCTGTCGGCGACGCAGAACCAGCCGCGCACATAAGGCGGCAGCGGCGAACGCGCCCGCATCGGCAATCTATCGAGAGCATTCATGGCTTCACTCCTTCAATCCGCGGCGCTGAGCCGCCCCGTCGCCTTCATCCAGTCCACGAGATCCTGAAACGATTTTTCGGCGCCGACCATGTCGCCGTTCAGCAGCGCCACAGCCTCGCGGTCGTCGGTCGGCACGCTTTTGGTGAGCACCTCCGCCGCCTCGCGCGTCAGCTGGAATTCCTGTTTGGTCACATGCGAAATTGCGTCGGAGACGGAGCCGATGAAGCGCAACAGGCCGCCGGGCACGCGATTTACCTTGATCTCCTTGCCCGAGACGCGGCTGAGAATGCCGCCGACCTCGGCGTCTGGCAGGAAATAGCCGCCGAACATGATGCGGCGCGGCCCTTGGCCCGGGACCAGCAAGCGCGACAGCAGCAAAGAGAGATCGCGCACATCGGTGTAAACGCGGCCGCCGCCCGCATCAGCCCAGCTGCCCGCCTTGATGGATTGTTCGATGATCTGCGAGCCGATCCCGTAGGTCGGGTCGTGCGGCCCCTGGATGGAACCCGGATAGATGGTGACGACGGGCGCGCCCTTGTCCTGCAGATCGCGCGCGATGAGTTCGGACGCCGCCTTGGTTCGCGAATAGAGAGATTTGGGCATCGTCACCGGATCGTCCGCGCTCTGTGTCGCGCCGCGCGGCGGAAATAGCGCTAGATAAGAGGAAATATGGATGATGGGATCGAGCCCGCGCGCCACGGCTGCATCAAGGACGGTCTTCACGCCATCGACATTGGTGCGCTGGAGCAGATCCGCGTCGACGAAGCGATTGGAGAACAGTCCCGCGCAATGAATCAGGGCCTCGACGCCCTCCAGCGCCGCTTCCATCGCGGCCGGATCGTTGATGTCCGCATGCGCGATCTCAAGCCGATCCACCGAAACCGCGAACGGCGCCAGGACAGCCTGGAGCTTCTGCTCATCGCGGACGATGGCGCGCACAAGATGGCCGTCGCGCAACAACTGCGCGATGGCGTGCACGCCGACCAAACCTGTTCCACCGGTCACCGCAACTTTCATGGCTGCGTTCCCTCTTGGAACATCAATACAACGAACGCCGCCGGATTGCCCATCATCGCTTCAAAAAAAACGAAGGCCGGCCCCGATGAGCCGGCCTTCTATGGGGTAGGACTTAGTATTTTACAGAAACGTCGAGACCGAACGTCCGCGGCGCGCCGTAAGTTTGCTCCGCGAAACCAAGAGCCCCAAAGTCGATGCCCTGAATCACATAGGCTTCGTCAAAGAGGTTCTTCGCCCACAGCGACACGTCGAATCTTGGCGCATTGCCGATCGACACGTCGTTGAGCGCCAGGCGCGCGTTGATGATCGTTCGCGCGTCGGAGGTCGTGGTGTCGATCAGCGGATTGTCTTTCCATCCAGACGGATAGACGATCGCCGGATGGAAGTCCTGCTTGGACTGCCAGATCGCCTCGACGCGGGCCATCAACTTGCCTTCGCCCAGCGAGGGCAGCGGCTTGGAATCGTATTGGATGCCCGCCGCGCCCGTCGTCTGCGAGGTATAGCCGAAGCGCGCCACATTCGCTGCATCGAACGGCAACAAGGTGAGCGGGTCGGCCGTCTCGTACTTTTTGTACTCGGGGTTCACGAAGCCCATGTTCAAATCCATCGTCACGCCTTCAATCGGCTTGGCGACGATTTCAAACTCGATGCCCTGATACTCCGACTTGCCCGCATTGGTGACGACGTTCGTGGCGCCGCCCGCGCCCGCGACGAACTGGGCGACCTGCTGATCTTCCGCTTCGTTGAAGAACGCCGCCACGTTTGTTTGCAGCCGGCGATCGAGCCAACTAGCTTTCAAGCCGACCTCCAAAGCTTTCAGCTTTTCAGGACGGAACGGTTCCAGCCCCGCCGACCGGGTGTTGAATCCACCGGCCTTGTAGCCCTTGGAATAGGACACATAGGCGTTCAGATCATCGCTAAAGAAATACTGCGCCTTGGCCAGATAGGTCAGAGCGTTGAACTTCTCGTCGCCTTGGCCGAGGATCGGTACGAAGATCGTGGCGCTGCGCTTCAGCGTCACCGCCTTTTCGTCCGCCGAATAGCGCAAGCCGCCTGTCAAACGCAGCTTGTCGCTCAGGATGTTCGGGGTGTAGCTGGCCTGCCCATAAACCGCCCAGCTTTCCGTCGAAGCGTTGAACGCGAATGGATTGGACGTCAGGAAGCCAAAGCCCGGAAACGGACCGCCATACGCCGCCGGAATCAGATTGCCGTCGACGATGTAGTTTTGCGGGTTGTGCTCAGACGCGCGCTCTTTGAAGTAATAGGCGCCCGTCGTGTACGTGAGCCGCGGCCCCCCGGGCACCGCCTCCCCATACTGACCATTCAGCTGCAATTCCTGCGTGAATTGCTCATGCGTCCGGGCGTTGTTGCCAAGGAACGGCACGTTTTGCTGCACCGCGAAGTAGGGCGGCGACGCCGTCAGCGTCAGATAGCTCACCACATTGCCGAATTGCGGACCTGCTGTGTTGTCCTGATAGCGGCGGTAGCCGGTGATCGACTTCACCACAATATTATCGGTCACATCATATTCGGCGGTGAAATTGTGCAGCGTCAGATCTACATCATCCGTGCCCGAGTAAGGCAGATTGACCGTATCCTGACGCGATCTTTGAATATCGATCGGGCTCAGCAGCAGAGCGGCGAATCCCGGCGACACCCCTGTTATCTGCGGGATCGGATTCCCGATTTCCTGCGCGACATTGTACAGCGTGTAGCTCGACCGGAATCGTCCGCCGCGATCGTAATTGAGCGCCAATCGGATCGCGCGCACATTTTCGGCGCCAGGATCCTTGTCGGACGGCTGAGCGGTATTATCGTAATAGCCGTCGATCTTCTTGTAGAGGAAGTTCACCGTCGCCGAGAGGCCGGTGTCGCCCCATTCGCCGGTGTCGAGCGTGGTGCGTGACGTCAGGCCGCCGCCCTGATCGCTGCCGGAATACCCCAATTTCTGTTCGACGTGAAATTCCTTGCTCGGCTTGCGGGTGATGAAGTTCACCGCGCCGCCCGTCGTGTTCCGGCCGTACAGCGTACCTTGCGGACCGCGCAGAACTTCAACGCGCTCAAGATCGGCCAGATCGAGGACGGAACCGGAGATCCGCGCATTGATCACGCCGTCGATATAGACGCCGACCGGGTAATCGTTCGACATCAGCGTGTCGGACGCCCCGAGACCGCGCATGGTGATGGTGGTGTCGCCGCCGCCGGCGGACGTGACGCCCGTGGTGACGTTCGGCGCAATCGCGCTGAGATCCTGCGTGGTCGCAATACCGCGCGCCTGCAATTGCTCCGATCCCAGCGCCGTGATGGCGATAGGCACTTCCTGCAGTTTCTCTTCGCGCTTTTGTGCAGTGACGACGATGTCCTGCACCTGATCGGCGGCGAACGCCGGCGACGCGGCGAACGGCCACAAGAATGTGGACGCCACCAAAGCAATTCTGAAGCTTTTCGTATTTGTCATGTATACCCTCCCCGCGATATTATTTCGACTGTCACCAAGGCCGATCATCGGCGCTGGCGCGTCATTGCAATTTGCCTGCGGTCTTTGCGCCGCTTACTGAGTTCTTCAAAAACCATCCGGAAAGCGGACGGCCGCCATCACGCGGCGTGGACACACACACCGTTCAAACAAAATCCATTGAAGCATCAGCCGATTTGAGCGCTTTCGCGCCCGCTCCAGCCCGGATCCCCCGCAATCATGAATCGTCGCAAGAAACGATCTTGATTGATTGGTTCGGGCAATAGCGCGCTGCGCGTCGCGCCGCCTCCAGCAGCTCGCCCTCGACGATTGCGACCTTCACCCGGGCCAGCGGGTACGGACCTCCCGAATCCTCAACCGCAAATACATCCGGCGCTTCCGCGACGCACACGCTGTGACCCTGGCATACATCCTGATCAACGATGACTCGGCACTTGCTCATTGGGCCTGCCGTTTCTGACGCCGCCGATAGCGGATGCGCGCCGGGCCGTGCGGCCGCAATATTAGCGTCGGCATTTCTTCCGCGTACGCTTCGGCCGGCGCGGCCAGTTCGAATTCGTATTCCCGCAACAGCGCGCAGAAGATGGCGCGCACCTGCAAGATTGCGAAGGCGTTGCCGATGCAGCGATGCCGCCCGCCGCCGAACGCGATGGTTGCGAAGGGATTCTCGTGCGGCGCGCGATAGGGGTCGAAGCGTTCAGGATTCTCGAACAACTCGGGCAGTTTGTGTGAGATGTACGGCGACACCATCACGTTCTTGCCGGCCTCGATCACATAATCCTTATAATGGAAATCCTCGAGCACGCGGCGCGTCAGCGCGTTCAGCGGCGGATGCACGCGCAGGGATTCGCGGATGAGCCCCTCCAGAAGCGGCGCCTCCCGCAACGCGGCGAAGCTCAGCTCCTGCTGTTTTGCCCACAGATTGTCGACCTGCTCATAGAACGCCGCGTGGAATTCCGGGTGCCGGGCGAATTCGATCATCGCCCAGGTCGCGGTGTTGGAGCTGGTGTGATGGCCGGCGAACATGAACCAGATCACCATGCCGGTGATTTCGTGATCGGTCAGATGCCGGCCATCGTCATAGGTCGCATCCATATAGATCTGGAGCATGTCGTCTTCGTGCACACCCTTTTCGCGGCGGGCGCGCACAGCCTCGGAAAGGATCGCCTCCAGCTTCGCCCGGGCCAGGTCCCGGCGCCGGAACGCATCCTTGGCCTGATAGGGGTCGCGCAACGCCGACGCATCGATGCCGCGCTCCAGGTCGCCGTAGAGTTCGGCGATCTCACCCGTCAGGCGCGATCGCAATTCGCGGCCCAACAGAGAATGGGTCGATGTCCGCAGCGTCAGCTCGGTGAAGGCCTCGTAGATGTCGAGTTCGCCTTCATCGCCCCAATCCTTGATGAAGGCCTCCACCTCCGCCGCGACGACGGGCGCGTAATGCACCATGCGTTCGTGCCGGACGCCCTGATACTGGATGCGCAATTGCTGGCGCTCGATGTCGGGCGGCGCGCCGAACTGAATGCCTTCGCCGAAGACCGGCACCATCATCTGGTACGCCGCCGCCGCGCTCAATTGCGTTTCCGGCGCGCGGAAAAACGCTTCCTGCGCCTCCAGGCCTACCAGCAGAACGGTTTTGAGACCGGCCAGGTCGAATTCGCCGACCTCGCCGCACTCCTTGTGGACGCGCGTCAGGAAGCCAAGCGGATCGGCGGAGAATTCTGAATAGTGACCGCCTTCAACGTCTCCCCCGCTGACCTGGGGCAGCGGCTTTGAGACGGTTTGACCGGGACTTTGCATGTTCTCGTCCGGAGTTTTTCGGAGCCCATTGCTTACCATAAAACATTTGTTGTGCAAGGTTTCTTGGGCGGCCGACGGCGGCGTCCGGCCGCCTTGCGGACCTCATCCAGTGCAGTTTTTGCAGCGTGCGCCCGTTGTTCCGTATTCTGATCTTTTGTCGAACAAGGCTTTTTCGACGCTTCGGTGAATTGGCGCCCGCCATCCGCCCGCGCAAACTATGTGGCCTCATATCGTAACTTTGGCGCGACATCGCGCCTTCCCCCTGCAAGGCCTTGCGCTACGTTTTCATGCCGCCGCAGCAGGTTTGGATCAGAAAATGGCGAATGTCACCTATAGCGACGTTGCAGGCGAAGCCCGCAGCTTCACATTGTCGCGCAAATGGTTCTCCGCGAATGACGACAAGGCCTGGGCGGAGCGCTTCTACCTCACCTTTATTCCGGTGTTCTTCGTCTACAATGCCGTCGTGCAGAAAATGGGTTGGCTGGATGTCGGCAATTTCTGGCACTTCACGCAGAATTTCCTGATGTGGTTTCCATATTGCGTAGCGCTCCCCGCATATCTGCGCCGCAAACAACCCATCCCGTTCTACAGGCAATGGTGGTTCAAGTTTCAATTGTATCTGGTCATCTTCGTTTTCTTCGTGACCTATTTCAACACCGAGTACTTCTTCAAAGCGCTGGGCATGCGCTACCACTTCCCGCAAGTGACCTGGTATTTCGACTCCGCCTATCTCGGGCCGGATCAAGCGAGCGCGCTCGACGAAGACCAACGCATTCCGATCGGCATGTATCTGAACGCGATAGCGTTTTTTACAGTCTATCACATCGCCGCCGTGATCGTGATCCGCCGTCTGGCCGGACTTTTCCCGTCGCACAACCTGCTTGCGCGGAAAGCGGGTTTCGTCGTCGCGTCCTTGGCGACAGCCTTGTTTTTCGCCTGGGCTGAATCGTACTTTTACATGACGGCGTCGGCGGCCGGGAACGTTTGGTACATCAATCTGCCGTGGCAATTGCAGGTGGGGAGCTGGTTCTACATGCTCTATTTCATCTGCTCCTTCCCCAACATCTTTGGGCTGGACGAATCTCCGACCCAGCAGCCCTGGTCGCTGCGGCGCGTCGCAACCGAAGCGGCGGCGATATCCATGCTGGTGTTGCTGTTGTGCGATTTCTGGGTGGTGTTCGGTTTCCCGACCGTTCCCGGTCCCGCCTGATCAACCGCGCGAACGCTGCGCGGACCCCGGATAGACAAGGCGCGCCTCTCCGGGGCGCCTTTGCTGCTGCGTACCGCACTGCACCATGCTTTCCCGGCCAGCACGCATATTTAGGTCGCGCATAAAACATTGCGTTCGCAATTTTTCTGTCGCACACTGCAAGGGACAGATGTGGGGGAGTTATCCGATGCGCTACGACATCAACCGGATGCGGTTCGGCGCGTTCTTCGCGCCCTTTCATTCGGACAAGGTGAACCCCACCCTCGCCTTCGAGCGCGACTTCGAACTGATCGAATGGCTCGATAAACTGACTTATGACGAAGCGTGGATCGGCGAGCATCATTCCGGCGCATACGAATGCATCGCCTCGCCGGAAGTGTTCATCGCCGCCGCCGCCGCGCGCACAAAGCATATCCGCCTGGCGACCGGCGTGACGTCGCTATCTTATCATCATCCACTGATCCTCGCGGATCGCATTGCGCAACTGGATCACCATTTGCGCGGCCGACTGATCTTCGGCGTCGGCCCAGGGCAACTCGTCGCGGACGCCTATATGATGGGCGTCGACCCCCAAAGCCTGCGCCATCGCATGGACGAATCCCTGGCCGTTCTGGTTCGCCTTCTGAATGGTGAAACCGTCACCGCCAAGACGGATTGGTTCACGCTGCAGGAGGCGCGCTGCCACATATTGCCTTATCAATCGCCGACCGTGGAAATGGCGGTGGCCTCCGCCATCACGCCGACCGGCGCGCGCGCCGCCGGCAAATATGGCCTGGGCATGATTTCCGTCGCCGCCTCAAGTCCTAAAGGCTTCGCCGAACTCGCCAATCATTGGGGCATTTGCGAAGCCAAGGCCGCCGAGCATGGCCAAACGGTCGATCGCGCCAATTGGCGCATCGTCACGCCGTTCCATGTGGCGGAAACGCGCGAGCAGGCTGTGGAGGATCTACGCTTCGGCCTGATGGATATGATGCGCTATTTCCGCAAATTCGGCGGGTCGGCGTTTCCCGTGGCCAATACGTTCGAGGAGGCGATGAACATCTGGACCAGCGGCGGTCTGGGCGCATTCGGCGTCGGCGTCGTCGGTACGCCGGACGACCTGGCGGCGCACATCCGCAAGCTGCAGGATCAATCCGGCGGGTTCGGCGCGTTCCTGTCGCTGGCGCATAACGCCGCGGACTTCACCGCGACGAAAAAGAGCTACGAACTGTTCGCCCGCCACGTCATGCCGCAATTCCAGCAAGCCAACCGCAATCGCGGGCCATCGCTGGAATGGGCGGCCGCGAACGCCGATCGCTTCATGGAACATTATGTCGGCGGGATTCAGGCGGCGATCGCCGCCCACCAGAATGAAGAAAACGAACGCGCCAAAAAAACGCGCGCATAAATAAAAACAGGGAGGTCAAAGCCAATGGTGCGGCATCTGTGCCTGATTAAATACAAGGACCCCGCCGCGGTCGATTCCACGGCGCAATCCAGGATCAATGAAGCCTATCTGAAATTGCCGTCGATCATCGACGGCATTTCCTCGATGAGGGTCGGACGCGATCTGGGGCTTCTGGAGGGCAATTACGATTTCGCGATCCAGGCGGAGTTCCGCGACACGGACGCCTTCCTGGCCTATTCCGTGCACCCCGCCCACGCCGAGATCATTTTCCCCGTGCTTGGCCATTTCATGGAGAGCTATTCCACGGCGCAATTCTGATTGCGCCTGGCTCGCTCTTTAAGCGTTGCGGATCATCGCCTCCATCGAGGCCTTGGCGTTCGCAAGGTAAAGATCGAGCTTCGCCCGGCCGCCGCCCATGACCTTCGTAATGGTCAAACCGGTCAGCAAGCTGTGCACGAAGATCAGCACATCGAGCAGATCGCTGGGGCGCCGGCCCGTGTCGCCGAACACCCTCGTCATGAGCGCGATATGATCCTTGCTTGGCCAATCGAAGACGACGACCTGCGTGTGCGCGGACTCCGCATCGCGGCTCGCCATGATGATCTCGATCGCGGCGAGATACACTTCGTCCTGATAATGCGCCCACATGCGATCGACAAAATCCGACACCCGGCTTTTCAGCGAGCGCCGCTCGATGGGCATATCGGCGAAGCGCTCCGTGAAGCGCTCATGCGATAATAAAATGACGGCGTCGAAAATCTGTTCTTTGGAGCCAAAATGATGCTGCGCAGCACCCCATGTCATTCCCGAGCGCTCGGCAATCCGCTTGGAGCTGGCGGCGGAGAAACCGCCCTCGCGGATCAGGGTAATCGTCGAGGCGATAATCCGCTCGCGCGTCTGACGCGACTTTTCCGCTTGCCAGGTGTCTTTCGCTTTTCCGGCCAAGGGCTCCGGCTCCCTATCTCCCGCGCCTTGAAGGCCGCAGACTCCTCTTGCGCGAAGCGCCGCCGCTCCGTCAAGACGAACACGGGATTAAGAGCGCACGCTGCACAATTCTCCACCGCCTTGCTTTTCTTGATCAGCGCTTGCGGGGGCGCGAATGTGCGCACGCAGGAACAGGCTGATTGGCCTGCCGTGAGCGGCTCCAATGGCGGCGGCCGCTATTCCGCGCTGACGGAGATCAACAAGGATAACGTGCGCAATCTGCGCGTCGCCTGGGAGTTTCGCTCCGGCGACTATTATCGCGGGCGTCCCGGCGAATCGCTGACGGCCTTCGAAGCGACTCCGATCCTGATCGATCGCACGCTTTTTCTCTGTACACCAAACAATCAGGCGATCGCATTGGATCCGGAAACCGGAAAGGTGCGCTGGCGCTATGAGTCCAAAGCGAACGTCGCCGGCGTCTATGAATCGGTGTGCCGCGGCGTCGCCTTCTGGCGGGACGCAAAAGCGGCGGACAAGACCGGCCGCATCTTCATGGGAACGGTCGACGGGCGCCTCATCGCGCTGAACGCGCAAACCGGCGCGCCGGAGCCGGGCTTCGGCCAGGACGGCGCGGTGGATCTGAAACAAGGCGTCGGGAAGGTCGAGACCGGCGAATATTACATGACCTCGCCGCCGCTCGTGGTCGGCGATCTGGTGCTGACCGGCGCCTTCGTCAAAGACGTGCAGCGCGTCGACGCGCCCAGCGGCGCCGTCCGCGCCTTTGACGCCCGCACCGGCGAATTGCGCTGGGCCTGGGATCCCGTCCCGCCCGGCATGCGCCCGGTGACCGCAGCCGACATGAAACGCGGCCAGCAATTGACGACCGGCACGCCGAACGTCTGGGGCATCATGTCCGCCGATCCGGAGCAGAAGCTGGTGTTTCTCGGCACCGGCAATCCGGCGCCCGATCATTATGGCGGCGTCGAACGCGGCGGGAAGGATTTCTACGGCTCCTCGATCATCGCGCTGGATTCTGAAACCGGCGCCGTGAAATGGCGTTTCCAGACCGTGCATCACGATCTGTGGGATTACGACGTCGGCGTGCAGCCGGTGTTCTATCAGCACCGCGCGGCGGACGGCTCGACTTTCCCGGCCATCGCGGCGGGCACGAAGCTGGGCTTTATTTTCCTGCTCGACGCCCGCACGGGCCAGCCGATCTTCCCGGTCAAGGAAGTGCCCGTCCCGCCGTCAAACGTGGCGGGCGAACAGGCTTCGCCTACGCAACCTTACCCAACCTTGCCGGAACCTCTTCTGCCGCCGCAGGTGACGCGCGAGACCATTTTCGGAATCAATGCGAAAGAGAAAAAGGCCTGCCTCGCGGCGTTTGACGCGCTCGACTACAAGGGACCCTTCACGCCCCCGTCCGAGCGCGGCGCGCTGCAATATCCGGGGCTGGGCGGCGGGATCAATTGGGGCGCCGTCTCGATCGACCCGGAACGCCGGCGCCTGATCGTCAATGTTCAGCATGCGCCGTTCACCATCAAGCTGGTGCCGCGCGCCCAGGCCGGAACCGCCAGCGGCGCCGACCTTGTCGGCTTCGGCCCGCAGACCGGAACGCCTTTCGGCGTGGCGCGCGGCCCGTTCCTGTCGCCTTCAGGGAAACCCTGCGTGGCGCGGCCTTGGGGCGAGTTGGCCGCCATCGACCTGGATTCGGGAAAGACGCTCTGGCGCAAGCCGTTCGGCACCCTGCAGGGGCAAGCGCCCCTCATCGGCAAATTGCTGAATTGGGGCACGCCCAATCTGGGCGGGGCGACGCAAACGAAGAGCGGCATCGCCTTCATCGCCGCCACGATCGACAACGAAATGCGTGCGGTCGACACCGATACGGGCAAGATTTTGTGGTCTTATCGCCTGCCCAAAGGCGGCTTCTCTTCGCCCATGACCTACAAGCTCTCGCCTGAAGGCCGGCAATATGTCGTCATCGCCGCTGGGGGCCACGGCGCGCTTGGTCAAAAAGCGGGGGATGCCCTCTTTGCGTTCGCCCTGCCGGAATGAAACACTGAAGATAAAAGGGAGGAAAGAGAAGCGATGAAATTCTCGATGATCTTCGAAGCGCAGATGGTGGACACATCGCGCGAGACCGAACGGCGCACATTCCAGGAATTGGTCGAGCAATGCGTGCTCGCCGAGGAGATGGGCTTTGACGTCATCTGGGCGGTGGAGCACACCGCGCTCACGCAATACGCCCATATGTCGGCGCCGGAGACGTTCCTGGCTTACGTCGCCGGCAAGACCAAGCGCATCGGCATCGGCCACGGCGTCGTCTGTCTGCCGCCGGCCATGAACCATCCGGTGAAGGTCGCCGAGCGCATCGCCACACTCGACATCCTGTCCAATGGCCGCGTGCATTTCGGCATGGGCAAAGGCGGCACGCAGCAGGAATCCGGCACGTTCGGCTATAACATCGAAGAGCTGCAGCCGATGATCGATGAGAGCATGTATCTCATCCCGAAAATCCTGAAAGACGGCCATGTCGAGCACAACGGCAAATATGTGCAGATCCCGTCGCGGCCCATCCACCCCTCGCCGCTGCAGGAGCCGCATCCGCCGCTCTATATGGCCTGCACGCGCGAAGACACGCTAAAGGCCGCGGGCGGACGCGGCATCGGCGCCCTGGTGATGGGCTTCGCCGGGCCGGACGACATCCGCAAGAAGAACGCGATCTATCGCGAGTATTTCAAGAACCGCAAAGCCGAGGATCAGGTCGGCTTCCGTCCGACCGAACACCTCGCGGCCTTGTGCCCCGCCACGGTCTTGAGCGATCGCGAACAGGCGCGGCGCATCGGCTTGCGCGGTCAGCGTTTCTTCGTGGAATCCCTGGCCTATTGGTATGCCGGCGGACCGAAGCCCACCGTCGAAGATCTCAGCGGCGACGAACAGGCGGAAATCATCCGCCGGGAAAAGGAAGCCGTGGTCGCGTATCTCTCCGAAGAGCGCATCGAGGTGCAGGGCTTCCATACCAACCAGTTCGAAATCTCGAACGATTCCTACGGCACGCCGGATGATTGCATCCGATACGTCTCGCAATTGTTCGAGGCCGGCGCGGACGAAATTCTGTTCCTGTTCCAGATGGGCGGCATTCCGCACAATGCGATCATGACCACGATCCGCAATATCGGCGAACACGTGATCCCGCACTTCAAGAAAACGGGCAGGCCCGCGCGCACGGCGTCCTGACCTTTCGACATCGCCACAAAAAGAAAGCGGCCGGGAAGCATCCCCGCCGCGCTTTTGCTTTCGATTTCATCGCTCCGTGCGCTCAGCGTTGCGCACGGCGCGGCGCAACCCAGCCGCCCTCCTTATGAGAAACATAGATCGA
>CAYNCS010000007.1:0-8139 GCA_964395875.1 uncultured Caulobacteraceae bacterium | reverse complement strand
AAAACAAACGGGGCCGCCCCGCGCGCCCGGGGCCCTAACCTATCGACAACCCCAAAAAAAAAACGCGGCCGGGAAGCATCCCGGCCGCGCTTTTGCTTTCGATTTCATCGCGCCGTGTGCGCTCTGCTTTGCGCCCGGCGCGGCGCAACCCAGCCGCCCTCCTTTTGCGAATCATAGATCGCCTCGATGACGCATTGAACGTCCTGGGCGCGTTCAAAGCTCGCCAGCGGCGGCGGCCCGCCATGGATCGCCGCGCGCGCGCTTTCGAAGATGCGCGCCATGGACAAGATCTGCGACATGCCCTCAGTGGAGACGCGTCGGCCGTCGACCTCGAAGAACGCCTCCGGGATCGTCACCTCCTGCGCCGTGGGGACGATCTCGGTATTCGGCTTGCCGTAATAGAGGTGCGCCGTCTCAGGGTTCGGATAGCTTTTCGAGGTCAGCTTCAAATAACCGTCGCGGCCGAACGCCTCAATCCAGAATCCGGGCGAATCCGACGCGACCCATGACGTGCTCACCGTGCCGATCGCGCCGCTTTCAAAGCGCAGCAAGGCGCTCATCGTATCGTCCGTCCGATTGTCCTTAAACTCGCCCGGCGCGATCTCCCAGCGCGGTGTGAAGGTGCGTGTTTCGCCCATCACGCCAGTGATGGGGCCGAACAATTCAAACAGCGCATGCAGGATGTGCGAGCCCTGATTGCGCGTTACAGAAACGCCGCGGCCCGGCTCGCCGAACCAGACATAGGAAAAATTCGGCAGGACCGGATTGAAATAGCCCAATTGCCAATGGCAATGCACTTGAAAGACTTCGCCCAGGGCGCCGTCTTCGATCATCCGCTTCATCATACGCAAGTGCGGCAGGCCGACGACGCTGGCCGCGACGACGCCCACGCGCTGCGCCGCGCGCGCCTGATCGAGCATTTTCTGGCCCGCCGCCGCATCCATGGCGAAGGGCATCTGATTGACCACGTGCTTGCCGCCCGCAAGCGCCGCCGCCACCATGTCCTGCCGCAGCTTTGGATTGGTGCCGACGTCGATTACGTCCAGATCCGGATCGGCGCACATTTTCCGGAAATCCCAGAAGCTGCGGTCTATCTGAAGATCGCGCGCAGCTTTCGCGGCGGTCTCGCGGCGCGAGGTGCAGATCGCGCGCACTTCGACGCCGTCCAAAGAGCGCCAGGCGGGGACGTGGACCATACCGCCCCAATTGGCGCTGATGACGCCAACGCGCAAAGGCCGCGATCGGTCTGACATGAAAATCTTTCTCTGGCAGGGCGCCCGGCGGCCGCGGGTCTTAAGGCAGCGGCGGCGACGCGCGGTCTTTCAGAGGCGGCTTGCGCCCGCGCACCGGCGGCTCCCGGCTCGTACGCTCCCGCTGGCGAAAGCGCGCCGGCGATTCCCCGGTGCAGCGCGTGAAGGAGACGCAGAACGCGCCGCTGCTGCCAAAGCCGAGCTGCGCCGCGATTTCGCGCACCGTGAGCTTGCCTTCGGTCAGCAGTTCGATGGCGCGCTTCAGCCGGATTTCGGAGACGAAATCGTTGATCGTCTGGCCGGTGGATTGCTTGAAGGTGCGCGTCAGATGGCGGGCGCTATAGCCGGTCTTTTCGCTGAGCTCGCTCAACGTCACCGCACCGTCGCGCGCATTGGCGAATTCGGCGATCTGCCGCAAGGTCCGCTGTGACAGGCCCCCGCGCTTCACGCCGCTGGGCCGGTTCTGCCGATCCAGATAGCGCACCAATTCGATCACCAGCGCCTGGCCCAGCGCGTCGATCATCAATTGCGAATGCGGGCCGGGCTGCTCCGCCTCTTCGGCCAATTGCGCCAGTATCCGCGCAATCGACGGGCATTTGATGTTCAGACAGGCCGCGAGCGCGCCCTCCTCCACCAACCAGTCCCGGCCGACGATGCGGCGCAAGGCCTGGGGCGAAAACAAACAACGGACGGATTCCACATAACCACCGTCGGCGCGCACATGAAGCTTTTCGCCTTTCGGCAAAACAATGAGGCGCCCGAGATTTTCGAACGCCGGCGCAATCGGCGGGCTCCGGCCCTCCGCCGCCGCCGGCCTTGGCGACGCGTCGAAACGGCCGGTGGAAAACGATTGCAAACGCTGACGCTGCATCGCAACAAGATGCCGCGCTTCCGACCAAACCATATCGCATGGGCTCGGAACCTGCGCCTGCACAACCTCGACCGCAAAATTCGCCGTTTTGATCTGCGCGATCAAACCCATCGGTTTGTCCAGCATTACGGCCCCTCCCATGATTTTTATGACGCCGATGTTGTCTCAAGGTCATGATTTATTCAATGCGGCCACGGACTTTTTGTGGCGCACAGAAACGTTCATGGCCAGAATTAGACATTGGATCGCGCCCCGCTTTCAGGTCTGTTTTTGAGGCCCACGGGAGGAACGATATGAGCAAGTTTTGCGATTATTCAGGCCAGAAGGCGCTGGTCGTCGGCTGCGCCTCCGGCATCGGCCGCGCCACGGCGAAGGGCCTGATCGATCTCGGCGCCGAGGTGCTTGGGGTCGACGTCGCAGATTGCGATCTGCCGCTGGCCCGCTTTCAAAAGTGCGATGCGCGCTCGGTCGATCAGATCAACGCGCTGATCGCGGATGCGGGCGCCATCAACGCCCTCTTCTATTGCTCTGGTTTGCCGCAGACCAAGCCGTTTCTTGACGTCTTGAAGGTGAACTTTCTCGGCATGCGCCACCTCATCGAAGCCGCGCTGCCCAAGATCGAGAACGGCGGCTCGGTCAGCATCATCGCCTCGACGGCGGGCAATGGCTGGGTCACGCGCCCGGATGTGGTGAACGCGCTGATCGACACGCCAGACTTTCAATCGGGCGTCGCCTGGCTGGAAGGCCGCAACGAAGCGCTCGGCGATCCGTACATGTTCTCCAAGGAGGCCGTGATCGTCTGGGTCATGAAGAATTGCGCGCGCTATATCAAACGCGGCGTACGCCTGAACTGCCTCTCCCCCGGCCCGACGATCAGCGGCATGACTCCGGACTTTGACAGCTTCGGCGGGCCAGCGATCATTGACGTCTACACCCAGCCGCTGGGCCGCCGCTCCAGCCCGGAAGAACAGGCCTGGCCGCTGATCTTCCTCGGCAGCCGCGAAGCCAGCTACATCAATGGCTGCAATTTCATCACCGACGCCGGCTTCACCGCCTCCATGGCAACGGGGCAAATCGACCTCAACGCGCTCCTGGCGCAAGCGGCGGGACAAAAGAAATGACCGACGAAGAACGCCGCGCGCGCGGCGAGAAGATGTTCAACGAGGTCTATGGCGGCATCGTCGCGGTGCCGCCCGAGGCCACGGATTCGCCCTTCATCGACATCATGATGCGGCACATTTTCGGCGACGTCTGGGCGCGCGACGTGATGAGCGTACGCGACCGCAGGCTCCTGCTGATCGGAGCGATCTCCGCTTTGGGTGAGGGCATGGTTCTGGAAATTCAATTGCGCGCCGCTCTGCGCAACAAGGAACTGACCGTCGAGCAGGTGAATGAGATCCTGGTGATGCTGGCGAGCTATATCGGCTATCCGCGCGCCACCAATCTGCAGGCCGCGATCATGCGCGCCATCGCGGCGGAAAAGCCCACGTAAACCTTACGCCTTTGGCGGTTCGGCGTCCGCTTCCATGAGTTTCGGACGCCGACCCACCGGGCGCATCAGCACAAAATCGAACGTGCAGGAATCCGGCAGCATCATGCAGTGCGCAAGCTGCTCGCCAACATGCTCGACCGCCATCATGCCGGCGCAATACGGCCCCATCTCCAGCCAGGCCGCATAGGCCTCGCCCGCGATTTCCGGATCCCAGCCCATGCCGAAACCCGTCGCGGTGTCGCCAGGGATGAAACACGTCACGCCGATATTGTCGGCGCGCAATTCCTGACTCAAATCCTTGGTGAAACGCTCAAGCCCCGCTTTGGTCGCGCCATAGATCGATAAATGCGCGAAAGCGTCCATCTGATGCACCGTGGCGGAGGAGACGTTGACGATGCGCCCGCCCCCGCGCGCCCGCAAATACGGAATGACGGCGCGGCACATCCAGATCGGCGCGAACAGATTGGTCGCGATCTGCTCCTGCACCTGCGCCAGATCGAGTTTTTCGATCCGGTTCGGATAGGCGACGCCCGCATTGTTGATGAGGCCGTCAATGCCGCCCAACGCGTCGGCCGCTTCGCGCATGATGCGGTCCACATCCTCGGCTTTGGAAGAATCCCCGACGATCGCCACCGCGCCGTTGCCGATCAGCCCCGCCGCCTCTTCGAGCGCCGCGCGCGAACGGCCGATCAGCGCCACCTTCGCCCCGGCGTTCGCCAGAAAGCGCGCCGCGTGAAAGCCTATATTGCGCGACGCCCCCGAGACGACGATGGATTTGCCTGCGACGCTCATGCCTCGACACCGATGACTTTGGTCTGGAGATATTCCTCGAACCCTTCGACGCCCATTTCCCGGCCGACGCCGCTTTGCTTATAGCCGCCGAACGGCGCATCCGGCCCAAAGAAATTTGCAGAATTGATGTTGATCGTGCCGGTGCGGATGCGCCGCGCCACACGGTTCGCCCGCGCCTTGTCCAACGATTGCACGGCGCCGCTGAGGCCATAGATGGAATCGTTGGCGATACGGATGGCGTCCTCTTCGTCTTCATAGGGAATGACCGAAAGGACGGGGCCGAAAATTTCCTCCTGCGCGATGCGCATGTCGTTGCGCACATTGGCGAACAAGGTCGGGCGCACATAATAGCCGCCGTTCTTCGGGTCCGCCTCGCCGCCGGTGATGAGCTGTGCGCCCTCCTCCCGGCCGATGCGGATATAATCCAGCACGCGCGCCAATTGTGTTTCCGACACCAGGGGACTGAGCATCTGATTGGGATCGTTCGGATCGCCGTAAGGGAGCTGTTCGAACATCGCCTTCAGGATCGCCACCGCCTCGTCGTGCCGCGCACGCGGCACCAGGAGGCGGGTCGCGATCGCGCAGCCCTGCCCAGCGTGGTAGCAGACCGTCAGGCCGCCATAGAGCGCTTCGGGAAACGGTGCGTCATCAAGCACGATATTGGCGGACTTGCCCCCGAGTTCGAGGAAAACGCGCTTCAGGCCTTCAGCGGCGGTCGCCATGATGCGGCGGCCCGTCGCGGTGGAGCCGGTGAAGCTGATCAGATCGACGCGCGGATCGCGCACCAATTGCTCGCCCAGCCCGGCCTTGTCCGAGGAGGTCACCACGTTCAGCACGCCGGGCGGAAAGCCCGCCGCTAGAGCCGCCTCGCCAAGGATGGCGGCCGTCCACGGCGTTTCCGGCGCCGCTTTCAGAACGACCGTGCAGCCCGCCGCGAGCGCGGGCGTGAGCTTGGCCAGATTGATCTGCATCGGCACGTTCCACGGCGTGATCGCCGCCACAACGCCCGCCGCCTCGCGCACGACCAGACGGCGGCTGGGCACGCCCATCGCATTGCTCACGGGCAGCTCGCGTTCGTAATCGTATTTCTCGGCCGCATCGATGGTCCAGGTCATGAACTCGATTGGCAGACCAAAGCCAGGCCCCATCATGACCATGCCGGCCGATCCGGTTTCGGCCGCGACGCGCGCGCTGAAGTCTTCGCCATGCTTGCGCAATTCCGCCTGCAGACGCCGCAGGCAGTCCAGCCGCAGCTTCCGGTTCGTCGGCCAGTCGCTCTTGTCGAACGCCTGACGCGCCGCGGCGATGGCGGCTTCCATATCCGCCGCCGATGCGTCAGCGGCCTCACCGATCGCCTTGCCTGTGGCGGGCGCGATGTTCGTGTAGGTGCGGCCGCCTTCTGCGGCGCGCAATTCCCCGTTGATGTAGAGTTTCGAAACCGGGAAAGCGGTCATTGATCCATCCTCTCGATGATGTCTCGGAACAAAGCGCGGGTCTGGTGGCCCATCGGCAGATCGTCTCCACAAGCCGCGCCTGTCGCCAAAGCGTGGTCGAGGTCCTTTTCGGCGAGGTTCGCCAGGCCCTTCTGGAAATTGACGAAGTTCTCGGGGTTCGCCGCGAGCGCCTTACGACCCGCCAGATATGCGCCCATGGCCGGCGTGAGATTGCCGTTCGCCTTCATCACGCCGATGAGCTGTTCGGGATCGACGCCGCTCTTCAGCGCCAGCCGAGCCGCCTCAACGCCGATCGCCAATTGCGTGTAGGTCACGAGATTGTTGGCGACCTTGAGCTTCATGCCCGCGCCCAGAGGCCCCGCATGCACAAGATTGGATGCATAGCCGCCCAACAAGGGCTGCAGGCGTTCGACGATTCCCGGCGCGCCGCCAAGCATCGCCGTCAGGGCGCCGCGCGCCGCCACTTCGGGACCGCCCGTCACCGCCGCGTCGACCAGCTCGCCGCCCACCTTCCTGGCGGCCTCGGCGAAGTTCAGAAGGCTCTCAAGCCCGATCGTGCTGTGGATGGCGATAATGGCGCCGCCGCGCGCCTGAACGCCCTTCAGCAGCCCAGCAGCGCCGCTCAGCACCGATTGCACGTCCTTGTCGTCGCGCACGCAGATCGCAATGTGCGTGCATTCGCGGCCCAGCGTTTCCGGAGATTCCGCGATCTTCGCGACGTCGGACAGCGCGGCGCAGGCGTCCGCACTGACGTCGTAGACCATAGCCGCGCCCGGATTCACTTCCGCAAGCCGCCGCGCCATCGGGCGGCCGATCATCCCAAGGCCGATGAAGCCGAGCATGGCTGGTCCTCCCATTATCTTCTTTTGGCGTTTTTTGGCCTTTGAACTTGGATTTGATTATCGCCAGCCGTCCGGCGAATAACAGACGGGGGCCGCACTTCTTGGCCTCTTCGCTAAACCTTGGCCGCAATTCACATGCGCATGCGTCAAGCGAGCGCCGCCCGAAATCTTGCGCGGTTGAATATTGAAGGCGCGCCTTTCCTCGATCACCCAAGTGGACCGCTCATTGCCGGACCCAGACCCGGCTAGCCTCTCTCGGGGCCGGCGTTCAGGCAAATTTTGAAATAACGTCGTCAGCGTAACGCGCGAGCGCGTCTTTCTACAGCTGGAGGTCTTTTGCGCCCGGGCTGTAGATTTGCCATGGCTGCGTGACGATGCGCGTGACGCCCTGATCATAGAGCCGGCGATAGCCGTCAACGTCGAAAACGTCCGTCGGCGCCGCCAATACGTCGAAGCCTTCGGACGGCCGGCCATATTCGATGCGATACCGGCGTATTTTGGCGATGCATTCAACAATCTCGGCGGCCGGCTGCAAATCGCTCAGCCAGCCGTCGCCGAGCCGGGCCGCGCGCCGAAGCGCCGCGTCTGAAATCCCGCCGACCCAGATCGGAATCGGCTTCGTTGGCCGCGGATTCATCTCGATGCGATCGAAATTGTAGAAGCGGCCATTGAACGACACGTATTCGCCAGTCCAGAGGAGACGCATCACCTCCACCATCTCGTCGGTGCGTTTGCCCCGCGTCGAAAAGTCCTGCCCCACAATATCGAACTCATCCCTCGACCAGCCCACCCCAATGCTGAGCACCACGCGATTGTCCGAAATGACGGCCGCCGTCGAAACGGCCTTCGCCGCCTGGAACGGATTCCGCATCGGCAGGACGAAAGCGCCCGTGGTGAAACGCAGGCGTTTGGTGACGGTTGCGCACGCCGCCATCGTGACGATCTGATCGGGCCACTCGGTGAATTCCGGCCAGCGCCGGGCGCCATCTTTCGTGTAAGGATAAGGTGTGGAGAGCGTCTCTGGATTCACGGTGTGGTCCGGCAGCGTCATCATGTCCCAACAATTCTCGTCCGCCGCAACGGCGAGCGCAGGCAATTGAGCAACGGGGACGAAGGAGCCCGAAAACACAAACTTCATAAGCTTCGTTTCCCTTTCGCGGGATAGACTCCGCGCAACACAACGCCGCCCTCGGCGGCGAGCGGACCCGCGATCGCGAAACTGGCATGCCCGGGGCAGAGCCACAACACGGCCTATTGGCGTCAAACCGGTCCGTTCAGGATGAGGCGGCTCCAGACCAGCGAAATGCGCCTGATCCCCTAGCGCACCACAGTGCTTTCGGCGCCGATGCGCCGCGCTCCTTGCGGAATAAGCAAAGCTTCGCCGGTCACGACGATATGGACCGGCGGGGATCATTTGCCCCGCTTGCGGCTCGAAGGG